>JBIOFK010000036.1:0-17524 GCA_044447065.1 Actinomycetales bacterium | reverse complement strand
TGAGCAGCTCGACCGTGGCCCGGGCCAGCCCCGCAGCCTCCGCGGCCGTGGCGACCTTCAGGGCGAGCCCGTTGAGAGCCCGCCAGCTCCCGGGATCGGATTTGTCCAGATAGAACGGGTCCCCGGCCATGACGCTCCTACCGTTGTGCCTGCCTGACGCAATGCCTGCCTGGGAAACAACACTAGTACCGGATGGCCGCGCACGGCAGGACGGCGGTGCCGCGGCACGACGGCCCGGGCCATGCTGCCCAACATTGAGCCGAAAACCCGCGTGTCGTGCCAGGACACGCCGGAAAAGTGCGGCCGGGGCGGCGAAAGCTGTGCAGGTTGGCACGCTGACCAGGACGGCACCAAGGAAACCGGGCTAGAGCGTGTCTCGTTCCTCGCCGCTGCCGCGGGTAGCTGCCGGCCGCTGCGCCGCGGTGCGGAGCCGTTCAGCAATGAGGGCCCGCGCGGCCCGGCCCTCGGGGGTGGGGGTGAGCGGGTAGACATGTACGAGGCCCGGCTTCTCGTGATAGTCGACGTCGACCCCGGCGGAGGCCGCCTTCTCGACCAGCAGGCGAGTGTCCGGGTTGAGGATGTCCCTGGTGCCGCTAAACACCGTCAACGGACCCAGCCCGCGCAGATCAGCGAAGAGCGGGCTGACCCGGGGGTCGTCAATGGCCAGTTTCCCGCGCCAGTACTCGGCGAAGACGCGGCCTCCGTCCCGTCCCAGCCACGGGTCGCTGGGCTGCACCAGGTCAATCCCGGGGTTGCGGAGCGAAAGATCAAGGGCGGGAGAAATCAGTACCGTCTGCGGCAGCGGCGGCGCCCCTTGATCCCGTAGCGAAACCGCGGCGGAGAGCGCGATCTGGCCGCCGGCCGAGTCGCCGGCGACGCAGGCACTGCCGTAGGCATCCCGGCCGGCGAGCAGCAGATCCACGACGGCGGAGACCACCGCGTCCGCGGTGCCGACCGGCACCAGCGGGTAGATCGGCACCAGCACGCACACCTGCGCTTCCACGGCGATCTGCGCCGCGAGGCTCCAGTGCTGGGGCGCTATCTCGTTCACCCAGCCGCCTCCGTGCGCGTAGACCACCGCGCCGCGCGCCCGCCCGGCCCTGGGAGTGAGCGTATAGACCGGCCACCCGGGACCGTGGTCCACAGTGACGGCCACATCCTTGCGCAGTAGCCGTGGAGGGCCATAGCTGCGCGGACGAAGAGCGGTCCGACCGATGTGCTGCTGCGCTGCGGCCGCGCTGACAAAGGTGCGGTTGGCCCCGGTCGCCCGCAGGAATACAGGCATGAGACGACTAGTCAGGCTCGGCACAGCGGCTCCTTGATCGGACGGGCAATAAACACGCCGGGCGGAGCCGCCGGGCGTGGGTTCCGCGGCGCCGGCCGCATTCCGGAGCATGTAACTGAGTATGCCATCCGTCCCCGGGCCGTGCGGCGCAGGCTGGAGTAGCTGCTCACGGGCGCCGGGCCGCCCACGCGGTCCGGCTGTTACGGACGGTTAGGTCTCCCCTGGACAGCAGCGCATCCGGGCCGTCGTCCGCCAGGAGGCGGTCAAGCGTTGCGAGGTCCTCGGCTGCCAGCATGTCCTCAAGCGCGGAGCGGATCCGGCGGAGCGAGGCGTGCGCATAGCGCCGCGTCATGTCCGCCGCCGGGTTGGCCTCGACGCTGATGCCGCGCCGCGCCGCGATCACAAAGCCTGCCTGTTCCAGATGGGGGCCCCAGTCCGGGTGCGAGTTCCAGCCCTGCCGGGCAATGGCCTCGTGGCACCGGGACTCCAGTCCCGGTGCGCCGATCCCGACGTCCTCGGGCAGGAAGCGGGGAAAGTCGTCCATCTCGAGGACCATGAACAGGCCACCGGGGTTCAGCGCGGCATGGACGTCGCGCAGTACCCGGTCCGGATCGGCGAAATGGTGCAGTGATGAGGAGGCCCACACCAGGTCGGCCGCTTCGATATCGGGCCAGGCCAGGTCGAGGTCGGCCAGCACGGTGCGCAGCCGGTCAGCCACCCCGTGCCGCGACGCCGCCGCCTGGATGCGCTCAAGCATCGATGCCGAGTTGTCGACGGCGACCAACTCCGCGGAGCCGAACTGGCGGGCGAGGGCCAGGGTGCCGGTGCCTGTTCCGGCCCCGAGGTCGACGATTCTGCGCGAGGTGCCCGGAACGAGCTGCGCGACCCACGCCGTAGCCATGTCCAGGTATTCGCTGAGCACCTCCGCGTCCAGGTCCAGCATCTCCGCCAGCCCCGCGTCGTCGTCGGGCGCCCCACCGGGCCCCGCGTGCTGGTGCCGGGACTGCTGGTGCCCCTGGTTCTGGTGCCCGGAGTGCTGGTGTTCGGGATGCTGTGCCATGGGTCCAAACTACGCCCGGGCGCGCCGTGCCGTCTCCGTCCCCGCTCTAAACCGGCACCCGTTACCCGTAACGCGCAGATGAGACGATGGGATCATGTTTGACCTTGGATTCCGTGATCGGGTCATGAACCGGGTTCTTGAGCTGGCGCAGGGCGACCGGCGGATCGTGGCCGGCGCCGTCGTCGGGTCGCTGGCTTTGACCGACGGCGACCGGTTCTCCGATCTTGACCTCACCTTCGCCGTTGCCGACGCAGCGGATCTGGCCGCCGTCCTCGATGATTGGGCGGACATCCTGCGCCGGGAGTACCGGGCCGACACCCTTTTTGATGTGGTCTCCGGGGCGAGCATCTACCGCGTCTTCCTGCTCCCGGGGGCGCTGCAGGTGGACCTGTCGGTGACGCCGGCGACGTCGTTCGGCCCGCGTGCGGCGACGTTCCGGCTGCTGTTCGGGGCCGACGGTGTCGCCGCAGTGCCCAAGCAGCCGCGCGGCTGCCCGGAGATCGCCGGGTATGCGGCACACCATGCCCTCCGTGCCCGCGTGTCCATCGAGCGGGGCCGCGCCCTGCAGGCCGGGTATTGGCTCAGCGAACTCCGAAACGAAGTGCTTGCCCTGACCGCGGCGCGGCACGGTGCCGAGACGTTCCAGGCCCGGGGAGCCCACCTGCTGCCGGTCGGAACTGTCCCCGCCGTGTCCGCCACCCTGGTCCGCTCGTTCGAGGAGCCCGAACTTCGGCGGGCGCTCCGTGCGGGGATCGAACTGCTGCTGGCGGAGACCGTGTCCGTGCTGCCGGAGTCCGTGCGCGAGCAGCTGATTGCCCTCGCCGCCGACGCCGCCAACTGACGCCCCTTCCTGTCAGGGCAGGGTATGCCCGGCAGCGGCGAAGAGCCGGTACCACTCCTGCCGGGTCAACGGTATGTCGGAACCGGCCGCGGACTCACGCAGGTGCTCGATGCTGGTGGTCCCGAGCACCACTTGGATGTGCGCCGGATGCCGGGTGATCCACGCCACGGCAATGGCTGCCGGGGCAACGTCGTAGCGTTGGGCCAGTTCGTCGATCACGGCGTTCAGCTCGGCGTAGCGCTCCCGATCGCCCAGGAAGACGCCGTCGAAAAATCCCTTCTGGAATGGCGACCAGGCCTGGAGCGTGATCCCGTTGAGCCGGCAGTAATCGAGGATTCCGTTGTCCCGGTCAACGGACTGGTCCAGGCCCGCCATGTTGGCGGCGACACCGGCGGCGATCAGCGGTGCGTGGGTGATGCTCAGCTGCACCTGGTTCACGATCAGGGGCCGGTTGACCGAGCGCCTGAGCAGCTCGACCTGGCCCGGCGTGTGGTTGGAGACCCCGAAATTGAGAACCTTCCCCGCCGCGTGCAGGAGGTCGAAAGCCTCGGCAACCTCGTCGGGTTCGACGAGGGCGTCGGGGCGGTGCAGCAGCAGGATGTCGAGATAGTCGGTCCTCAACGCCCGGAGCGATTCATCCACTGACCGGAGGATGTGCTCCTTCGAGAAGTCCCAATAGCCCGAACGGATCCCGACCTTCGACTGGATCGACACCGCTGCCCGCTCCGCCGGCGTGAAGGTCACGGCGTCGCCGAAGCGCCGCTCACAGTCGTGCGGCTCGTCGCCGTAGACATCGGCATGATCGAAGAAGTTGACGCCGGCGTCCCGCGATGCTCCCACCAGGGACCGGATGCCGTCGTCGGTGAGCGGCATGATCCTCATCAGCCCCAGAATGATGTTCGAAACTTCCAGGTCCGTGTTCGGCAGCGTCAGCATCTTCATGGGCCCATTCTGGGGCAGAAACGACCGGCGGGACAACCGCGGGTCGTTCTGCGGACGCCAGCGGGCCGGCAGACCCATCGGAGGGCCGCTCGGGCACGAATAGCTTGTGGTACTGCCCGCGGCCCACCGCCCGGGTGGAAATATGGTGGCCACCGCCGCCCCGGGATACGATCGGTGCTGGACCGCCGCGGACAGAGAGGCAAGGACATGACAGCTGCGCCTTTCCGCCTGCTGCGCGTGGGACTTTTCAGTTCGGCCATTCTGGGCCTCGCCGCAGAAGCGCATCTCATTGCCGGCGGACGGCTGCCGTCCCCGACCGTGATGATGGCCCTAGCCGCCCTGACCCTCGTTCCGGTGGCTTTTCTCACCCGGTGGAAGCTGTCCTTCCCGCTGCTGGCCGCGCTGCTGGGCGCCGGGCAGGTCTTTCTGCATTGGGCGTTCTGCGCGCTCTCGGTCCCCGTCCCGGCCGCGCCGATGGGCCCGCAGCTGACCGGGCACGAAGCTGACATGGCCGCTTTCATGCCCGCGCTGGTGACCGGTGCCGGTTCCCGCTCCGCGATGGCGCCGGACTGGAGCCTGGCGATGGTCGCCGGCCACGCGCTGGCCGTGCTGATGACGGCGGCGCTCCTCGCCCGCGGCGAACACGCTCTGTGGAGTCTCCTTCATTGGCTCCGGCCTCTGTTGGGCACGCCGCCGGCAGCATCGGCGCCGTACGTCCGACCGGTGGCACCGGCGTTCGTTCCTCCGGTGCCTAAGACGTGCCGCGGCCAATGGCGCCTGCCCGCACTGCGCGGGCCACCCGCCGTCGCCCGCGCGCTCTAGCAATCCCCGCCTTCCAGGTCCGGGGGCTGTTCGGTGCGCAGACGAACCCCCCTTCCTTCACCGACCGGACTGATCCGGGCCCGAAAGGCACCATCATGAAACCATCGTTCCGACGCACCCTCAGAACCGCGGCCGCAGCCGCGGCCACCGCAGGGCTTCTGGCCCTTGGAGCCGCGGCGGCATCCGCCCATGTCAGCGTCGCTCCCGACGATCCTGCCGCCGGCGGCTACACGCACCTGGCGTTCAACGTACCCAACGAATCCCCCACCGCGAAGACCAGCAAGCTCGAAGTCACATTTCCCACCGATACACCGTTCACCTCGGTGTCGGTGAAGCCCATCGAGGGCTGGACAGAGCAGGTCGTCACCAGCGACCTGCCGAAACCTGTCACCATCAATGGCAGTACCGTTACGAAGGCGGTCAGCTCGGTTATCTGGACCGCTGACGCGGCCCATGAGCTCGACCAGAACCAGTACCAGACGTTCTCCCTGTCCGTGGGCGTGCTCCCCGCCGCGGGCACCACCGTGTCCCTGCCGGCTGTGCAGACCTACACCGACGGCTCGGTCGTGAAGTGGGACGGAAAGGCAGTCGACGGGCAGCCGGAACCCGAGCACCCGGCCCCCTCCTTCGTGACCACCGCCGAGGACGGTACCGCATCCGCATCCGCGTCCGCATCCGCCGCGGACGCGCCCGCCCCCGCGGCGGCGACCTCTCCCAGCGACAGCGGCTCCACCGCCGGCTGGTTCGGGCTCGCCGCCGGCCTGCTGGGCCTGGCCGCGGGGATCGCGGCCCTGATCCGCACCAGACCCGCACGGAAAGGCTAGGACCGGCCCGCCGGGAACCGGCAGACGGTCACCGTCTGCCGGTTCCCGAGGCATGGATGCCCGGTGCACGGCTTCCGGACGACGGACGAACAGGAACGGACCCGCCCATGACCGGTACGAACCCCGCCTCCTTCGGCAGCTCAGCTCTGGTGCGCCGCGGGCTGCGGCTTGAGTACGCGACACTGGGCTGGAACGTCGTCGGGCTGTGAGTCCTGGCCAGCGCAGCGCTGCAGGCAGGCTCCCCCGCCCTCGCAGGATTCGGGCTGGACTCGCTGATCGAGATCTTCGCCTCGCTGGTCGTGGTGTGGCAGCTCAAGGGTGTCCACGCGGACCGGGAGAACCGGGCGATGCGGCTGGTCGGGGCCGGGTTCGTGCTCCTTGCCGCCTACCTGAGCATCCAACTTGTGGTGGTCTTCTCCACCGGCGGCCGGCCCGGGGTGTCGGTGCCCGGCATTGCCTGGACGGCGATGACGTTCGCGGTCATGGTGGCCCTGGCCGTCGGCAAGATCCGCACCGGAAAAGCCTTGGGCAACCCTGTGCTGCGTGCGGAAGGACACGTGACCCTCGTTGACGCGTACCTGGCCGCGGCGGTACTGGCCGGGCTCGGCCTGAACGCGCTATTCCGGTGGTGGTGGGCCGACCCCCTGGCGGGCGTGGTGGTCATCTACTACGCCATCCGGGAGGCGCACCACGCGCTCACGCACAGCAGCGAGGTCACGCCGTAAGAGCCCGCCGGCCCGGCCGCTGAGCGTCAGAGGCGCCCGTCGAAACTCTGCCGGACGGTGGTCCGGGGCGGCAGGATGAACCCGGATTCCGGCTGCTTCGCGCACCGGGGTCATAAGGATTGCTTATCCGTCCACGCGGATTTGGTCTTATCCATTACTTCCAGGATTCTCTACGCTCGAAGCAGGAAGCGTTCGCCGTATACCGCTCAAGACCGGAAGAGACCGGAAGAGACCATGCAAGCCTTTGCGCCAGCGGAAAGAGTACTCCGCATCAAATCGTCCCCCAGCGTGGCCGCGGCCGCCCGGGTCCGTGAACTGCGGGCGGAGGGACACCGGATCCTGGACCTCACTGTCGGCGAGCCGGATTTCGACACACCGGCCCACATTAAAGACGCCGGGGTGGCCGCGATCATGGCCGGCGAAACCAAGTACACGTCCGTCAACGGCACGCCGGCACTGCAACAGGCCATTCTCGGACGGCTGGAACGGCACACCGGCATCCGGTACGGCGTGGATGAGATCACGGTCGGCGGCGGCGCCAAGCAGGTCATCTTCGTTGCCCTGATGGCGACGCTGAATTCCGGCGACGAGGTCATTATTCCGGCCCCCTACTGGGTTTCGTATCCTGACATGGTCCTGGCCAATGACGGCACCCCGGTCATCGTTCCGTGCCCGGAGGATGCCGGATTCAAGCTCACCCCGCGGGCGCTGCTGGACAGCATCACCCCGCGCAGCATGTGGCTGATCCTCAATTCGCCGTCGAACCCAACCGGCGCCGTCTATAGCCGGGCCGAGCTGCGCGCCCTGGCAGATGTGCTGGTCCGGTTCCCGCGGATCCAGGTGCTTACGGACGAGATCTACGACGAGGTGTTCTTCGGCGCCGGGCGGATCTCCAGCCTGGTGGAGGTGGCCCCTGAACTGCGGGAGCGTGTGCTCCTTGTCAACGGCGTGTCCAAGGCCTACGCCATGACCGGCTGGCGCCTGGGTTATGGCGCGGGCTCCGCCGCGCTGGTGGCGGCCATCAACAAGCTCCAGTCCCAGATGTCCTCCTGCCCGTCCTCGGTGAGCCAGGCGGCGGCCGCCGCGGCGCTCTCATCCGATCAGCGGTTCGTCCGGGAGAGCGTCGAGGTGTACCGCCGGCGCCGCGACGCAGCGGTGGCGGGCCTGAACGCCGTCGTCGGTCTTTCCTGCGCTCCGGCGGAAGGCGCCTTCTATGCCTACGTCAACTGCGCCGGCGTGATCGGGAAGACAACGCCCGGCGGAACGGAAATCCGCACGGACGAGGACTTCACGCTCTACCTCCTCAACGCGGCCCTGGTCGCCACCATCCACGGGTCCGCCTACGGCCTCGGACCCTACTTCCGCATTTCCTTTGCCACCGGACTCGAGGTCATCGATGAAGCCGTAGCGGCCATCGGCACGGCCGTCCGGGCCCTCCACTAGCCGCTCAGACCAGCAAGGACCCCAACCATGATCCACGTCAAGACCACCTTCGACCGCCCCGATGCCGACGTCGTCAGCCGGCTCGCGGCATTCTCCTCGGCCACCATCCACGAGGCCCAGGGCCGCAAGGGCGCGCTGAGCTCGAAGATCAAGCCCATCGACCGCGCCATGTCGTTCTGCGGGCCCGCTGTCACCGTCCGCTGCGCCCCCCGGGACAACCTGATGCTCCAGGTCGCGATCCACTACGCCCGGGAGGGCGACGTCGTGCTCGTCGCCGCGGGCGAATACGAGGAAGCCGGCACCTTCGGCGATGTGCTGGGCAATGCCATGAAATCAAAGGGACTCGCCGCGATGGTCACCGACTCCGGAGTGCGCGACACGCAGGACCTGATCGAATTGGGGCTGCCGGTCTTCGCCGCCAACGTCTGCATCAAGGGCACGGTGAAGGAGACCCTTGGCCCGATCAACTATCCGGTGGTCTTCGGAGACGAGATCGTCTATCCCGGCGACATCCTCCGCGGCGACGCCGACGGCGTGGTGGTCATCCGGCGCGGGGAAGCCGAGGAGGTCATCGCACTGTCCCAGGCCCGCGACGACGCGGAACGGGAGCTGATTAGGAAATACCACGACGGCGGCACGACTATTGAGCTTTGCAACCTCACCGCGGTGCTCAAGGAGAAAGGCCTGCTGGTCGAGGAATAGGACGGTGCCTTTTTCCGGAAAGGGTCTCAGGGCGGAATATCCCGCGGATCCGATAAACGGTAAATGGGCTCATTGCCCGGATTCCGCATTTCCGGTGCGCCATCACCGTTTCAATATCTCCTGGAGCACTTCCCTCAGGATCATCAGCACGGCCGAGGCGGCTTCGGACAGCGGCTCGTGGTCCGCGGTGCACAATGCGATTCTCGACTGCATGGCCGGCTCCACAATCCTCAGGAGCCGGAAGTCCTCCTCGTGGAACAGGGCTTCGGCGGCCGATTTGGGCAGGATGGTCGCCCCCAGATTCGCCCGCAGAAGCCTCGCCAGGGACGGAACCGACTCGACCTCGCCCGCGAGATTCAGAACGAGCGCGTTCCCGCTGAGCCCTCTTTCCACGATCTGGCGCAGCGTGTGGTTCGTTTCCGGCAGGAACAGCCCGTGGCCTGCCACATCGTGGAGGCTGATCTCGGTGGCGTCGGCCGGAATGCCCGCGTTCGGATTGGCCACCAGGTACAGGTCCTCCACGATTACTGTGGTGAATTGGACGCCGCGGACCGTTCCCGGTTCGTAGATAAGGGCCATGTCCAAGCGGCCGTTCTTAATGGCGTCGCTGAGGACCCCGCCAAAGATTTCGGTCAGATGGACGATGATATCCGGATATCTGGCGCGGACTTCGCTGATGATTCGCGGCGCGATGCTTGATGCCATGCTGTAGGGCGCAATCGCAATAGAGACCCGCCCGGACGGCGCCGCTCCGGAAGTTTCGACGTCCTGGCGGGCCTGCTCGACCTGGCGCAGGATCATCTGCGCGTGCCGGTACAGGGTGTGCCCGGCAGCTGTGGGTTCAATGCCCTTCTTGCTGCGGATCAGCAGGCGCTGCTTCAGCTCCGCCTCCAGCGCCGAGACCTGCTGGCTGAGGGCCGGCTGGGCCAGGTGCAGCGCCGCCGCCGCCTTGGTAATACTCCCGGACTCAACGACCTTGACGAAGTAAGCAAGTTTCCTGGTATCCACTCCGGCAGCCCTTCCCGGCGCTGCCCGGGGGCGGGCGGCCGTGACTTGATTGTATGCCGCACAGCGGCCACCGGCGCGTCCCGCCGGGTCATAACAAACACCTATCGGGTGACACAGATTTCGTCTTTGTGTGATGTGGCTCGCACTGCCAGAATTTAGTTATCGGGACGGTTCGGAACGTTTCGGCAAAGGGTTAGCGTCCACCAGTGGAGTAAATGCTCCTCAGCCATGCTCCGGACGTGACGCTTTATTCGGTCCGCCACTATCGGCGGACAGCCAATTCCAGATAAATTCCGGATAAAAGGGAATTCAGACAATGAGTCCAATGATTGATCTCGTCGCAGACCTGGGTGAAGGGTTCGGCGCCTACACCCTCGGCGACGACCTGGCACTGCTGGAGATCGTCTCAAGCGCAAACATCGCTTGCGGGTTCCACGCCGGCGATCCGGACATCATGGACGCGACGGTTGCCGAATGCGTCCGCCGCGGGGTGGGCATAGGTGCCCACCCCAGCTTCCCGGACCTCCGCGGCTTTGGCCGGCGCAGTATGGACTTGAGCCCCGCCGAGGTCCGCACGGACGTGCTCTACCAGCTCGGAGCCCTGTCCGCGTTTGCCGCGTATCACGGCACCCACGTCACCCACGTGGCGCCGCACGGCCGGCTGGGAAACCTGGTGACCACCCGCGCGGACTACGCCGCCGCCGTCGCCGACGCCGCAGCCGGTACCGATCCCGGACTCATCATCATGGCCCAGGACGGAGAACTCGCCCAAGCAGCACGGAACCGCGGCCTGCAGGTGGCCATCGTCGGAATCGTTGACCGGGCATACCGCGCGGACGGCACCCTGGTCCCGCGCGGCCTTCCCGGCGCCGTCATCCACGACCCCAGGGTCATCGCTGCCCGGACACTCCGCATGGTCCTGGAAGGGCGCATTGACTGCGCGGACGGCACCGACATTCCGATCGCCGCGGACACCATCTTGCTTCATGGCGACAACCCCGGAGCCGTCCGCCTCGCCCGCACAATCCGTGCGGATCTGATGGCCGCCGGCGTGACGATCACCCCGCTGCCGCAGGTTCTCGCCGCCCGCGCGGAGGTGGCTTGAGATGGCCGAGTCTGCAGCACCCGTGGAACTGCACGAATCAGGGGATTCGGCCCTGCGCGTAGTCGCCGTGTCCGGCGACCGCGAGCGTAACTGGTCCACGGTGCACCGGCTTGCGCAGTGGCTGGACTTCGCCGACGCCGAGGGAGTGCGCGGAGCCGTGCCCACCTACGACTCGGTGCTGGTGGAGTTCGACCCGTGCACGACGTCGGCACGGCAAGTGGGAGCGTACGTCAGGATGGGCCTGCGGCAACTGGATTCCGCCGCCATTCCCGCCCGGACGCCGCGCGAATTCGACGTCCCAGTCGTCTACGGCGGCGAGTACGGCCCCGACCTGGCAGCGGTTGCCGCTCTGCAGCGGATCAGCACGGCCGACGTCGTTTCCCTGCACTGCGCCAAGACGTACGTCATCCGTTGCCTCGGCGCGCCGGCCGGTTCGCCGATGATGGACGGTCCCGACTTTCCGGAACCAGTGCCGCGCCTGAAGGACCCCCGGCTCAGCGTCCCGGCCGGCGCCGTCGCCGTCGCAGGCCGCCAGGCGGTGATTGCCCCAGCGACGGCGCCGGGAGGCTGGTGTGTCATCGGGCAGACTCCTTTGAGCGTACTGAACCTGGACAACGAGCCGCTGGTTCCCTATCTGCCCGGCGATGTCCTGCGCTTCCGGCCGATCCCGGCCAGTGACTTTTCCGGCCTTGCTGGACAGGAACTGAGGGCTGCACGGTGAGCGGATCCTTGACGGTCCTGCAGCCGGGAAACTCGGTGGTTACCGATCTGGGACGGGTCCGCGGGCCGCAATACGGCCTCCCCGTCAACGGTGCCCTGGACCAGTTCTCCGCCCGGGCCGCCAACATCCTGGTCGGCAACGACGACAATGCGCCGCTGATTGAGATTACGGCCCTCGACTTCCGCATGCGCACGGATACCGACCTCCTGGTCTCTGTCACGGGTGCGCCGGTCAGCCTGACCGTTGGCGGACGGCACTGTCCGCAATGGGAGCCCGTTTCGATCCGCGCCGGCGAAGTCCTCGCCGTCCGCGCCATGACCGGTGGCCTGCGCGCGTACGTGGCAATACACGGCTCCGTCCTCGCCCCGACCCTGTTGGGCAGTTGCGCACCCGACACCGTCGTCGGGTTCGGCCTGCGACTGTCCGAAGGCTGCGTACTCACCGCCCCCAGCAGCGTTGCGCCGATCCGGCAACCGTACTTCGATCTTCCGCTGTTCCGGCTGGGCCTGCGCCCGCCGGATTTCGGACCCGCCCTTGTCGTCGACGTCACCGACGGCCCGGACCTCGAGGAGTTCGGTGCCTCCGCGGACCTGCTCTTCAATTCCCGCTACACCGTCAGTCCCCGCAGCAACCACATCGGGCTGCGGCTGGGCGGCGATCTTCCGGAACGCCGGTCCAGCGCCGAACTGCTCTCCCGGGGGGTACCCGTGGGCGCCATCGAAGTCCCCTCCCGCGATGAGCTGCTGGTTCTCCACCGCGGACGGGGCGTCACCGCCGGATACCCCGTGCTTGCCGTCGTCACCAGCCTGTCCCTGGATGGTTTGGCCCAAGCCAGGCCCGGGGACTCGGTCAGGTTTCGCAAGACGTCCGTCACCGCGGCAACCGGCGCGTACCGCTCGTCCATGCACCGGCTCGAAGCCCTGCGAAGAGCCGTGACAACTGTGTTCGGCCTGCTGGGCGTCGGGGAGCCTGCGCAGTGGCAAAACCTCACTCCCGCAACAGGAAGCTAGCCAGCTCTCGTCTTTATGTCCCCAGCGTTGCTACTCTGCCCTTAGTTAGGAAAATCATGTCAACTTCAACGGCATCCACCACCGAGCCGCACGGGAGGCTCAGCGGCCGCCAGACCCGCAAGGTCGTCGCCGCCGGCTGCGTCGGCATTTTCGTCGAACTCTACGACAACGGCATTTTCGCGTTCATGGCCGGCACGCTGGCCCTCGTGTTCCTCGCTCCCGGAAACCCCGACAATGCCCTGCTGTTCGTCTTTGCCGGCTACGCCATCTCCTTCTTCGTCAGGCCCTTCGGAGCCATCGTCTGCGGCTATCTGGGTGACAGGATCGGCCGGCAGAAACTGCTGGTCTTCGTCATCCTGCTGATCAGTGCCGCAACCGCGGGGATCGGCATGCTGCCCACCTACGCCGCCATCGGCGTCGCGGCCCCCATCCTCATGGTGCTGCTGCGCCTCCTGCAGGGGTTCTCCGTCGGCGGCGAGGCCGCCGGCGCCATGACCTTCCTGGCCGAACACGCCCCGGAGGGCAAACGCGGCATCATCACCTCCTATGCCCAGATCGCATCCTTCGCCGCGCTGCTGACCGGCACGCTGGTCGCCTATTCGATGTCGCCCTGGCTGAACCAGGCGGCGATCGCCGGCGGCGGATTCGGTTCGTTTGCCTGGCGCATCCCGTTCCTGGTGGCCATACCGATGGGCGTCATCGGCTGGTACATCCGCAAGGCGATCAGCGACACCCCGAATTTCCAGCGGCTCAAGGAATCCGGCGGACTGTCCAAGAACCCCCTGAAGGAAGCCTTCTCCTCCCCCACCCACCGCCGCGCCATGCTGCTTGCGCTGTTCATCCCGCTGATGAACGGCTCCGGCTACTACGTGCTGTTCTCCTACATGCCCACGTTCCTCAAAGGCAAGCAGCTGAACTTCACCATCAGCAACGCGCTGATAGTCACCGCCTGCAGCCTGGTGGCGATCTGCATCGCCATCCCCTTCATGGGCGCTCTGTCGGATCGGATCGGGCGCAAAAAGGTGATCGCGGCATCAGCCATCGCCATGGCCATTGTCGGTATTCCGGCGTACGCACTCATCGCCACCGGCAACATGGGGCTGGCCATCCTCGGCGCCTGCATCATGGCCGTGGTCTTCGCCGGCCACACAGCCGTCATCCACATCCTCATCGTCGAGCTGTTTCCCACACGCGTCCGATACTCCGCCTATGGCCTCGGCTACAACATCTCCTCCGCCGTCTTTGGCGGCACCGCGCCGCTGCTGCTCACCTGGCTCATCTCGCTCACCGGGAACATCTACATGCCCGCGTTCTACGCGGTCATCACAGCGCTGGGAACGCTCATCGCCGTGAGCACGGTCAAGGACCGGGCCCACGAGCCGCTGCGGGACGCCTGAGCCGCCGCGGAGGTTCCGTCCACACCGTCCTTCCCCGCCCCACACCACCGCCAATCCCTGGAGCCACAAATGCCTTTTTCCGACTACACCACGGCCCTCGTCACGGGCGCATCGACGGGCATGGGCGCGGCAATTGCCGAACGCCTTGCCAAGCGCGGGCTGACAGTCCACGCCGTCGCCCGGAACGGCGAACGGCTGGCCGAACTGGCCGAGCGCAGCGGCGCCGTTGCCCACGTCGTCGACCTCACCGATACGGCCGCACTCACAGCGGCGCTGGACGGCCTTGAGATCGATGTCCTGGTTAACTGCGCAGGCGTGTCCCGCCCCGGCAACATCCTGGATTCCTCGGAGCAGGACATCGACGAGCTCGTGGACGTGAACCTCCGCGGGCTGCTGCACCTCACCCGGCTGGTCCTCCCCGGCATGGTGGAGCGGGACCTGGGCCATATGGTGAACATCAGTTCCATCGCCGGAATCTACAACTTCTACGGACACACCGTCTATCACGCCACCAAGGCGGCGGTCCACCAGATCTCCCGGCAGCTGCGCAACGACACGGTGGGAAAGCGCATCCGTGTCACCGAAATCTGCCCCGGCCGGGTGGAAACCGAAATCTTCGGCCGAAATCTGGGCGGCACTCCCGAGGCGATGGACGCGGCCTGGGCGACCTATTACCAGGGCTACGAATCGCTGACCACCGATGACATCGTCAACGCCCTCGATTTCGCCATCGAGGCACCGGGCCACGTGAACATGGGCATGATGGAGATAATGCCCACCTTCCAGGTACCCGGCGGCCTCGTGTTCGACCGGCGGGACGGCTGAGGCTGTAGCTGCGCCGCACCCGGCGGGTTCGCGGACAGGCGGATTCCGGCACAATCTGTGACAATCGCTGGATGGACCTTCGACCGAGCTACCCCATCACCACGGCGCGCCTAAGGCTGCGGCCGCTCACCGCGGACGACACCGCGGCCCTGCTTGCCTACCGGGGGGACCCCGAGGTTTGCCGTTATCTTCCTTTCGAGCCGATGGACGAGCAGGTCCTGGCAGCGCGGCTGGCGGGCGACCTGGGCCGCCGGGAGATTACCGGCGAAGGTCAGTCGCTGACGCTGGGAGCAGAACTGGCCAGTACCGGGAGCCTGATCGGCGATGTGGTGCTGTTCTTCCACTCGGACCGGCACGCCGGCGGAGAGATCGGCTACGTGTTCCATCCCGCGGCCGCCAGGCAGGGCTACGCCACCGAGGCCTGCGCGGCTGTGCTGGATCTGGCCTTCGACAATCTTGGGCTGCATCGGGTCACTGCCCGCATGGATGGCCGGAACAGCGCCTCTGCCCGTCTCGCCACCCGGCTGGGCCTGCGCCAGGAAGCCCACCACCGCAGCAGCGAAATGTTCAAGGGCGAGTGGGCTGATCTGGACACCTATGCGGTGTTGGATGAAGAATGGCACACCCGTCGTGGCCCGCGCTCCCCCGGCCAGTCCCATGCACCGTCCTGACCTGCGGGGTAGTCCCGATCTGCGGGGTGCGGGTCAGCCCCACCCGAATCGGTGCACCCGCCCTCACGCCGGATAGAGTTCTCTCAGCTACTCAGCTACCCAGCTATCCGGTGAGGACGCGTCCGAGCCGGAACGAACACCCGGAGGGATGCATCGTGCAGATACCCAAGCCGTCCGAGTCTGACAAGGAGCGGTTCCGGATCCTGGTGCAGGACTTGCCCGGCACCGCCATCAAGCCGATGTTCGGCAACCTCGGCGCCTTTGTGAACGGCAACATGTTTGCAGGGTTATTCGGTCCAACGCTCGGTCTTCGACTTTCGGATGCGGACCGGGCCGCCCTGCAGGCCACGGCCCAAACGGTCCCTTTCGGCCCCGCGGACCGGCCCATGGGTGGCTACGTCGGCTTTCCGGAGGCGTGGCTCGGCGACCCTGACCGGGCCCGGGACTGGGTCGCCAAGGCCCACGCCCACGTCGCGGAACTGCCGCCCAAGCGTCCCGGGCAGCGGAACGCACAGCAAAAAGGCACCAGGGCCTAGGCTGTCCTCCGCGTCCGCCGGATCCGCTTGGTTTGCTGTTGCGGGGCAGCGCCGCCGGGACCGGGCCACGCCATGGGACGGAACCGGCGCCGTCAGCCTTTCAGCAGGTCCCCGTGGTGGACCTCCGCCACATTAGGGTGGGCCCTGAGCCGGTAGCGAAGGGCGTTGTCCCCGTACGTTTCCAGGATCGGGCTGTTCGTCGGGTCAACCGAAAGACCCCGTGCCTTGGCCTGAAACTCCTCGCTCACGGCCAGGCGGGGCATGGTCGCGTCCAGTGCCGGATTGTAGAAGAACGGCAGGGAGATCCTGTCGGTGCCGCGAAGGGGCGAGATGACGCGGTGCAGGGTCGCCTTCAGATAGCCGTTCGTGGCCAATTCGAGCATCTCGCCGATATTGACCACAAACGTCCCGGGGACCTGGGGTGCGTCGATCCACTGCCCGCCATGCTCAATCTGGAGGCCGCCCTTTCCTGGTTCCACCAGCAGCAGGGTCAGCACACCGCCGTCGCGGTGGGACCCCACGCCCTGCTTGGGTTCCGGATCGGACTCGCCGGGATAGCGCACCACCTTGAGCAGCGGGAAGGCCCGGGCGGCGAAGGCCGCATCGAAGGTGTTCTCGGCTGCCCCCAGCGAGAGCGCGAGGGCGCGCAGGAGAGTCAGCGAGATGGCGCTCAGCCGATCGGTCCACTCCGAGACAATCTCCCGCATGTCAGGCAGTCCCGCCGGCCACAGATTCGGTCCCTCCAGCCGCCAGTAGTCGGCCACGCCGGGGCCCGACGCCACCGTGTCGCGCTCGACGCCGATGTCGATCTGCTCGCGCCAGTCAACCGCGCCGTCCGTGAGCTCGCCGCCGACCCGGGTGTAGCCGCGGAACTGCGGGCTGTGCATATTCTCCACCGCGAGCTTGTCCTCGTCCGGCAGCTCGAAGAAACGCCGCGATACGCCGAGGACTGCGTCGGTAAGACTCTGCGGGATTCCGTGGCCGGCCAGGTAAACGAACCCGACCTCATGCATGGCCTCGCGCAGTTCGTCACGGAACGCCGAGGCCTCCTCCGGTCCCGCATTCAGCCGGGAGAAGTCGATGACGGGCAACGTTTCAAGTGGCAACTTATTAGTCCTTTTCAACGAACTTGGCAAGCGGGAGCCTGTATTTTCCCCAATGTTACGGACACCGCCGTGCCGGCGCCCGTTAACGTGTCGAAATAAGACATTCCGGCAGCGGCCCGCGCAACCGCGATGGGCAGGAGGGCTCGCAGGGAGCTGCCGCCGGCTGCGTCCCGACGACGACCTACCGGCCCCACCCGGTGTCCGACCCCGCCGTTCCTGACCCGACCCGACCCGTACCCGCGGTTAAACCCAACTGGGTCGCAGCTAATGCGGTTATGGGCGGTCCATAACGGCATCAGCTGCGACCCAGTTGGGTGATGCGGGTTCTTGCCTGGTGGTGCGCGTTGCCTGGCGCGGGGGGGTTATTTGGTGTTGATGGTGATGGTCGCGATGCCGACGAGCATTTCGGGTTTGACCGCGTCGGTCTTGAACGTCTTGTTCAACAGCCCCGCCGCGACGTCGGAGATCTTCACCTCGGTACCGGTGAGCACCGCGGTGTCC
>JBIOFK010000035.1:0-17887 GCA_044447065.1 Actinomycetales bacterium | reverse complement strand
GGCCTACCCCACCCCCGCCGCACCTTTCGCCCCGCGACCGTACCAGGAGAGCAGCCACGCCCATGCAGGAACTAGGCCTGATCAGTCCCAGCCTTGAGGAATTCCGCCTGCTCGCGGCGGACCGTAGGGTCATTCCGGTGCGGCTGAAGGTCCTGGCGGACGCGGAGACGCCGATCGGCCTCTACCGCAAACTGGCGCAGGGACAGCCCGGAACGTTCCTGATGGAATCCGCCGCCGTGGGCGGGGTCTGGTCGCGCTACTCGTTCATCGGCGTGCGCTCCGCGGCCACCCTGACCAGCCTCGACGGCGCCGCCCACTGGCTGGGCGAGCCACCGGTCGGCGTGCCCTCCGGCGGCAACCCGGTCGAGGCCCTGCGCGCCACCATCGAAGCCCTGCAGACGGAGCGCTTCGACGACCTGCCGCCGTTCACCTCCGGACTGGTCGGCTTCGTCGGCTGGGAATCCGTGCGGCACTGGGAACGGCTGCTGTCCCCGCCGGAGGACGACCTGCACCTGCCGGAGCTGGCGATGAACCTCGTGGCGGACATGGCCGTCCATGACAACAGCGCGGGCACGGTGCTGCTGATCGCCAACGCCATCAACGCCAACGGCACCACCGAGAACGTGGACGAGGCCTGGCACGACGCCGTCGCCCGGGTCAGGCGCATGCTGGCGGGCATTTCCGGCTCCGTGGCCCAGCCGGTCTCCGTGATGGACACCCCCGCCTCGGACTTTTCCGCGGCCGTGCGGCACCGGTGGAACGAGGAGTCCTACCTCGCCGCGATCGACCGGGGCAAGGAAGCCATCGTCGAGGGGGACGTCTTCCAGGTGGTGATCTCCCGCCGCTTCGAAATGGACTGCGCCGCACCCGCCCTGGACGTCTACCGGATCCTGCGCAACACCAACCCGAGCCCGTACATGTACCTGTTCAGCTTCGCCGACGGCGAGGGCCGGGAATACTCGATCGTGGGGTCCTCGCCGGAATCGCTGGTCACCGTCACCGCGGAGGAGGTCATCACCCACCCGATCGCGGGATCCCGTCCGCGGGGCAGGAACGTCGAGGCGGACAAGGCCCTCGCCGAAGACCTGCTGGCGGACAGCAAGGAACGCTCCGAACACCTGATGCTGGTGGACCTGGCCCGCAACGACCTGTCCAAGGTCTGCCTGCCCGGCACGGTGGACGTGACCGAATTCATGCAGGTGGAACGGTTCAGCCACATCATGCACCTGGTCTCGACGGTGGTGGGGACCTTGGCGCCCGGGCGGACGGCGTACGACGTGCTGGCCGCCACCTTCCCGGCCGGCACGCTCTCCGGAGCCCCGAAGCCGCGTGCGCTGCGGCTACTTGATGAGCTCGAACCGGTCCGCCGCGGCATTTACGGCGGCGTGGTCGGCTATCTGGACTTCGCCGGCGACATGGACATGGCCATCGCCATCCGCTCCGCGCTGCTCAAGGACGGGCTCGCCTACGTGCAGGCAGGCGGCGGGATCGTGGCGGATTCTGACAACGCCGCGGAGGCGTTGGAATCAGCGAACAAGGCAGCGGCACCGCTGCGGGCGGTCCATGCGGCCGCCTCGCTGCGTGCCCTGGATCCAGCAACAATCGTGGAAGGCAATTAATGGCCGACGTCGGCACGCCCCGTTGGGCGCGGAAGTCCAGCACCATCCTGGCAGGGGTCGTGACCGCCCTGGCGGCGTTCGCCACGACCACCCAGACCTGGGTCCATGTGAAGCTGGCGCAGGGCGTCGTGCAGCAGGCGGACCTGAACATTGCCGGCAGCAAGGCCGCCACGGCGGTGACAGCCCTGGCCCTGGTCGCGCTGGCCGGGGCGCTGGCGGCATCGATTGCCGGGAAGGTGGCACGGATCATCATCGCGGTCGTCATGCTGCTTGCCGCGGCCGGGATCGTGGCCTCCGGAGCCGCCGTGCTGGCGGATCCGCAGGGTGCGGCGTCGGGTGCGGTGGGGGCGGCCACCGGCGTGACGGGACAGGCGACGGCGGCGTCCGTCACCGTATTCCCCTGGCTGGCCGTGGTGGCCGGCGTCCTGCTGGCGGCGGCGTCGGTGCTGGTCGTCCTCGCCGGCCGGCACTGGAAGCAGCGGGTGAGCAAGTACGAAACCGCCGCCCCGGCGGCCGGCGGCGCGGCAGTGCCGGGCGCGGAGGATGCCTCGGCGCCCGCACCCGCGCCGGGCGTTACGGATCCCGCCGCCGCGGCCGCCGCGCGGGAGGCCGAGCCGTTGGACGACATTGACAGCTGGGACCAATTGAGCCACGGCACCGACCCGACACTCTGAACGGCGCACGTCCGCACGGCGCACGCCCGCACGGTTGGAGGGCACGCGCCCGCGGGCGGCCCCGGCTGTCCGGCAAACAATGGCAGAATGTAAGCAGAATCCATCGTGAGGGAGAACCCAATGAGCAATAAGACCGGCGAAACGATCAGGCCTGCCACGGCCTTGGACGACGCGCACGCCGAGGAACTGGGGCACGGAAACAGCCCGGCCGCCTGGACCTGCGTCTTTGTGATGCTGCTCGGCGGCCTGATCAGCTCGATCGCCTTCGTCATCGGCGCCGCGGCAACCTGGCTCTTCATTGTCGGCATCGTCATCATGCTGATCGGCCTCGGCGTCGGCTGGGCCATGCGCAGGGCCGGCTACGGCGTGAACGGTTCGAAACTTAAGAACGCCGGCCACTGACAGTGACTGTTCTTGACGACATCATCGCCGGCGTCCGGGAGGACTTAGCCTCCCGCGCCGCGATGGTCCCGTTGGAGGACGTCAAGGCCGCAGCACGCGGCGCGGCGCCGGCCCGGGACGCGTTCGCCGCCCTCGGCGCGGGCACCGGCGGAGAACTGCATGTCATCTCCGAGGTCAAGCGCCGGAGCCCCTCCAAGGGGGACCTGGCCGGCATCGCCGATCCCGCCGCACTGGCCCGCAGCTACCAGGACGGCGGCGCCTCCGTGATCAGCGTCCTGACCGAGGAACGCCGCTTCGGCGGGTCCCTGGCGGACCTGGACGCGGTCCGGGCCGCCGTCGAGATTCCGGTGCTGCGCAAGGACTTCACCGTGGATGCCTACCAGATCTGGGAGGCCCGGGCCCATGGCGCGGACCTGGTGCTGCTGATCGCCGCGGCGCTCGACGACGGCCTGCTCGCGGAGTTCCTCCGGCTGAGCCGCTCGCTCGGCATGGAACCGCTGGTGGAAACCCACACCGAGGCAGAAATCGGCAGGGCCGTCGCCGCCGGGGCGAAGATCATCGGCGTCAACGTGCGCAACCTTAAGACCCTTGACGTGGACCGCGGAGTCTTTGCGGCCCTCTCCGCGCTGATCCCGGCCGGAACCGCCGTCGTCGCCGAATCCGGCGTCCGCGACGCCGGCGACGTCGCCCATTACGCTAGCCACGGCGCCCACGCCGTACTCGTCGGCGAAGCCCTGGTCAGCGACACCTCTCCCGGAGCCCGGATCGCGGAATTTAAGGCGGCCGGCGCCGGCGCCATGGCCCCGCGGCCCTAAGCACTTCATTTCCCAAGAACAGGATGGTGGCACGTGCCAACCCCGCAATCACCAGCGAACGGCGAGGCAGCCAGCGCCGCCGATGACTTCCTGGGCGGCCGCGAAAGCCTGCGGCACGCCCCCGGACCGTACTTCGGCGCCTACGGCGGCCGCTGGATGCCCGAATCCCTGATCGCGGCGCTGGACGAACTCGAGGACACCTTCGAGAAGGCGAAGGCGGATCCTGACTTCCTGGTCCGGCTCGCGGACCTGAACCGGAACTACTCCGGCCGGCCCTCGCTGCTGACCGAGGCCAAGCGCTTTTCCGCCCACGCCGGCGGAGCCCGGATCTTCCTCAAGCGCGAGGACCTGAACCATACCGGTTCGCACAAGATCAACAACGTGCTCGGGCAGGCGCTGCTGGCCCAGCGGATGGGCAAGACTCGCATCATCGCCGAGACCGGCGCCGGCCAGCACGGCGTGGCCAGCGCGACGGCGGCCGCCCTGCTGGGGTTGGAATGCGTGGTCTACATGGGAGCCGAGGACTGCCGGCGGCAGTCCCTGAACGTGGCCCGGATGGAGCTGCTCGGCGCCACCGTCATGCCGGTCACCAACGGCTCGCAGACGCTCAAGGACGCCATCAACGAAGCCCTGCGCGACTGGGTGGCCAACGTGGACACCACCCACTACCTGCTGGGCACGGCGGCCGGCGCGCACCCGTTCCCGGCCATGGTCAGGTTCTTCCACGAGGTCATCGGCGAGGAAGCCCGCGCCCAGATCCTGGAACAGACCGGCCGGCTGCCCGACGCGGTCTGCGCCTGCATCGGCGGCGGCTCCAACGCCATCGGCATCTTCCACGGCTTCCTCGACGACCCGGCAGTGAAGATCTACGGATTCGAGGCCGGCGGCGACGGCGTCGAGACCGGACGGCACGCGGCCACCATCACGCTCGGACGCCCCGGCGTCCTGCACGGCGCCCGCTCCTACCTGATGCAGGACGAGGACGGCCAGACGGTGGAATCGCATTCGATCTCCGCCGGCCTGGACTACCCCGGCGTCGGACCGGAGCACTCCTACCTGGCGGACATCGGCCGGGTCAGCTACGAGCCGATCACCGACGCCGAGGCGATGGACGCCTTCCGGCTGCTCTGCCGTACGGAGGGCATCATTCCCGCCATCGAATCCGCCCACGCGCTGGCCGGGGCCATCAAGGTCGGCCAGCGGCTCACCGAGGGCCGGCTTGACCCGTCCGGGACGATCATCGTCGTCAACCTCTCCGGCCGGGGAGACAAGGACGTGGCCACCGCGGCCGAGTGGTTCAACCTGCTGGACGAGACGTCCGCGGAAGCGCAGATCGGCGAAGAAGGGGAACAGCTGTGAGCACCAGCAAGTCCGCCGCCGCGATCGACCGGGCCAGGGCCGCCGGCCGCGCCGCACTGATCGGCTACCTGCCCGCCGGATTCCCGACGGTGCAGGCCACCATCGACGCCGGCATCGCCATGGCCGCGAACGGCGCCGATCTGATCGAAATCGGCATCCCGTACTCCGACCCGGTCATGGACGGTCCGGTCATCCAGGCGGCCACCACCGAGGCGCTGGCCGACGGTTTCCACGTCCGGCAGGTGTTCGACGTCGTCGCCGGGATCACCGCCCGCACCGACGCCGCCGTCCTGGTCATGACGTACTGGAACCCGGTGATGCGCCTGGGCGTCGATGAATTCGCCCGCCGCCTGGCCGAAGCCGGCGGCGCCGGACTCATCACCCCCGACCTGATCCCGGACGAGGCGGCCGAATGGATGGCCGCCGCCGAGAAACATGACCTGGACCGGGTGTTCCTGGTGGCCCCGTCGTCCACCCCGGAACGCCTCGCCATGACCGTGGCCGCATCCCGAGGCTTCGTCTACGCCGTCTCGATCATGGGCGTCACCGGCGCCCGCAGCGCCGTCAGCAGCACCGCCAGGACCCTGGTCGCGGACACCCGCGCGGCGGGCGCCGAGCGCGTCTGCGTCGGCCTGGGCGTCAGCAACGCCGGCCACGTGCGTGAGATCGCCGGCTACGCGGACGGCGTGATCGTCGGCACCGCCCTGGTCGCAGCGATGCGCGCCGGGGGACCGGCACAGGTCGGAGACCTGGTCAAAGAGCTAAGCTCGGGCCTGCAGGCCGGGTCCGCAACGGAGGAGAACCACTAGTGGCATTGCACACCGTCCTGGCATCGATGACCGGCAGCGTCACGGCGAGCATCCCCGCCCCGAACTGGAGTGGGTTCGACATTCCGCTGCCCTGGGGGATCCTGCGCATCCATGCCTACGCCCTGTGCATCCTGGCCGGCATCATCGCCGCGGTCTGGCTGACCTACGTGCGCTGGAACCGGCGCGGCGGCCCGGAGGGTTCCATCTGGGACATCGCCATCTGGGCCATCCCCGCCGGCATCATCGGCGGCCGGCTCTACCATGTCTTCTCCTCCCCGGATGCCTACTTCGGCCCGGGATTCAACGGCCACGGGGACCTGAGCCTCATCCCGCAGATCTGGCGCGGCGGCCTGGGCATCTGGGGCGCCGTCCTGCTCGGCGTGGTCGGCGCCTGGATCGGCTGCCGGCGCGCCGGCGTGAAGCTCTCCGCGTTCGTCGATGCGGCCGCGCCCGGCATCCTGCTGGCCCAGGCCCTGGGGCGCTGGGGCAACTACTTCAACCAGGAACTCTTCGGCGGTCCCACCACCTTGCCGTGGGGACTGCAGGTGGATGCGTCCAACCCGAACTTCCCGGCCGGTTTCGCGGCCGGCACGCTGTTCCACCCGACGTTCCTGTACGAGAGCATCTGGGACCTGCTCGGCGTGGCCGTGCTGCTGCTGCTGGACCGCCGCTTCAGGTTCCGCCGCTCCCGGCTCTTCTGGCTCTACGCCATGATCTACACGCTGGGCCGGTTCTGGATCGAACTGCTGCGGATCGACGCGGCGGAGCAGATCACCTTCTTCGGCATCACCACCCGGCTTAACGTCTGGACCTCCATCCTGGTCTTCATCGTTTCGCTGCTCGCGTTCGTGCTGCTGGGGCTGCGGAAGCGCTCCGCGGACGACGGCGTGATGCTCGCCGGCCGCGGGGTACCGGGGACGGCGGACGGCGACGGAACCGGGGCCGAAGGGACCGCTGCGGCTGAGGGGGCCACCGGCAAAGAGACCGCCGCGGCGGACAGGACCACCGGGGACACGACCACCGGGGACAGGGCCGCGGCGGACGCCCCCGCCGTGTCCGGCACTGACGCCGGCGACGCCGATCGCACGGGTCGAACGGACCACGCCGATCCGGCTGCTCAGCATCCGGACTCCGCGGTCCAGCATCCGGACAAAACGGGCGCGACTGTCTCAGATAGTGGTACCCGTGATAATCTCGCGGATATCCAGCACGGCAGCTCTGAACCTGCCGACGGACGCAGTACGGATGAGGGTCGCTAACCAGCGCCGACCGGAATCCTTCCGCTGCACCCGACGGAGGCTGCAGGTACCACCTACCAGCCACACCACGGCGCACGTACCGGTTCGCACCAAAACCGGATGTCCGCGCCCGGCACCTCCGCCGTAGAATTCAGATAGAAATCGCCCCGCGGTCCGGCCACGGCAGACCGCGGAGTGGGGCCAATGTTGTCCCCTCCGCTCGCTCACATCAGGGGGAAGGACACTTTGTCATGACTCAGCACCCAATCGGCAGCACCGCCGGAACCCCCGTTCCGGCGGCCGTGTCTCCCTTTAAGCGCTTCGCCATGATTCCCGAAGCCCGGGGCCTGTACCGCCCGGAGCAGGAAAAGGACGCCTGCGGCCTGGCCATCGTCGCCACGCTGCGCGGGGAACCGGGCCACGATATTGTCCAGGCGGCCCTGACGGCGCTGCGCAACCTCGAGCACCGCGGCGCGGTCGGCGCCGACGAGGGCACCGGCGACGGCGCCGGACTCCTCACCCAGATCCCCGACGAATTCCTGCGCGCGGTCGCGGGCTTCGCGCTGCCCGCCGCCGGACACTACGCGGTGGGCACCGCGTTCCTGCCGGCCGAACCCGGCGAGTCCGAGACGGCGCGGCAGGGCCTGGAGGCCCTGGCTGCCGATGAAGGCCTGACCGTGCTGGGCTGGCGCGAGGTGCCGATCGTCGCCGGACTGGTCGGATCCATGGCCCGGGCGTGCATGCCGAACTTCGTGCAGCTCTTCCTGGCCGACGCCGGGGCCGACTCCGGCGCGGCAACCGGCGCCGCGGCGGCCAACGCCCTGGACATGAAGGCCTGGCGGGTCCGCAAGCGCGCGCAGAATAAATACGGCGTCTACTTCCCGTCGCTGTCCTCCCGCACCATCGTGTACAAGGGCATGCTGACCACCGCACAGCTGGAACCGTTCTACCCTGACCTCTCCGACAGCCGGTTCAAGACCAAGCTCGGCATCGTGCACTCCCGGTTCTCCACCAACACGTTCCCGTCCTGGCCGCTGGCCCAGCCGTTCCGCACCATCGCGCACAACGGCGAGATCAACACCGTCAAGGGCAACCGGAACTGGATGCGGGCCCGGCAGTCCACGCTCAGCCACCCGCTGCTGGGCGAGAGCCCCGAGGAGCTCTTCCCGATCTGCACGCCGGGAGCGTCGGACTCCGCGTCGTTCGACGAGGTCGCGGAACTGCTCTGGCTCTCCGGACGGCCCATCACGCATTCGATCATGATGATGATCCCCGAGGCATGGGAAAACCACGCCACCATGGATCCGGCCCGGCGGGCGTTCTACGAGTACCACTCGCTGCTGATGGAACCGTGGGACGGCCCCGCCGCCGTGTCCTTCACCGACGGCAGCCTGGTCGGTGCCACCCTGGACCGCAACGGACTGCGTCCCGGACGGTACTGGATCACCGAAGACGGGCTGATCATCTTCGCCTCCGAGGTCGGCGTGATCGACATCGAGCCGTCCAAGGTGGTCAAGAAGGGCCGGGTCTCCCCGGGCAAGATGTTCCTGGTCGACACGGCCGAGGGCAGGGTCATCGACGATGAGGAGATCAAGTCCGAGCTCGCCGCCAGCAACCCCTGGGCTGACTGGGTGCGGCACAACAGCATCTCGCTGCAGGACCTGCCCGAGCGCGAACACGTCCTGCACACCAGCGCCTCCGTCAACCACCGGCAGCGGACCTTCGGCTACACCACCGAAGAGCTGCGCATCCTGATCGGCCCGATGGCCCGCACCGGCGCCGAGCCGCTGGGCGCGATGGGCTCCGACACCCCCATCGCGGTGCTCTCCAAGCGGCCCCGGCTGCTGTTCGACTACTTCGTCCAGTCCTTCGCCCAGGTCACCAACCCGCCGCTGGACGCCATCCGGGAGGAACTGGTCACGTCCCTGCACGGCGCCATCGGACCGAACGGCAACCTGCTCTCCACTAGGGAGGTCCGCCAGCCGCAGGTCAGCCTGCCCTTCCCCGTCATCAACAACGACGAACTGGCCAAGATCGCCAACATCGAAAGCGCCGACGGCGAGCGGCTCGCCATTAAGATCCGCGGACTCTACCGGCCCAACGGCGGCGAGGCCGCGCTGCGCTCACGGCTGTCCGAAATCTGCGAACAGGTCTCCGGCGCGGTCAACCGGGGAGTGCAGTTCGTGGTCCTCTCCGACCGGGATTCCAACGCCCAGTGGGCGCCGATCCCCTCGCTGCTGCTGCTCAGCGCCGTCCACCACCACCTGCTGCGCAGCGCCAACCGCACCAAGACCTCCCTGGTGGTCGAGGCCGGCGACGTGCGCGAGGTGCACCACGTCGCCACCCTGGTCGGCTACGGCGCCGCCGCGGTCAACCCCTACCTCGCGATGGAAAGCGTCGAGGAGCTGATCGGCAACGGCGACATCACCGGCGTCACCCGCGAAGCGGGCGTCTACAACCTGATCAAGGGACTGGGCAAGGGCGTGCTGAAAATCATGTCCAAGATGGGCATCTCCACCGTCGCCTCCTACTGCGGCGCCCAGACCTTCGAGGCTCTGGGCCTGTCCCAGGACCGGGTCGACGAATACTTCTCCGGCACCAACTCCCAGCTCGGCGGCGTCGGCCTGGACGTGATCGCGGCCGAGGTCGCCGCCCGGCACGCCATGGCCTACCCCGAGGACGGCGTCGAACCGGCCCACCGGCCATTGCTCGGCGGCGGCGAATACCAGTGGCGCCGGGAGGGCGAGCCGCACCTGTTCAACCCGGACACGGTCTTCCGGCTGCAGCACGCGACCCGGGAACGCCGCTACGACATTTTCAAGGCCTACACCAACGGCGTGGACGACCAGTCCAAGACCCTGATGACGCTGCGCGGGCTGCTGAAATTCAAGGACGGCCGGCGCCCGCCGGTGCCGATCGAGGAGGTCGAGCCGATCTCCTCGATCGTCAAACGGTTCTCCACCGGGGCCATGAGCTACGGCTCGATCTCCAAGGAAGCGCACGAGACGCTGGCCATCGCCATGAACCGGCTGGGCGCCAAGTCCAACACCGGCGAGGGCGGCGAGGACGTGGACCGGCTGCTGGACCCGGAGCGCCGCTCTGCCATCAAGCAGATCGCCTCCGGCCGGTTCGGGGTCACCAGCCTGTACCTGACCAACGCGGACGACATCCAGATCAAGATGGCCCAGGGCGCCAAGCCCGGCGAGGGCGGCCAGCTGATGGCGCAGAAGGTCTACCCCTGGGTGGCCCGGACCCGGCACTCCACCCCCGGCGTCGGGCTGATCTCCCCGCCGCCGCACCACGACATCTACTCGATCGAGGACCTCGCGCAGCTGATCTACGACGCGAAGCGGGCCAACCCGTCCGCGCGCGTGCACGTCAAGCTTGTCTCCGAGGTCGGCATCGGCACCGTGGCCGCCGGCGTGACCAAGGCCAAGGCCGACGTCGTGCTGGTCTCCGGGCACGACGGCGGCACCGGCGCCAGCCCGCTCAACTCGCTCAAGCACGCCGGCGTGCCGTGGGAACTCGGCCTGGCCGAAACGCAGCAGACGTTGATGCTCAACGGCCTGCGCGACCGGGTGGTGGTCCAGGTGGACGGCCAGCTCAAAACCGGGCGCGACGTCGTCATCGCCGCGCTGCTGGGCGCGGAGGAATACGGCTTCGCCACCGCCCCGCTGGTGGTCTCCGGCTGCGTCATGATGCGCGTCTGCCACCTGGACACCTGCCCGGTGGGCGTGGCCACGCAGAACCCCGAGCTGCGCCGCCGCTTCACCGGCAAACCTGAATTCGTGGTCAACTTCTTCGAATTCCTGGCCCAGGAGGTGCGGGAAATCCTCGCCGGGCTCGGCTTCCGGTCCCTCGAGGAGGCCATCGGCCACGCCGACACCCTCGACGCCAGGGACGCGATCGGGCACTGGAAGGCCGAAGGGCTGGACCTGGATCCGATCCTGCACGGACTGGATTTCGACTCCGACGCGCCGCTGCGGAACATGGTGCCGCAGAACCACGAGCTGGACAAGCACTTCGACCAGCAGCTGATCACGATGGCCGCCGAAGCGCTCAGCGACCGCACCCCGGTGAGGATCAGCGTCGGCGTGGTCAACACCGACAGGTCGGTGGGCACCATGCTGGGCCACTACGTGACGAAGACGTTCGGCACCGACCTGCTCGGCACCGACACCATCGACATCACCCTGACAGGGCAGGCCGGCCAGTCCCTCGGCGCGTTCCTGCCGGCGGGCATCACGCTGCGGCTGTTCGGCGACTCCAACGACTACGTCGGCAAGGGCCTCTCCGGCGGCCGGATCATCGTCCGTCCGGACCGGACCAACGTCTTCCCGGCGGAGGAGAACGTCATCGCCGGTAACGTGATCGGCTACGGCGCCACCAGCGGCGAACTGTTCCTGCGCGGGCTGGTGGGGGAGCGGTTCATGGTCCGCAACTCCGGCGCCACCGCCGTCGTCGAGGGGATCGGCGACCACGGCTGCGAATACATGACCGGCGGCCAGACCCTGATTCTGGGCCGGACCGGCCGCAACTTCGGCGCCGGCATGTCGGGAGGCACCGCCTACGTGCTGGACCTGGTCACGGCGAAGATGAACAAGCAGGCGGTGGACTCGGGCGAGCTGCAGCTGGTGGCCCTGGACGCGGAGGACCGCACGATCGTGCGCACCCTGCTGGCGGCCCACCTGGAGGAAACCGAATCCCCGGTGGCCGCACGGCTGCTGGAGGATTTCGAGGCGACGGCGGGACGCATCACCAAGGTGCTGCCCCGGGACTACGCCGCCGTCCTGGAGACCCGCCTCGCCGCGGCGGACGAAGGGCTTGATCCGGACGGCGACGAAGTGTGGAAGAGAATACTGGAGGTTACCGGTGGCTGATCCACGGGGTTTTTTGAAGGTCCGCGAACGAGTGACCGCGCCGCGGCGGCCCGTGCCGGTGCGCATCATGGACTTCAAGGAGGTCTACGAGGCGCAGGAGAAGGGTGTGCTGATGAGCCAGGCCGGCCGCTGCATGGACTGCGGCGTGCCGTTCTGCCATCAGGGCTGCCCGCTCGGGAACCTCATTCCGGAATGGAACGACCTGACCTGGCGGGACAAGGGCGAGGAGGCAAGCGAGCGGCTGCACGCGACCAACAACTTCCCCGAATTCACCGGCCGGCTCTGCCCGGCGCCGTGCGAAACCTCCTGCGTGCTGGGGATCAACCAGCCGGCTGTCACCATCAAGCAGATCGAGGTCTCGATCGCCAACGCGGCCTTCGACAACGATTGGGTGCACCCGCTGCCCCCGGCCAGGCTGACGGGCCGGACGGTCGCCGTCGTCGGCTCCGGCCCGGCAGGACTGGCCGCCGCCCAGCAGCTGACCCGCACCGGCCACACCGTCGCCGTGTACGAACGCGACGACCGGATCGGCGGACTGCTGCGCTACGGCATTCCGGACTTCAAGATGGAAAAGGAGGTCCTGGAGCGCCGGCTGGAGCAGATGCGCGCCGAGGGCACCCGGTTCCGTGCCGGCGTGGCCATCGGCACCGACGTCAGCTGGGAGCAGCTGCGCCGGCGCTACGACGCCGTCGTCATCGCCACCGGGGCCACCGTTCCGCGGGACCTGGCCATCCCCGGCCGCGGCCTGAGCGGCGTGCACTTCGCCATGGACTACCTCGTGCAGTCCAACCGGGTCGTCGCCGGCGATACGGTCGCGGACCAGATCGACGCCCGCGGCAAGCACGTCGTGATCCTCGGCGGCGGGGACACCGGAGCCGACTGCCTGGGCACCGCGCACCGCCAGCAGGCGGCCTCGGTGACCACCCTGGCCATCGGCCAGCAGCCCCCGCTGGAGCGCGCCGCGCACCAGCCGTGGCCTACCTTCCCGACCCTGTTCGAGGTCGCCAGCGCCCACGAGGAGGGCGGCGAGCGGACCTTCCTGGCCTCCACCGTCGAATTCGTCGGCCGGGACGGCGTGCTCACCGGCATCACGGTGGCGGAGACCGAATTCGACGGCGGCCGCCGGGTGCCCAAGGCCGGCACCGAGCGGGAGATCCCCGCGGACCTGGTGTTCCTGTCCCTGGGCTTCACCGGGCCGGAGCCGGCCAACATCACCGAGCAGGTCAGGGCGGAGTTCGACGAGCGCGGTAACGTGGGCCGTGACGGGTCCTACATGACCACCACCGACGGCGTCTTTGTCGCCGGGGACGCCGGCCGCGGCCAGTCCCTGATCGTCTGGGCGATCGCCGAGGGACGGGCCTGCGCCGCCGCGGTGGACACCTACCTGACGGGTTCAACCACCCTGCCGGCCCCGGTGGCCCCCACCGACCGCGCCCTGGCCGTCCTCTGATCCGCACGCTGACCCGAACTCCGACAGGCACAACCAGACATTTCAATGACGACAAACATAGGGTAGGTATATGAGACGCGCAAAAATCGTGGCCACGTTTGGTCCCGCCATCGCCAGCTTCGACAACACGCTGGCGGTCCTGGAGGCCGGCGTCGACGTCGCCCGCATGAACATGAGCCATGGTGACTACACCGTGCACGCCAGCACGTACGAGAATGTCCGCAAGGCGGCGGCCCAGCTGGGCAAGCCCGTGGCCATCATGGCGGACCTGCAGGGACCGAAGATCCGGCTGGGCCGCTTCGTTGACGGCCCGCACGCCCTGATGGTCGGAGACGTCTTCACGATCACCACCGAGGACGTTCCGGGCACGAAGGACATCTGCTCCACCACGCTCAAGAGCCTCACCGAGGACGTCAAGGTGGGGGACACCCTCCTCATCGACGACGGCAAGGTCTCGCTGCGGGCCACGGCGGTGGACGACGTCAAGGTCGTCACCGAGGTGACTGTCGGGGGCATGGTGTCCAACAACAAGGGCATCAACCTGCCCGGCGTCGCCGTCAACGTCCCGGCCCTGAGCGAAAAGGACGAGGACGACCTGCGCTGGGCCATCCGGCAGGGCGCCGACCTGATCGCGCTGTCCTTCGTCCGCTCGGCCGAGGACATCGTCCGGGTGCACGAAATCATGGACGAGGAGGGCCGCCGCGCCCCGGTGATCGCCAAGATCGAAAAGCCGCAGGCCGTCGAACAGCTGCACGAAATCATTGACGCGTTCGATGCGATCATGGTCGCCCGCGGGGACCTCGGCGTCGAAATGCCGCTCGAAGAGGTGCCGATCGTGCAGAAGCGGGCGATTGAACTGGCACGGCGGTGGGCCAAGCCCGTCATCGTCGCGACGCAGGTGCTCGAATCCATGATCGACAGCCCCCGGCCCACCCGGGCCGAGGCCTCCGACTGCGCCAACGCCGTGCTGGACGGGGCGGACGCCGTCATGCTTTCCGGTGAAACCAGCGTGGGCAAGTTCCCGATCGAAACCGTCAAGGTGATGGCCCGGATCATCGAGTCCACCGAAGAGCACGGCCTGGAGCGCGTGCCGAAACTGGGCACCAGCCCCAAGACCCGCGGCGGCGCGATCACCCGGGCCGCGGTCGAAATCGCTGACCAGCTCAATGCCCGCTATGTCTGCACCTTCACGCAGTCCGGAGATTCGGCCCGCCGCCTGTCGCGGCTCCGCCCGGTCAAGCCGGTCTTCGCCTTCACCCCGGTGGAGTCGGTCTGGAACCAGCTGTCGCTGACCTGGGGCATCCAGCCGGTGCTGGTGCCGATGGTCGCGCACACGGACGCGATGACAGAACAGGTGGACAAGTCCCTGCTGGAGCGGGACCTGGCGCAGAACGGCGACGTGGTGGTCATCGCCGCCGGTTCGCCTCCCGGACAGGCCGGCTCCACGAACAGCCTCAAGGTCCACACCGTGGGCGACTCGGCGGACTTCGGTGCGCCGCGCACGCGCGAGAAGGTCGGCCCCTGGCCGACATAGGACCGGTGCCGCAGGCCCTGCCGGTCTGCGGTTAAGGCCCGACGATTAAGGCCCGACGGCGCCGCTCACCTACGAAGGTGGGCGGCGCCGTCGTCGTCGGGTCGGCTGCGGGAATTGGCGCGCCGGTTACCGGTCCGGCGCGCCGGCTGTCGGTGGAATCAGCCCGCAGGAGTCCCGGCCAGAATCTCCTCGGCATTGCCCGCGACCGAGCGCCGGTAGCGGCCCAGGTGCGGGGCCAGGGCGAGCAAGGCCAGAGCGGCGGCCTCCGCGGGACGGCCCTGGGCGTGCCGGGTGAGGGCCAGAATAGCGCGCGTTTCATCGAACAGCGCCCGGTCGTGGGACGGATCAGCATAGCGGGCCAGCTGGGCCTCGATCAGCTCGGCGCTCTCGGCCAGCCGGCCGAGGATCCGCAGGGTGCTTCCGAGCTGCAGGGATGCCCGCGCCTGCCGGTAGGGATCGAGGGCGCCAGTCGCCAGGGCACGGCGGTAGAACTGCTCGGCCTCCGCTTCCAGCCCGGTGGTGTCGCGGGCGCAGGCGCGCTCAAAGAGGGCGGCCGCATCATCGGCGGGGCGTTCCTCGGCCAGAGCGTCGGCGCGGGCCACCAGCTCCGGACCGTCCAGCGTGCCGGCATCGACGTCGGCCCACAGGCGATCGACCCGGACCTGCCAATCCTGCGGCACGCCCGGAGCGGACACTAGTTGACCTGGCTGATGATGGTCTCCGCGACCTCGCGCATGCTCAGGCGGCGGTCCATGGACGTCTTCTGGATCCAGCGGAACGCCTCCGGCTCGGTCAGCCCCATCTTGGTGGTCAGCAGGCTCTTGGCCCGTTCGACCAGCTTGCGGGTGGCAAACTGCTCCTGCAGATCGCTGACCTCCGACTCCAGAGCCTTAATCTCCTCGTGCCGGGACAGGGCGATCTCGATGGCGGGAATCAGATCGGCGGGGGTGAAAGGCTTGACGACATAGGCCATGGCACCGGCGTCGCGGGCCCGCTCCACCAGCTCTTTCTGGCTGAAGGCGGTCAGCAGCACGACGGGCGCAATCCGTGCCTTGACGATCTTCTCGGCGGCGGTGATGCCGTCCATGACGGGCATCTTCACATCCATCAGGACCAGGTCGGGCTTGAGCTCCTCGGCCAGCGCGACGGCCTTCTCGCCGTTGTCGGCTTCACCGACGACGTCGTAGCCCTCGCTGCGCAGGATCTCCACAATATCGAGCCGGATCAGCGTCTCGTCCTCGGCGACGACGACCCGGCGGGCGGGCGCGCTGGACGGGGCGCCGGCGGGGGTGGACTCCGTTTGTTCTGACACGTGGGCTCCTTGCGGGTTGTTGCAAATGTCGTCAATGACCTAACCGGCCGCGCTCGGCCGGTTCCATGAATCAGCCTATCGGCATGTAGAGTAGTTTCGCGCGGATGACGGTCGAATTGGGCTGTGATGCGAAGCGCAAATGCCCGAGTGGCGGAATGGCAGACGCGCCGCACTCAAAATGCGGTATCGAGAGGTGTGTGGGTTCGAGTCCCACCTCGGGCACAGTGTTACCGCAGGTCAGAGGCGGTTTCGACCTGTTGAGTGTTGACAAGGCGTGCACACGCGGAGGTTGTGGGCCGCTTTGAGGGTTCTTGGCTGACTATGTCATGGCGTCGCTCCGTGTCCGGGTCGTTGGGTCGACTGGCATTTTTCGGTCCTTTCTTTCGGGCCGGTGGCCCTGGTTGTTTCTTGTATCTATTCATGGTGGCAACAGCCCTTTCCAACATGACCTCCAGTAATAAGCTCGCTAGCGGGAGTTTCCTAGCTATTCGGGGTCGGACGTGTGTTTGTGCAGGTCAGGGCCTGTTTGTGAATGCTGCGGGTGTATGACCTAACTTTTCTTGGGCGCCCAGCGGCGGAGGTTGAAGACCTCGGTGAGGTGGTTCTGGGTGTCGGTGGTTTCGGTGAGCATGCGCCGGGCCTTGGGTCGTCCGCCATTGGAGGGGTAGATCATCACGGTTTCGCCGATGCCGGCAAGGTGTTCGAGGAGTTCGCGCACGGAGTGGTGTTCCGCGGCGTTCGCGGCTTCCCGGCGCATGAGGTGCGCGACTTGCAGGGCGAGGACGCAGGTGAAGCTGTGGATACGGATGTTGTGTTCGGTCCAGTGGTGTATGGGCGAGAAGGAGACCACGTGGGGGTCCTTGAGCTGGCCGAAGCCGAACTCCGCGTCGGACTGGGACCGGTAGGCGGCCACGACGTCGGCGACCGGCCAGTGATCCCGGGTGGTGACCAGGACCCCTTTGCCGAACACCTCGTCCTCGAGTTCCTGGCGTGCTTGGTCGTTGACGCTCACGCTCAGCCGGTGCGTGGCCGGGGTGTCGCCGTCCACCGTCCACTCCAGCACCCGGCGCAGCCAGGAATCGGCCGTGATCGTTTTGATGTGGGCGGTGAGCTGATCGGTGGTGCGCCGGGCCTTGCTCCGGGCCAGCGTGTCGGCCAGCTCGGCGAGCTTCTGCCTGGGCCTTGGCCAGTGTTTGGGCGAACCCGGCGGCCTGTTTGGCGTGCCGGGTCGGTGAGTGGGTGAGGATCACCCGGCGCTCGGCCCCGTACACTTCCCGCCGGGTCTCGAGAGCGGTGAGCCCGCCAAAGCGTTGCCGGTCAACGGGGGCACGGTCCTTGGCGGGCAGGGCGAGCAGATCCGCTACGTGGGAGGGCGGGACGGAGCCGACGAACGCGGGCCCGGTGTCGGTGACGCGGGAGAAGTTCGCGGCTGAGTTCTGCCCGGCGTCAAAGACCACCGTCACCTCCGGGGGGCCGGTCCCTGCCGTTTCGGCGGTGTATGGGACGCGAGGGCATGTGCCGTGAACGCGGCTTCTACTACATTGATGGTGGACACGGTGCGTGCGGCGCATTTACTGAACCGACCCCCGCTGTGAGTGCTCGCTCGGGGGTGGATCTCATGGCCGCTACGGGTTGCGGGGCGATTAGATGCTGAGAGCCCTTGGGACGGTCAGTTCGCCGTGATCGATGAGGTGTCGGATGGCTTCGAGCACGGCCGCCTCGGGTTCGTAGCGGGGTGCGTAGCCCAGGCGCGTGACGGCCTTCTCAATGGAGAAGTACTGGCTGCGGTGTAGGT
>JBIOFK010000034.1:0-17957 GCA_044447065.1 Actinomycetales bacterium | reverse complement strand
CCCCCCCCCCGCCCCCCCGGCCCGCCCACCGGGGGGGGCCGCTTCTGCTTTTTGGGGGCCCCATTGTGGGATTTGGCTGCGACCCAGTTGGGTGCGGGGGAGTCTCAGGCGGCGGTCTGTCCGAGCGGGGCGCGGAGCGGCCAGTCCTGCCCGTCCAGGATGACCTGCGAGCAGCGGAACGTCGTCGTGTTGACCACAATCGGCGCCATCAGGTTTACGGTGGTGCCGGCCGCACTCGGATTCACGATCAGCAGGACCTGTGCCTCCTCCGCAGACGCCAGGGACAGCTCGGCGGTCTGCGCGTCGCTCAGTTCCGGGGTGTAGTCCGGGAAATGGGCGGCGGCGTCGAGCACGAACAGCCGCCTGCCGGGCTCGGCCACGGCGCGCAGCGAAAACAGCCCGGCGGCCCCGTCGATCGGGTTCAGCGTGAAGTCGTGCAGCGGGGCGAGCCCGGGCGGGGGCGCCGTAAACGTCAGCGTGGGGCTCATCGCAGGAAGTCCATCAGCGTCTGGGGGAGCACCTTGGCGGTCACCTGCAGCGCGGCCTGGTAGTTCACCTGCTGGACGTTGAGGTTCAGGATGGCCTGGCCGAGATCAAGGTCCTCGATCGAGGACCGCTGCGTCTCGAGGGTGTTTTTCGTCTGCAGGTTCGCGTCCTCTGCTGTCGTCAGTTGGCCCTGCCGGACGCCGACGTCCGTATGCGCCGTGATGAGGGCTTTCAGCCGGTCGTCGATGGCCCCGATCGTGCCGGTAACGTCAGCGCCGGGGGTTTTCAACGCCGTGATGACCGAGTCGACCACGTCGAACACCGAGGGGTTACCGTTCGTGCCGCCGAAGACGTCACCGCCGTTAGCGTCCACGCGGACCGTGGCGTCCGTCCCGATCCGGCGGGTGACGGCGCTGGGATCCCCGTTGAAGGTGTAGGTATCCGGCGTCGCCGGTGTCCCCGGCACACCCGGTGTTCCGGGCGTCGCCGGTATGCCCGGCGTCGTCGTGAAGGCGGTGGCGGCGTCGGAGTTTCCCGCGTACACGCTGCGGCCCATGACCTTCGTGTTGGCCTGGTCCATCAGCTGGGCCTTCAACCCGCCCAGCTCGGCGGCCAGCGCGTCGCGGCCGGCCTGGTTGAGAGAGCCGTTGCTGCCCTGCACGGCCACGTCCCTGACCTTGTTGAGGATGCTGGTGGCGGCGGTCATCGAGCTGTCGATGGTGTTCAGCCAGACATTGCCGTTGTCGATGTTGCGGCTGTACTGGGCGGTGGCGGTCTGCTGCGCCCGCACCTGAAGGAGGTTGGCCGTCCCGGCGGGATCGTCCGACGGGCGGGTGATCGCCTTGAGTGCCGTGGCCTGCTCCTGGCGCTGGGCGAGCAGCCCGGCGCTGGTCTGCAGGTTCCGCTGCGCGGCTGCCATCATGGTCTGGCTGGTGACCCGGTTGATCATGCGCTATCTCCCCACGAGTCCGGTTTTGTTGATCAGAGTGTCGAGCATGTCGTCCACGGCCGTCAGCACCCGGGCCGAGGCCTGGTAGGCGTGCTGGTAGGCGAGCAGGTTCACGTTTTCCTCGTCCAGGCTGACGGACGACGACGACGTCTGCGCGGTGGCCGCCGATGCCGCCGAGGCCTGGGCCTGGGCATCCTGCTGCTGCGCGCTGCGTGAGGTTGAGCCGAGGGTGGCGATGAAGGACGTCCAGGCCGAATCCGGCGATCCCGCAACGGTGGCCGAGGCGGCGGTGGCTGCCGCGTGGCTGCCGTCCAGCGGGCCCGCGCCCGGGGTCCCGGTGGCTAGGTCCGCCGCCGAGGTGAGGAGGACCGTGAGCGATTTCGCCGCCGGATCCCCGGTCGAGAAGAAGGGCTGGCCGTTCGCACCCGCGGTGACCGGGCTTCCCGGGGTGGAACCGCTTGCCTGCGCCGCGTTCACGGTCGCGGCCACGGCTGTTGCGACGGCGTCGTAGCTGGCTGCGGCCTCGGCGATGGCTCCGCCGCTTCCGCCGGCTGCCGGTGCCAGGACCGAGAGCGTGCCGGCGAGCTGGCCGCCGTCGAGCGCGACGGCCGAACCCGAACCGTCGGCCCAGTTGAGCAGGACCTTCTGTCCGGTCGCGGCCGAGGCCAGCGAATCAGCCCCGCTGAGCACCACCTTGCGGGACGTTGCTCCGGTGACGATCGCATTGCCGCCCACGTACACGTCGACCATGCCGTTGCCGCCGTCCTTGACGGTGCCCCCGGCGAGCGCGGCGATGGTCCCGGTGAGGATGGAGCGTTGGTCCATCAGTTCGTTGGCCGAGCCGCCGGATGCCTGGGCCGAGCGGATCTGCGCGTTAAGGGCTGCGACCTGGGCTCCGGCGTCGTTGAGCTGCGCGGCCTGGTCGGAGGCCTGGCCGCGGGTGCGGCCCCACTGGTCCTCCAGTTTGCTGTAGCCGGCCGAGAGGGCGTTGGACACGTCGTTCGCCGCGCCGAAGAGGACGGCGGCGGGGGCCGCCTCGCCGGGCTGGTTGGCCACACCGGACCAGGCGGTCCAGAAGGCCTGCAGCTTGGCGGAAACACCGTTCGTCCCGGGCTCCCCGGTGATGTCTTCGATGCCGGTCAGCGCACTGCTGCGCGCGGCGGTGTACCCGGCGGCCGAGCCGGTGGTGCGGGCCTTCGCGTCCAGATAGGTATCGCCCAGCCGCGTCACGCCGTCCACGGACACGCCGTTGCCGGGTTTGGTGCCGGCGGAGAACAGGCCGACAGTGGCCAGCGGCGGGGCAGCGGAGGTGGCCAGCCGCTGCCGGGTGTAGCCCTCCGTGTTCACGTTGGCGATGTTGTTGCCGACGACCGTCAGGCCCTGCTGGGCGGCGGTGAGGCCGGTGAAGGCGGTATTGAGAGCCCCGAATGTGCTCATGGGAGAGTCCTCACAGATCCTGGTTGATCAGGCGTGCGCCGGCTTCGACGCCGGAGCCGCCCTGCGCATCGTAGGTGCCGGAGCCGCCGTCGAGCCCCGCAAGCGTTTCCTGCGTGGACCGTGCGGCCGCGCGCAGATAGCGGTCATTGCTGTCGCGGAGCTCGCGGATCTGGGCCGTCAGTTCAAGCATCGCCTGCAGGTGTCCCTGCAGGATCTCGGCCCAGGGCCCGGCGGGGGCGCGGACCACCAGTTCGCGGAGCCCGGTCTCGCTGGAGGCGCCCCACTCGGCGGCCAAGGAGCGGATCTCCACGCTGCGTCCCAGCCCGGCGGTGCGCAGGTGCTCCACCACCTGCTCCACCTCGCGGGTGGCGTGCTGGAGCCAGCGGGTCTTTCCGCTGGTCAGGATGAGCTGCTCTTCCTCAAGTTTGAAGGCCAGTAGTTCCAGTAGATTGCGCTCTTTCCAGAGCAATGTAGACAGTTCGGGAGCCCCCATCTGTCATCAGCTCCTTCATTTGAGGATCGATCGCTACGGCCGCGCCGATCAATTGCTATCTATTCGTGACCTACTATCGGCCCAACCCCTACCCATGTTAGTAGCTGGGGTGATACCTTTCAGTTTAGTGCAGCCGATTGTGCCGGGGTTTGTGTCTCCAAGCCTTTGAATCGGGGCTACTAATCTGGGTCTCGTTCGTTAGCTGGGGGTACATCGTGGGTGTAAGCGCGCGCAATAATTTAGTGGTGGAAAATTTGCCGCTGGTTGGCTATCTGGTCAATGAGTTGTGCGCCAAGGCGACGCACCTTTCCCGTGACGATCTCGCCTCCGTGGGGGCCATCGCGCTGATTACCTCCGCCGAATCATTCGACCCTACCCTTGGCGTTCCCTTCGGCGCGTACGCACGCCGCCGGATTGTCGGGGCGTTCGCGGATGAAATGCGGGCCAATGACTGGGCCCCGCGCTCGGCCCGCCGCCGGATCAAGGAAACCCTCGCCGTAAAAGAGACGCTGATCGGCGCCCTAGGCCGGAATCCCTCGGTGGACGAGATTGCCTCGGCGCTGGGCGTGGACCGCACGGAAGCCAATGCCACCCTGGCTGACGCCGCCCGGACGGTATCCACGCTGGACGACGTCACCGCCGAGTTCCTGGTGGCGGACGTTGAATCACCGGAAGAGCGGCTGCTCGGCAGCGAGAAGCTGAAGTACATCCGGGCCGCCGTGTCCGCGCTGCCGGAAAAGATGCGGTATATCGTCACCGCTATCTACTTTGAGGACAGGACCGTCAAGGAGCTCGCCGAGGAGCTCGGCTCCACCCACTCGGCGGTGTCGCAGCAGCGGGCGGAGGCCATCCGGCTGCTGCGTGACGGCATGAGCGCGCATTATGCGGACGACGGCGGCAGGGAGCGGGTGCCCCAGTCCCGCATTTCCCCGCAGCGCAGGAGCGCGTATCTGGCCACAATGGCCGAACATGCCACGGGGGCCATGATGCACGTGGGCCGGCGGATGGATGACGTGATGGGCGAGGCCAGCATCGCCTGATCCGGCGGTGCCGCGCAGCCCGCGGCATCGAGCCGCAGGAACCGGACCAAGATCCGAAGAACAGACAGGAAGAAATTCCTAACCACTGCGCACACCGTGTCGATAGCTAAGGGTGCCGGACCATGGATGGACCGGTGAACTTGACCCAATCACGGAGGAACACATCATGGGTTTCACAGTCAACACCAATACCGCGGCTAACAACGCTTACCGCAACCTCAACAACACTCAGATGTCCCTGAACAAGTCGCTGGAGAAGCTCTCCAGCGGCCTGCGCATCAACCGTGCGGCCGATGACGCCGCCGGCCTGGCCATCTCCGAGGGCATGAAGTCGCAGGTCAACGGCCTGGGAGTTGCAGCCACCAACGCCCAGGACGGCATCAACGTCATCCAGACCGCTGAAGGCGGACTGAGCCAGGCTCAGTCGATCCTGCAGCGGTTGCGCGATCTGTCCGTCCAGGGTGCGAACGACTCGAACAACGCCGATTCCCGCACCGCGATCAAGACCGAAGCCACCAGCCTGGTGGCCGAGCTTGGACGCATTGCGGGATCCACCAACTTCGGCGGCAAGCCGCTGTTGGACGGATCTGCCGGAACGTTGAACTTCCAGGTTGGCGCCAACGGCAACGCCGCCAGCCAGATCGGCATCGACCTGAGCGGATCGAGCGTGCAGGCCATCGCCGACAAGCTCGGTGCCGCTGAGCAGGGCGGGGCGACGTTCGGCATCGCGGCATTCAGCGGCACTGACGGAAGCCCGCAGGGGCTGGCCGCCGGCGCATACACGTTCAAGTCGGTGCAGGGCGGAGTAACCACGTCCGTGTCCGTCACAACGGGTGCCGCGGCCACGACGGCAGCGGATTTTGCCGCCAAGCTGAACAGCGACGCGAACTTCTCCGGCAGCTTCACCGCCTCGGTGGCGACGAACGCCAACGGCACGGGTACCGGAATCGTCATCAAGGCCAACAACGGCGGAGTGGTTGACCTGGCCGCCCCGTCGGCTGCCTTCAACGCCGGAACGGCTCCGGCCGCGGGAGCGACCGGTCTGGACTTCTCCACGGCTGCATCCTCACAGGCGGCAATCACCCTGATTGACTCCCAGATCACCAGCGTCTCCACCGCTCGTGCGACCATGGGTGCCACGCAGAACCGCCTGGAGTCGGCCATCCAGACCATCAACATCTCCAAGGAGAACCTCTCCGCGGCGTCCTCGCGCATCACGGACACCGATATGGCGTCGGAAATGGTCAACTACACCCGCTCCAGCATCCTCTCCCAGGCCGGAACCGCCATGCTCGCGCAGGCCAACCAGTCCAACCAGGGTGTGCTGAAGCTCCTGCAGTAAGTCTCTCGTTCCGTCGGCCCAACCCGATGGACTGAGTGAACCGCCCCGGTGGTGGCCGGAAGAAGCACATCAGTGCCTCTTCCGGCCTCCGCCGGGCGGATTGCACCATTCCGGCACTGCCAGCCGTGCAGCCTGCCCCACGCGTACAGGTATTAGGAGGGTCAGCCATGGCCGGTATCTCACTCGATGGACTGTCAAGCGGGCTCGACACCACCGCGCTGATCACCCAGCTGATGCAGGTCGAAGCGATTCCGCAGACGCTGCTGAAGAACCAGGTGACCGCGGCGCAGAGCAATGTTACGGCGCTCCAGGGCCTCAACACCCAGGTCTCCGCCCTCGCCACGCTGGCCAAGGGCAACGCCGCCGCCGGCGCGCTCAACCTCTACACGACAAGCAGCAGCGCCCCAAACATCACGGCAACAGCCAGTTCCACGGCGATGTCCGGTTCCATCGACGTCCGCGTCACTCAGCTGGCTCAGGGCCAGCTTTCCGTCTCGGATTCGCTGTCGTCCTGGCCGCCCGTCGCCGGCGGAAGCACCGCCCTGAGCATCGTCATCGGCGGCAACACCACCGAAATCAGCCCGGCGCCGACCTCGCTGGACGAAGTGGTCTCCTCGGTGAACTCCGCGGCCCTGGGCGTTACCGCGACCAAGGTTGCCGACGGCACCGGCGGTTTCCGGATCCAGTTCGCGTCAACCGCCACGGGCGCTGCGTCCGCGTTCCAGGTCTACCAGGGGACCGCGACGGACATCACCGCGGGAACCGCCACCAAGCTGTCCGCGACTGACTTCCGGACAGCGCAGGACGCCAAGCTGACGCTGTGGAACGGCACCTCCACCATCACGTCCGCCAGCAACACCTTCACCGACCTGCTGCCCGGCGTCTCCATGACCGTTTCTGCCGTGACAGCGGCGGCCGATCCGCCCACCACCGTCACCGTGGCCCGGGATGACAACCAGATCAGCAACGTCGCCTCCGGCCTGGTCTCCTCGCTGAACAACATCTTCGCCGTCATCATCAACCGCAGCGCCGTGACTACCTCCACGGATGCCGCCGGAAACCAAACGTCCACGGCCGGCGCGTTCACCGGCAACAGCAGCGTCCAGACCATCAGCCAGAGCCTCATGTCCGCCGCGACGATGCCGATCAACGGCCATTCGCCGTCCGAATACGGCATCAGCATCAATAAGACCGGCACCATCGACTTCGATCCCACCAAGTTCGCCGCGTCAATGGCCAGCGACCCTGTCGGCACGCAGAACGTCCTGCAGACCATGGCGCAGCGTGTCTCGGATGCCGCCACGGCCATCTCCGATCCGTACACCGGAACCCTCACCGGCAACATCACGGGCCAGAAGACCACCGTCGATGACCTGAACAAGCAGATCTCCGACTGGGACGACCGGCTGGCCACCCGCCAGGCCATTCTGAAGAAGTCGTACTCGGACATGGAAGTGGCCCTGAGCTCCATCAAGGCCCAGGGCACCTGGCTCACCTCCCAGCTGGCCTCGCTGCCGACCATTGGCAACTCCAACTCCACCAGTTCGAGCGGAAACTAGGGATGAACACCATGTTCGGATCCAAGCAGCTCAGCCAGTACAACCGCTCCGCCGCCCTGTCCGCGCCGCCGGCACGGCTGCTCACCATGCTCTACGACCGGCTGCTACTGGACCTCGGCCGCGCCGAAGCCGCACAGCTGGACCAGGACTGGGCCGGCGCGTCGGAACAGCTGCTGCATGCCCAGGCGATCGTCACCGAGCTCTCGACCACGCTGGATATGACGGCGTGGGACGGCGCGGACGCGCTGATGGCCGTCTACAGCTACGTCTCCGCAGGCCTGATTGACGCCAACATCCACCGCAACGTCAGCCGGACCCGCGAGTGCATCACGATGCTGGAGCCGCTGCGGCTGACCTGGCACGAGGCCGCGGCGGCGCTCCCCGCGCAGGCCACCGCGGAGCCGCTGGCGATGGCGGCTGCGGGCGGCATGCTGGGGGTCGGCTGAGATGCACGATGACGACGGCGCCGGCGCCTTCCCGTTTGACCGTGCCCTGGCGGTGGCCGTGGAGCGCAGCCCGTGGTTCCGCATCCTCGATACCCTGGAAGCCGCCGTCGGACTCGCCGCCGCCAGCGCCGCGGTTGTCGGCGCCGCCAGCGGTGGTCTGGCCCGGCCCGCGCCCTGGACCCCGCCGAGCAATCCCGGCCCGCTGCCGGGCGAACTGGTGGACCGCGCCCGCCGGCTGCAGGCATTGCAGGCCAACGCCATGCAGGCGCTGGAGTCGACCTTGCGGAGCACCGCCAGGCATCTGGCCGCGGTCCAATCCGTCCCGGATGCCGGCGGCAGCGGACGCTCCGCTTTCCTGGATGTGACAGGTTAGGCACCCGCAACGCGCCGGAAGATATTTTCCCCGCCGGAACTGCTTACCGGCCCCGGACTTCTGCCGATAGCTAGCAACGAGCATGGATCGCTCACCCAGCAGGCCACGGATCGGCCGGACTTTCTTCTTGGCTGAAACGGGTAGCCGTGTTCGATTCCGTGACCAGTGTTGCGCTCACGAGCGCGCTGGGAGACCTGGCGGTGCGCCAACGCGCCATCGCCGACAACATCTCCAATGTGAATACACCGAACTACCACGCCAAGGTGGTCACGTTCGAGAATGCACTCAAGGCCTCGGTGGCCGCAGGCGACGGCCATGCGGCCGCGACCACGTCCGCATCGCTGGCCCCCACCCAGCTCAACGGCAACAACGTCAACCTGGATACCGAGACCCTCGCCAACATTGACACCGTGCTTCGCTACCAGTTCGCCAGCCAGGCGGCCAGTGCCCAGTTCGCCGCCGTCCGCGCCGCCATGAGGACGAGCTGATGACCGACGCGATTTCCATTGCCGGCTCCGGACTCACCCTGCACCGCACCTGGCTGGACGCGATCTCGGACAACCTGGCCAACGTCAACACGGTCAAGAGCACCAGCGGCAACGCGTTCCAGGCCCGTTACATCCAGGCGCAGGAGGATGCCGGCACCTCAGGCGTCACCGTACAGGGAACCACGTTCGGCAGCGCGACCGGCCGGGTGGTGCACGAGCCCGCCAATCCGCTGGCCGACGCCAACGGCAACGTGCTGTATCCGGACATCGACCTGGGTGACCAGATGGGCGAGCTGATCATGGCCCAGCGCGGCTACCAGGCCAACGCCGCCGTCGTCGACCGTGCCAAAACCATTTACGAAGCGGCCCTGCAGATTGGAAAGTCCTGATGAGCATCCCCGCCATCTCCACAGTCACCGGCGTCACGGGGGCCGGTTACCTGCCCTCGGTCCAGCCCTCGGCGGCCTCCACCAGCGGCTCCGACTTCGCCTCCGTGCTGACCGGCGCGGTGAACAACGTCCAGCAGCTGCAGTCCACCTCCAACGAGATGGCCGTGAAGGCCGTCAGCGGCGGACTGGATGACATCGCCGGTGCCACGATTGCCGCGACCCGCGCCCAGGTGACCCTTGAACTGGTTGCCGCCGTGCGGAACAAGGGCGTCGACGCCTTCAACGAGATCATGCGGATGCAGGCCTGATGCCTCCGCAGCTCTCCGCCCTCTTCGCCCGGTTCGGCCGGACCATCCAGGGCTTCAGCATCGCCCAGCGCACCATCGCGCTGATCGGCATTGCCGGCCTCGTGCTCGGCAGCATCGCCCTGGCGTCCTGGCTGGGCCAGCCCTCCTACAGTCCGCTGTTTTCCGGGCTGCAGGGCGCGGACGCCAACAAGATCGTCGACCAGCTCAAGGCGGACAACGTTCCGTACCAGCTGAGCAACGGCGGCGCCACGATCATGGTGCCGCAGGACAAGGTCAACGACGAGCGCCTCAAAGCCGCCGCGGCGGGGCTGCCGGCCAGCAAGACGGCCGGCTACTCGCTGCTGGACAACATGGGCGTCACCTCCTCGGACTTCCAGCAGTCAGTGACCTACAAGCGCGCGATCGAAGGCGAGCTGGCCTCGACCATCCAGTCCATGGACGGGGTGCAGACCGCATCCGTCCAGCTGGCGCTGCCCAAGGACACCGTCTTCGTCTCGGAGAAGACCGACCCGACGGCGTCGGTGTTTGTCGAAACCGCCAAGGGCGCCAGCCTGAACTCCGACCAGGTGCAGGCCATTGTGCATCTGACCTCGGCCTCGATTGACGGCATGAAGCCCACCGACGTGGCGGTGATCGATTCCTCCGGCAAGGTCCTCTCCGCCGTCGGGACCGGACTGGCGGGAGGGGCCGATAAGCAGGCCACCGACTACGAGGCCAAGGTGACCAGCTCCGTGCAGGCCATGCTGGACCAGGTGGCCGGACCCGGGAACGCCAATGTGGTGGTCTCCGCCACCATGAACCCCTCCTCCGGGCAGACGGTCGCGGAATCGTTCAGCAGCCCCTCGAACGCCGCCCCGCTGAGCGAATCGCAGAACACCCAGTCCTACACCGGCACCGGAGGGGACGCGGCCGGCGTGCTCGGCGCCTCCGCCGCCCCCAGCAACGCCAGCGGCAACGGCACCTACAGCTCGAACAACACCACGAAGAACAACGCGGTGAACAAGACCACGGAAACCACGACGACGCCGGCCGGCGCCGTGCAGCGCCAGACCATCTCGGTGGCCGTGAACGCCGCCGTGGCCGGCGGCCTGGATATGTCCAAACTCCGCGACCTGGTCTCCACCGCGGCGGGTGCCGACACCAACCGCGGCGACGTCGTGACGGTGGACTCGCTTCCGTTCAGCACCGCAGGGGCCGCCAGCGCCAAGGCCGCCCTGGACGCGGCCAAGGCCGAGGCCGACGCGCAGCGGACCGCCGATACCTGGCGGACGATCTTCGTTGTCGCCGGAGTGCTCGTGCTCCTGGCCCTGCTGCTGTTCCTGTACGCCCGCCGCAGCCGGCGCCAGAGCCGCGAGCCGGTGGACCTGGGGGAGCGGCTGGATCCGATCCGGATCATTGACCCGCCGACGACGGCCCTGCGCATCACGCCGCCGCCGGCGGCCCCGCGGGCGCCGGTACCGGTCAGCACCGGTCCCGAGGGCCCCAACGACCTGGACGGCAAGCGCGCCAGGATCGAGTCCCTGGCAGCCCATGACCCGGAGCGGACCGCAGCCTACCTGCGTTCCCTGATGGATGAGACAACGAGCGCATGAAAACCGCGAACGCCACCCTGACCGGCACGCAGAAGGCCGCCATCATACTGATGCAGCTCGAACCCGTGCAGGCCGCACAGGTCCTCAAGCAGTTCTCCGACGCGGAGACCGAGGAGATCACCTCGGAGATCGTCTCGCTGCGCCGGGTTGACGCCGACGTTGCCGGCAAGGTCATCAGCGAGTTCCACGAGATGACCTTCCACGACAACGCCAACACCCGTGGCGGGCGGGACTTTGCCCTGGAACTGCTGCAGGCCTCCTTCGGTGCGGAAAAGGCTGCGGGAGTGATGAGCCGGCTGGACTCCTCGATGGCGGGCACGTCCTTTGAGTTCCTGGACGCGGCCGATCCGCGCCAGCTGCTGATCCTGATGGACGGTGAACTGCCGCAGACCATCGCGCTGGTGCTGGCCCATGTGGATATCCAGAAGGCCTCGGTCGTGATGGCGGGACTTGGAGACCCCCTCGGCGCGGAGGTGGCCCAGGCATTTGCCTCCATGGGGACGGCGACTCCCGAGGCCGTCAGCATCGTGGCCGAGACGCTGAAGGCCCGGGCCAAGGCCGTCGTATCGCTGCGCGACACCGCGGAGGCAGTGGGAGGCATCCAGTCCCTGGTGGAGATCCTCAACCGCGCCGACGTCGCGACCGAAAAGGCCCTGATGGAGGGCCTGGAACTGCGCGATCCGGCGCTGGCCGAGGAAATCCGCTCCCGCATGCTCACCTTCGATGACATCGTCAAGCTGGACAAGAAGGACGTCCAGCAGGTGCTGCGCGGTATCGACGCAGCCATCCTGGCGCTCGCGCTCAAGGGCGCCAACGAGGAACTCATCGCCGTGGTGCACGCCAACATCACCGAACGCAATCTGGAAATCCTGGAGTCCGAAAGCAGTGCGGCCGGACCCGTCCGGATGTCCCAGGTGGAGCAGGCGCGCTCGGACATTGTGCGCGCCATCCGCGAGCTCGAAGCCTCGGGCGCCATCACGGTGCGCCGCAGCGAGGAGGATGACCTTGTCTTCTGACCTGGGCTTCACCCCCATGACTCTCTCGCCGCTGCGCAGCCCCGTGGCCGACGGAGAGCAGACCCGCGGGTTTGTCCGCGGCCACTCGGCGGGATACGCGGCCGGACTGCGGGCCGCCGAGTCCGACAACGCGGTGCGGGCCGCCGAGCTGGCCGCCGAGCATGCGCGCGCGCTGGCCGAGATTAAGGCCCAGCTCGCCGTCACCGTCGCGTCGCTGCACGCTGCGGTGGACGGCGTGCACGCCGCCGTGCTTCCGGTGGTTGCCGAGGCCCAGGACACCCTGGTGGCCACCGCCATGGACCTGGCCGAAGCGGTGGTCGGCGCGGCGCTGAGCGACAGCGGCTTCGGCGCCCGCGCCGCCCTGGCCCGTGCCCTGTCCGGCCCGCCCGCGACCGGCACCTTCACGGTGCGCATGAGCCCGCTGGACCTCGGACAGCTGGACGAGCAGATCCTGGCCCGCGCCGGCGTCAACTTCGTCCCCGATCCGGATCTCGACGCTGGCGATGCCGTCGCCGACTTCGAATCCGGCTACCTGGACGCCCGCATCTCCACCGCCCTGGCCCGGGCCAGGACCGCACTGCGGGAGGACCCGCAATGACGGCCACCGCCTGGCGCCCGCACGCCGCCCGTTTCCGGGCCGCGGTGGCTGCGGCCACGCCCGAACGGCTCGGGACCGTTTCCTCCATCGTGGGCCTCGGCGTGGAAATCGCCGGCCTGGACTGCGCCATCGGCGACCTCGTCACCATCGGCGACGGTGTGGGCATCGACGCCGAGGTTGTTGCCACGACCAGGGCGGGTATCCGCTGCATGCCGCTGGGCCGGATGACCGGCGTGGGCGCCGGGACCATCGTGCGGACGAAGGGCGCCCCGCTGCTGGTTCCCACCGGCACCGGCCTGTTCGGACGTGTCCTGGACGGCCTCGGCCGCCCGATTGACGGCAAGGGTCCGCTGGAAGCCGGCGGCCGGGTGCCGATTGACCACGAAACCCCGTCCGCGATGCACCGCGCCCGGATCACCAGCCCACTGCAGCTGGGCGTGCGCGCCATGGACACCCTGATCACGGTCGGCCGGGGGCAGCGGATCGGACTGTTCGCCGGTTCCGGTGTCGGCAAATCGTCGCTGCTCTCCATGATCGCCCGCGGCACCGACGCAGAGGTCTCGGTGATCGCCCTGGTGGGGGAGCGCGGCCGTGAGGTCCGCGAATTCCTTGAGGACGACCTCGGACCCGAGGGACTGGCCCGCTCCATCGTGGTCGTCTCCACCTCCGACGAGCCCGCCCTGATGCGGATGCGCGCTGCCTTCACGGCCACGCGCATCGCCGAGTCGTTCCGGGACGGCGGTGCCGACGTCGTGCTGATGATGGATTCGCTGACCCGCGTCGCCATGGCGCAGCGCGAAATCGGCCTGTCCGTTGGCGAGCCGCCCGCAACCCGGGGGTACCCGCCGTCGACCTTCTCGGTCCTGGCCCAGCTGCTGGAACGCGCCGGAACCGCCGAACGCGGCTCGGTCACCGGCGTGTACACCGTGCTGGTGGACGGCGACGACCACAACGAGCCGATTGCCGATGCCGCCCGCTCCATCCTGGACGGCCATGTGGTGCTGGACCGCAAGCTCGCCGTGGCCGGGCATTTCCCCTCGATCGACGTCCTCGGATCCATCTCCCGGGTGGCCTCCAAGGTCACCTCGCGGGAGCAGCACGCCACGGCGACGGCGCTGCGCCAGGTGCTGGCGGCCCGCCGCGCCGTCCAGGACCTGATCGACGTCGGCGCGTACCAGCGCGGGACCAACCCGCTGGTGGATGCGGCCATGGACCACGCCGTCGAAATCAACGCCTTCCTGCAGCAGCGGATGGACGAACAAGTGCCGGCCGAGACCTCCTGGGCGCGCCTCGGGCAGCTGGCGGCTACCTTGGACGCGGCATAATGGCGCGCGGGTTCCCGCTGGCAGGACTGCTCCGGCTCTCCCACCTGCGCGAGGACGCCGCCGCGGCGGAGCTGGCCGGCGCCAACGCGCGGACCAGCCGGCTCGGCGCCCGGAAGAACAGCGTCCGGCGCGTCCTTGACGAGACGCCGAGCGAGGTGTCCAACTCCGCGGCGCTCGCCGCCGTGGCCGCCGCACGGTCCTCCTCGCGCAGCATGCTGGCGGAACTGGACGCGGTGGTGGTCCAGACCCGGCGTGAACGGGATGCCGCCCAGAACGAATTCGACGCCGCCCGGGCCCGCACCGTCCGCCTCGAAAAGCTGCAGACCCGCCACGGCGAGCGTGCCGCCGCCGAGGATCTGCATGCCGAGCAGACAGTACTGGACGAACTTGCCGTAACGTCGTGGCACCGCAGCCGCGCGGCTGATGAGACGGAGACACCATGACCATGGTTCGGCCACCTGCCGCCGCGAATGGCGGCATCACGGACCGGCAGCCCAGGCGCGGCGCGGATCCGGGCGGCTCCGGGTTCGGCGCTGCCCTGCAGGCCGCGCTGGCGCCCTCGGAGGGCGGGGCCTCGGGAGCCCCGACGCCGGCACCTTCCGGACCGGCTGCGGCCGGTGCCCGTGACTCCGCGGCCGGTGCCCGTGACGCCGGCGCTGCCCGTGACGCCGCGAAGGCTGGCGCCGCCGCGGTAATCCAGCCTGATCCTCGGCGTGCGGACACCGGGGCCGCGGGCGCGAAAGCCGCCGAGTCCAAAGACGACACATCCAACGGCACATCCAACGACACGGGGTCGACGGACAGTGGACCTGCCGGCGCGCCGCCGAACAACGGCGTAGTGCCGCCGGCCACGGCGCCAACCCCGGCGATGACCCTTCCGCCCGCGGGCGCGGTGGCCGCAGCCCTTGCAACGGTTGCTGCGGCGCCTCAGGGTACGACACCCAGTGCAGCTGCGGGCTCGACTGCTGCCTCAGCGGTCAGCGGGGCTGCGGGCACGACGGCGGTGGTTGCCGCTGCCGGCGCCGCAAGTGCTGCGGCTGGCCTGGCTCCCGGGGCGACAGGTGCCCCGACGGCTGCCGGCGGTCCGAAGGCCACTGCGGCGCTGGCGGCGTCAACCGCCGCGTCCGAAACAGCAGCCGCGGCCGGAAAGCCCGCCGCGGCCGCGGTTGGCGGAAAGAAGCAGCCCGGATCCAACCAGGCGGACGGCGGCACCCGTGACTCCGCGAACGGGCAGGTCCAGACCCCTGCCCAACAGGCCGCGGGCCAGCAGCCGACAGGGAGCCAGCAACCCGGAGCCACCCTGCCCGCCACTCCAGCGACCGGCACGCAACTCGGCTCAGCGCAACCCGGCTCAGCGCAACCCGGCGCAGCTAACCCGGGCTCAGTTCACCCGGGCTCACGCGTGGACGCGGCAGGCAGGCAGCCGGCTGTCCAGGTCGCCGCGCAGGTCTCCGTGCTGGGGGCAGACAGCACCGCGGGCCCCGCCGGCAAGAATGCTGCGGGTGCCCCGGGCGCCCAGAGCCTTCAGATCCCCGTCACCTTCACCGGCGCCGGCGCCGAGGCAGCAGCGGCGGCCGGCGCCGCCGTGCCGTCGGCCGGTGCCGCCCCACCCCTTCAGGCCGCAGCCCAGGCACCCGTGCCGGTTGCCGCCGCCCCTGCCGCTCCGGCGCCGCTGGCCACCCAGCTCGGCGGACCTCTGGTTGCGCTTGCCTCGGCCGCACCCGGCGACCACGTGGTGACCGTCAACGTGTCCCCGGACAATCTGGGTCCCGTCACGGTGCGGGCACACATCAGCGGCGACCAGGTCCGGATGGAACTCTTCGCCCCCAGCGATGCCGGCCGGGACGCGCTGCGGAGCATCCTGGGCGACCTGCGCCGTGACCTGGCTGGAACCGGACCCGGCGCCAGCCTGGACCTCGGCACCGGCAACGGCCCCGGATCGCAAGCGGGATCCCCATCGGGGTCCCAGACCGGCTCGCAGCAAGGACCCGGGCAAGGCGCGCTCTCCAACCCGCCGGGGGGCTTTGCGGGCGGCAACGGGACCTCCGGCAGATCCGCGGCCCAACAGGCGCACGACCGGGCGGGCGGCGTGGCTCCGCCCCCCGGCACGGATCCCAACGGCGACGCTGCCGCACCGGTCCGGCCGGCCGGAAACTCGGCCCTCGACGTCCTTGCCTGAACGTCGTCCATCTTCTTCACCGCCCACTACTAGCAGAGAGCAGTACCGATGTCAGTCGATCCAGTAACAATGGGCAGTCCGGCCGTAGCGCTGGGGGCTGCTCCCGCGGTGACGCCCGCTGCCGCCGCGCCCCAGCAACAGATGGACAGTGCCATGTTCATGAAGCTGCTGGTCACGCAGCTGCAGAACCAGGATCCCAGCTCTCCCATGGACACGAACCAGATGATGACGCAGACCACGCAGCTGTCCATGATGGAAAAACTTACCGATCTGGCGTCCACCAACCAGGAGAATTTCTCGCTGCAGATGCGGATGGCCGCCGCCGGACTGGTGGGCAAGCAGGTCAGCTACACCGGTGCCGACGGTGTCGACGTCTCCGGAACCGCCAGCTCCGTTTCCTACGCGGGATCCGTCCCGCAGGTCACCGTGGACGGGAAAGTCATAGCCCTCGACTCCATTTCCGGGGTGACCAGCACTCCGGCCCCGCCCGCAACCTAGATTTCCCGGGCATCAGGCCCACAGCGATATCCCAGCTAGTCCCTTCGAAAGGAAAAACCGTGCTCCGCTCTCTGTACTCGGGAATCTCCGGACTCCGCGCACACCAGACCATGCTCGACGTCACCGGCAACAACATCGCTAACGTCAACACCCAGGGCTTCAAGGCCTCCTCGGTCGAATTCCAGGACACTCTGTCCCAGATGACCTCCGGCGGCAGCAGCCCGCAGGCCGGCAACGGCGGAACCAACCCGGCCCAGGTCGGACTGGGCGTCCAGGTGGCCGCCATCAGCACCAATTTCACCCAGGGCTCCTCCCAGGCGACCGGCAAGGGAACCGACCTGATGATCTCCGGCAGCGGCTTCTTTGTGGTCAAGCAGGGCGGCGAGACGCTGTACACCCGAGCCGGCTCGCTCAGCCAGGATGCGCAGGGCAATTTGGTGACGCCCGACGGCGGCATCCTTCAGGGCTGGACCGCCGTGAACGGCGCCGTCAGCTCGGGAGGACCCGTGCAGAACCTCACCTTCTCCAACACGGTGCTGTCTCCCGCAACGGCGACGACGAAGGCAACGGCCAGCGGAAACCTGCCCTCCGGAGGGGCCGGATCGCCCCTCACCCGCGATGTCCAGGTGTACGACGCGCAGGGCAACGCCACCAACGTCACCCTGACGTTTAATCACACGGGCGGATCCGTGGCCGCCGGGACGGACACGTGGGACGTCACCGACCCGGCCGGCAATTCCGTGACCCTGAACTTCACCAACGGCAAGCAGGACGCCGCCAACCCGGCGTCGCTGAACGTCAACGGCGCCGTCCCGCTGGACCTGACGACGATCACCGGCTTTGCGAACCTCTCCACGGTGGCGGCCAAGGCGGACGACGGGGGCCCCGCGGGAACGCTTGAGTCGTTCTCCATGTCCAAGGACGGGACCATCGTCGGCACCTTCAGCAACGGGAACAAGCAGGCCGTGGGGCGCATTGCGATGGCCAACTTCACCAACCCGACCGGCCTGGAGAAGGCCGGGGACTCGACCTACCGGGCCGGTTCCAACTCCGGCACCGCAACCATAGGGGAAGCCGGCAACGGCGGCATCGGATCCCTGGTCTCCGGTTCGCTGGAAATGTCCAACGTTGACCTGTCGCAGGAGTTCACCAACCTGATTGTGGCCCAGCGGGGATTCCAGGCCAATGCCCGGGTCATCACCACCTCGGACACGGTGCTGCAGGAACTGATCGACCTGAAGCGCTAGCTTTTCTGGAATGGCCGCGTGGGGCCATGAGGTCCGACAGTAAGAGGCGCCCCGGTGTTCCGGGGCGCCTCTTACTGTTTTCGGTGTGTTGGGGGTGCGGCTGCTTTTGGCCGTTCGTCGGCTCTCGCTGGTGGTGGCGCTGGTTAGAAGGGTGGTGGTGTTTCTGGTTGCGGTGGTTGGGTGGGTTGGGGT
>JBIOFK010000033.1:0-18168 GCA_044447065.1 Actinomycetales bacterium | reverse complement strand
GCTCGTGGCGGCGGTGGGACGCACGCGGGGCCTGGACCTGCTGATGGCGCCGTTCTTCGCGGACCCCTCGTCGGTGCCCCAGACAGTGATCCGGAACCTGGCCGCGGATGCCCGGCCGAGCAGTTTCAGCGCCGCCGCTCGTGCCGCGGCCGGCTACGACTTCGGGCTGTGGGCCTCGATCGGCTGCCCCGTTCTCGCCACCAGGGGCGCCGGCGACGTTTTCACCCCTGCCCGCGATCTGTCCATGCTGGCCGCCCTGGTTCCGCAGACCCGTTGCGTGGAGCTCGCGGACTGCGGACATTTCGCCCCGATCGAGCACAGTGCGCAGACGGCCCGCCTGCTGCGCGGACGCGAACCCGGTGCACGGTGACGGCCGGGACCGTAGGCTGGAGGGACGAGGAAGGGAAGCCGCTGATGGAACCCGATAAAGGACGCTACGCCGCCGCCGTGATGGACTGGCGGATCCAGACGTTTGAGCTCTACGCGGAGGTCCGCCGGCTTGCGCCAACCGATCCGCGGGACGCCCACGGGCTGTGGGTCCGGCGCCGGAACGAACTGTTCGGCACCCACCCCGCCTCCGCCCTCAACCCGGCCAAGCAGGCCCGGTTCAGCGGCCTGCCGGTGGCGCCGTATGATCCGGACGTCCGCTTCGAATCCGACCTCGGCCCCGAGGGCGCGGGCGAAACCATGAATGTCGCCACCGGCACCGACGGGACCGTTCCGTTCGAGCGGATCGGCAGTTTCGTGATCCCCGGCGTCGGTACCCTGGCCGCCTGGCGGCTGCGCAGCTACGGCGGCGGCATTTTCCTGCCTTTCCGGGACACCACCGCGGGCCGGGGCAGTTACGGCGCCGGCCGGTATCTGCTGGACACCGTCAAGGGTTCCTACCTGGGCGGCACCGCCGGGCGATTCGTGCTCGACTTCAACTTCGCGTACAACCCCTCCTGCGCATACGACGAGGCGTGGGCCTGTCCCCTGCCCGGGCCCGGCAATCGGCTGGCCGCGGCCATTCCCGCCGGTGAGCTGTACGCGCCGGAGCTCGCCGACGACGACGGCGGCCTCGGTGGCGGCCAGGGCGCCGACGGCGGCGGCGGGCACGGCGACGAATCCTAGTAAGCGACCGGGCCCTAGGATGGAAGAATGACCGCCGACCAGTACCGCCTTGCCCGGCTCCGCCCGCGGATCAACGGCGCAGCCGCGGCGGGAACGGCCTATTTCGCCACCAATACCGCAGCGGATTTTGACTCGGCCGCCGGAAAACTCTGGACCCTGGTCCCCTCCCCCTTCACCGGTTCGCCCGGCAACCAGGGCAGTGCCTGGGACGGCGCGTTCCGTGCCGGTGTGCAGGTCCTTCAGGACGACGTGGACTTCCTGGCCCCGTGCGCGCCGGCGAACGTCTTCGGTATGGCGCACAACACCGGCGCCCCCGGACGCGCCCTTCCGCCGCAGGCCTTCCACAAGGCCGCCACCTCCGTGGTGGGACCGGGGGAAACCATCCTGCTGGCCGCCGGCACTGGCGCTGTCGAGCCCGAGGCCGAGCTGGCCGCCGTCGTCGGCGTCCGCAGCCGGCACCTGAACCTGGCCAACGCCCGCTCCGCGCTGCTCGGCTACACGATCGGCAACGATGTGACCGCCCGGGGCCTGCAGCTCTCGGATCAGCTGTGGATCAGCGCCAAGAGCCAGGACACGTACACGCCGCTCGGCCCGTGGATCGTGGCCGGCGGCGCACCCGGCGCGTTCGACGATGCCGCCATCGGCATCACGCACAACGGCGAGCGGCTGCGGACCGCCAGCACCGCGGACCTGGGCTGGAACGTCGCGGAAATCCTGGTCTACCTGAGCTCCTTCATGACCCTGCACCCCGGAGATGTGGTGCTGACCGGCTTCCCCGCCCAGAGCCGCCCCCTGCAGCCCGGCGACACGGTCAGCTGCGCCATTGCCGGCATCGGGGCACTGTCCAACCCCGTCGGCGCGGACGCCTGAGCCGATGAGCCCGGACCCAGCACACTCCCAGCCAGTTCCCGGCGGGATTTTGGCTGCGGCACTGGTTGCTGGAAGAGTGTAACCCTATGGCAAGCAACGTTCCGGCCGTGCCCGCGGAGGCCACCGGCTATGAGGGTCCCCGGCCCGTGGCCGGTCAGCGGACCGATGCCTCCGTCGTCCGCCCCGCCGCGCAGGCCGGAACGCCGCACCCGCCGCTGCGCCCCGGCGCATCCGTCCGTCCGGCAGGCATCTGGCACCAGATCGGCGGCTTCGCCGTGGTGGGCGCCATCTGCACGCTGGCCTCCGTTTCCATCTTCGCCGCGCTCCGGCCCGCCGCAGGTGTCCAGTGGGCCAACCTCATCGCCCTGGTCCTGACGTCGGTGCTGAACACCGAGCTGAACCGGCGCCACAGTTTCGGTATCCGGGGGCGCCGCCGCTGGTTCACGGACCACCGCCGCGGGCTGTGGGTGATGCTGCTGGCGCTCGGACTGACCAGCGGAAGCCTCTGGCTGCTGCACCATCTGGCCCCGGACGCGTCGGTCCTGGACGAGCTACTGACCATCACCGGGGCCAACGTGATCGCCGCGGTGACCCGGTTCACGCTGTTGCGCTACTGGATTTTCCGCCGCGCCCGCCGGCGCTGAAAGCCTAGGTTTTCAGCAGCCCCAGCGCAGCGAGGGAACGTTCGACGGCGTCCGCGGCCTCCGTGAGCGCGGCCTCGGTCACATCGGCGCCGAAGGAGAACCTGACGGCCGTCTGCGCCACGGCCGCGGAAATTCCCATGGCGGTCAGCACCGGAGAGGGTTCATCGGAGCCCGCCGCGCATGCCGAGCCGGAGGAACACAGCACGTTGCGCCGCTCCAGTTCCAGCAGCACCGACTCGCCGCTGGTCCCCGGGAAGCAGAAGGACGCAACGGAGGGCAGCCGGTGCACCGGATCTCCGGTCAGGATCGCCGCCGGCACCCGGCGGCGGATTTCGTCGATGAACCCGTCCCGCAGCGCGGCCGTCCGCTCCGCGGCAGCCGGCTGTTCCGCGGCGGCCAGCTCCAGCGCCCGGGCGAAGGCGACAGCGAAGGCGACATTCTGCGTGCCGGACCGGGCCCCGCGCTCCTGGCCGCCGCCGTGCAGCACCGGTTCCGCCAGCACCCGCGAACGCAGGAAGAGGGCCCCGGACCCTTTGGGGGCGCCGATCTTATGGCCCGACAGGCTCAGCGCGTCCACGCCAAGCGACCCGACGTTGAGGTCCAGCCAGCCGGCCGCCTGCACCGCGTCGGTATGGAACGGGATGCCCGCGGCGCGGGCGGCTGCGGCCAGCCGTGCCACCGGCTGGATGGTGCCGACTTCGTTGTTGGCGTACATCACGCTGGCCACGGCCACAGCGGTCCCGCCGGCGCGCCCTACGGCATCACCGGCGCGCCCGAGTGCCGCGGTGAAGGCGTCCGGATCCACCCGGCCAACGCCGTCGACCGCCAGTTCCCGGACCTCGAAACCGTGCACGCGCTCCAGATAACGGGCTGATTCCAGCACAGCCGGATGCTCCAGCGCGCTGATCAGCACGCGGTTGCATCCGGGATCCTGCGCCCGCCTGGCCAGGGCGATGCCCTTCACCGCGAGGTTGTCCGCCTCGGTTCCGCCGGAGGTGAAGACCACCTCACCGGCGGCGCAGCCCAGCACCCCGGCCACGGTTTCCCGGGCCGCCTCCAGCGCCGCCGCCGCCTCCTCGCCCAGGCTGTGATGGCTGGACGGATTGCCGAAGGATCCGGTCAGGAACGGCCACATGGCCTCGATGGCCTCCCGCCGCACCGGCGTGGTGGCGGCAGCATCCAGGAAAATCACGGCCGGGCGCCGCCGGCAGGCCCGGCCCCGGCCCCGGCCGCGGGCCCGGCCGCGGCGATGGACATATCCAGGCCCAGGTCCAGGGCGCGGACGCTGTGCGTCAGGGCGCCCACGGAAATGATGTCCACCCCGGTGCCGGCGATCGCCGCGACGGTGTCCAGGCTGACGTTGCCGCTGGCTTCCACGAGGGCGCGTCCGGCCACCAGCGCCACTCCTTCCCGCAGCTGCTCCAGGGTGAAGTTGTCCAGCATGATCGTGTCCACCCCGGCGGTGAGCACCGGTTCGATCTGCGAGATCCTGTCCACCTCCACCTCGAAATGCGTGGTGTGCGGCAGGGCGGCGCGGACGCCGGCCAGCGCCGGTCCCAGCCGTGTTTCGTCCCCGCCGGTGAGGACGGCCAGATGGTTGTCCTTGGCCAGCACCGCGTCGGAGAGGCTGAACCGGTGGTTGTGGCCGCCGCCGCAGCGCACGGCATGCCGCTCAAGGATGCGCAGTCCCGGGGTGGTTTTGCGCGTATCCACCACCCTGGCCCGGGTGCCGGAGGCGAGTGCGACGTACCGGGCCGTTGTGGTGGCGATGGCGCTCATCCGCTGGCACAGGTTCAGCGCGATGCGTTCCGCGCTCAGCACCGCGCGGGCGTTGCCCTGCACCCGGGCCAGCACGTCCCCGGCGGCGAAGCTGTCCCCGTCCGCCGCATCCAGCCGCACGAGCGCGTGCGGATCCTGCCGGAGCATGGCCGCGGCAAAGACCTCGCCGCCGCTGAAGATCCCGGCTTCGCGGGCCACCAGGAACGCCTCCGCGCGGGCCGTGGCCGGCAGCAGCACCTGCGACGTCACATCCCCGTAGGGCGCGTCCTCGGCGAAGGCCGTGCGCAGGATCGCCTCGAGTGCGTCGGCCGGCAACGCCGGCAGGTCCCGGGCCGGAGCGGCGCGGCCGGGTGGCGCGGCGGGTGCGGCTGCAGGTGCGGGTGCGGGGGTGCTCATCGGATGCTGCTTTCACTGGTCGGGGTGGCGTTGATCCAGAACGCGCGGTCCCGGCCCGCCGGGTGTTCCGGATGGTCGCTGCGGTAGTGGGCGCCGACGCTGTTGGTCCGGGCGGCAGCGGCGTGCACCAGCACGCTGGCCGCGAGGCGCAGGTTTTCGCGTTCGCCCGCGGGGGCCCGCCAGCTGGCGAGCTGCTTGGCGGCGACGGCCAGCGAGGCTTCATCACGGACGACGGCGGCGCAGCGTGCCATTGTTCGCTGCAGTTCGGCACGGGTGAAGTCCGCCCCGGGTGCGTCGGGCAGCTGCAGCGGCACGGCTCCGAAGTCCGGGGTGGCGGGCGCCTGCGCCGGATGACCCACGGTGTCCCGCGCGGCAGCGGAGACGGCGCGGCGGCCGAAGACGAGGCCTTCGAGCAGCGAGTTCGAGGCCAGCCGGTTGGCCCCGTGCACTCCCGTGCATGCCACTTCCCCGGCCGCGTACAGCCCGGGCAGGGAAGTGCGCCCGTGCAGGTCGGTGGCCACGCCGCCCATCCAGTAGTGCGCGGCCGGGATCACCGGCAGCCACTCGCGGGTCCAATCGAACCCGAGCGCGGCGGTGGCTGCGGCCAGGCCCGGGAACCTGCGGGCCAGGAAACCGGCGCCGCGGACGGCATCGATTCCGGTGGCATCGAGGTAGACAGTGGCTTCGGGCTCGGCGCCGAGGGCCGCGAGGTGCGCCCCGATGCTGCGCGAGACCACGTCCCGGGAGGCCAGGTCGGCGTCCGGATGGTAGTCCGGCATGAACCTGTAGCCGTCGGCGTCGCGCAGCACGGCGCCTTCCCCGCGGACGGCCTCCGAGATCATGAAGTTCCCGGCGACGGCGAGCGCGGTGGGGTGGAACTGGAAGAACTCCGCATCGCCCACGGCCGCACCCGCCCGCCAGGCGGCGGCAAATCCGTCCCCGGTGGCCGATTCCGGGTTGGTGCTGTGCTCGAACAGCCGCCCCGCTCCCCCGGTTGCCAGCAGAACGGCGTCGGCGTCCAGCACGGCGGGGACCCCGTCCCGTTCGTAGGCGACCCCCGCCACCCGCCTGCCGTTGCCGCCCGGCCGGCCGCGGGAATCCGCGGCACAGCGCAGGTCCATCATCCGCGCGCCGGTCAGCAGCGTGATCAGCCCGGCCGCCGCATACCGGACCACTTCCGCCGTCAGGGCCGCCGAGATCACCGCCCCGGTGGCGTCGCCGCCCGCGTGCAGGATCCGCGGCGCGCTGTGCGCGCCCTCCAGTCCCAGCGAGCGGCGCCCGTCGGCGCCGCGGTCGAAGCGGACGCCGAGGCGCTCCAGCGACGCGATATCCCCGCCGGCCTCGGCACACAGGGCGCTGACCGCATCCTCCCCGCACAGGCCGGCGCCGGCGCGCAGCGTGTCAGCCATGTGCCCGGCCACGGTGTCTCCCGGCGCGGCCGCTCCGGGGGCGAGCACGGCGCAGATGCCGCCCTGGGCATAGCGGGTGTTGCCGGTCTCCAGCGCACCCTTGCTGAGCACGGTCACCGCCATGCCGGCGTCGGCGGCCAGCAGGGCGCCGTACAGCCCCGCGATACCGGTGCCGACGACGGCGAGGCGTGCCGCCGTCGTCGTCGTGCCCACCGCTGCTGCCGCTGGGACGCCCGCCACTGTGGTCACGGCCGGGCCGCCAGCATGCGTTCCAGCGCCACCTTGGCGGAACCGGCCACCGCCGCCGGCACCGTGATCCGGTTCAGGACCTCCCCGCGGAGCAGCCCCTCCAGTACCCAGGCGAGGTAGCCCGGGTGGATGCGGTACATCGTGGAGCACGGGCAGATGACCGGGTCGAGGCAGAAGATGGTGTGCTGCGGATACTCGGCCGCCAACCGGTTGACCATGTTGATCTCCGTGCCGATGGCGAAGGTGCTGCCCGCCGGGGCGCCCTGGACGGCCTTGAGGATGTAGTCGGTGGATCCGGATTCGTCGGCGGCGTCCACCACCGGCATCGGGCACTCGGGGTGCACGATGACGCGCACCCCCGGGTGCTCCGCGCGCGCCCGCTCGATCTGGGCCACGGTGAAGCGCTTGTGGACGGAGCAGAAGCCGTGCCAGAGGATGACGCGCGCGTCGGCGAGCGCCCGCGCGTCATTGCCGCCCAGCGGCGCCCGCGGGTTCCACATCGGCATCTGGTCCAGCGGGACCCCCATGGCCTTGGCGGTGTTGCGGCCCAGGTGCTGGTCGGGGAAGAACAGCACGCGCCGGCCCCGGGCGAAGGCGTCGGCCAGGACCGTCGCGGCGTTCGAGGAGGTGCAGACGATGCCGCCGTGGTCCCCGCAGAACGCCTTGAGTGCGGCGGAGGAGTTCATGTAGGTGACGGGAATGACCGGCAACAGGCCCTCGCTGTCCGGCCCGGAGCCGTAGAGCTCCGTCAGCTGCTCCCAGCAGGCGGTGACCGAGCCGATGTCGGCCATGTCCGCCATCGAGCAGCCGGCGGCCAGGTTGGGCAGGATGACGGACTGGTGCGCTCCGGAGAGGATGTCGGCGGTTTCCGCCATGAAGTGCACGCCGCAGAAGATGATCGCCTCGGCCTCGGGATGGCTCCTGGCGGCATTGGCCAGCTGGAAGGAATCGCCCACGTAGTCGGCGAACTGCAGGACCTCGTCGCGCTGGTAGAAGTGCCCCAGCACCACGGCCCGCTCGCCCAGAGCCGCCTTCGCGGCGCGGATCCGGTTCTCGAGTTCGGCGGTGGAGGCCTCCTTGTATTCCTGCGGCAGCGCGCCCTGGCGCGGCGTTGCGGCCGGCGCGGCATCGGTCTGGGACGCGCCGGGACCGTAGCCGGGCGTGCCGGCCAGAGCCTCGGCCAGGTCGAATTCCCACGGACCGTCGGCCAGCGCGGGATTGCAGGTGCCGCCCTTGCCGGCGTCCCCGCGGGGAATCAGTGCAATGGTGCTCGGAACAGAGGACATGGTTACTCCGATGGGGGTTGGCTGTGCGGATCGGTGGAGGCCGGCTGGCCGGTGTAGCGGTAAAGGCGCGGAGGGCGGTGCTTGCCGCCGGTCAGGTATCGTTCCGTTGCCTCGATCTGCGGGACGGCCTTGAGCTGGCGGCGGAAATTCGCCGGGTCCAGTGACTTGTCCAGGACAGCCTCGTAGACCTCCCGCAGCTGGGCGAGGGTGAACTCGGAGCCGAGGAAGTGGTAGGCGATGGAACCGTATTCCATCTTGTTCCGCAGCCGCCACAGCGCGTAGTCCACGATCTCGTTGTGGTCGAAGGCCAGCGCCCCGAGCCGGTCGGCGCGGAACCAGCTGACGTTCTCCGACTCGCGGGCCAGCGCCGCCTCCGTGGGCCGGACCAGGGCCCAGTACACGATCGAGACCACCCGCTGCGCCGGCGAGCGGTGCAGCCCGCCGAAGGCATAGAGCTGTTCGAGGTACTGCGGAACCAGGCCCGTGGTCTCTTGCAGATTCAGCGCCGCCGCCTCCACCAGCCCCTCCGACTGGACCAGCGGACCGCCGGGAAGCGCCCACTGGTTCCGGAACGGTTCACGGATCCGCCGGACCAGCGGCAGCCACAGCGTGGGACGGCCGGAGCTCTCACTCGGGCGGAGGGCGAATATAACGGTGGAGATGGCCAAGGCCGGGGCATGATGCGCCCGTTCGCTGACGTTGGCGGCCTGCAGGGACACCGGCATCTCCCTCCGAACTAGTTAAAGTCACATTGACTAGAACTAATGGTACGCCGGTCCGGACCCGGTTCCAAATTTCCCGGCGTCGTATTTCCGTTAGGGTCGCAGTTCCGCCCGGGCCGTCGCGGCTTCCAGCAGGGGCAGCGTCCGTCCCTGGAAGTGCGTGTTCAGCGCAATCACCGAGGAGGAGCGGATCACCGTCCGGGTGGCGATGATGGCGTCGAGCACCCGCTGGAGGTCCAGGTTGCTGCGCGCGGCGATCCGCGCCAGCAGGTCGCTTTCCCCCGAGACGGTGTGGATTTCCAGGATCTCCGGAATGCCCGACAGGGCCTCCACCACGGCGTCGTGTCCGACATCCTGGTTGATGGTCATGGAACAGAAAGCCACGACGGGGTACCCGAAGGCGGCGGGCTCGGCCTGGGGCACCCAGGAGGAGATGACCCCGCTGGCCAGCATCCGGTCCAACCGAGACTGAACGGTGGCCCGGGCCACCTGGAGTGTCCTGGACGCCTCCAGCACGGACAGCCGCGGGTGGTCGGTGAAGATCCGTACGATCCGCGCGTCCAAGGCGTCGACAGTCATGGCATTCCCCGTTCCTGGCTAGGGCGGCACCGGCAGCGCAGCGGCAGCGGTGTGATGGTGGTCATTATTGTTCCATGCAGATCTGTGTGCTCTCCGCAGCCACGGCCGGTGGCGGAGCGCGGCGCGGTGCCCGGACACGGCCGTGTCAGGAGATGTCCGGTAAGAGTTGACAAATTGTCCGGTAAAAGCGGCTAATTTATCGAACATTCCGGCAGCTTGTCCTACAGTTACTAGCCATATTGCGCAACGACGCCGCCGGCTCTAAAGTTCCTAGCAGAAGGGCGCCACCGCGGGCGCGCCCGCGGACCGAGGGAGACAGCGGATTTGGCACTGACATTGGATGCCGGCACCGCGCCGGACGCCGGCGAACTGCGGGAGCTGTTCCGGCTGATGGTGGCCGTGCGCCACCTGGACGTTTCCGCCATCGCCTGGCAGCGGCAGGGCCTGATCCCGGGCTACGCTCCCGAACTGGGCCAGGAAGCGGCCCAGGTGGGCAGCGCCTTCGCCCTGGACCTGGCCACCGACTTCGCGTTCCCGACCTACCGCGAGATGGGCGTGGCCCGCACCATGGGCGTGGACATGGCGGGATACATGGCGTCGCACAAGGCCACCTGGCACGGCGGCCTGTATGACCCCGAGGCGTCCCGGCTTGCCCCCATCCAGGCCGTCGTCGGCGGCTCGGTACTGCACGCCGTCGGCTGGGCCCACGGCCAGACGCTGGACGGACTCCCCGGGGTGGCCTTGAGCTACTTCGGTGACGGCGCCAGCTCGCAGGGCGACGTCCACGAGGCGATGAACTTCGCCGCCGTCATGAAGGCCCCTGTCGTGTTCTTCATCCAGAACAACGGCTGGGCCATCTCCCTGCCCACCGAGGCGCAGGTGGCAGGCGGTTCCGTCGCCGCCCGGGCCGCAGGCTACGGTATCTCCTCGATCCGGGTCGACGGCAACGATGTGGCCGCCGTCGTCGGCGCCACCCGCGCCGCGCTGGCGCACTGCCGCGCCGGCCACGGTCCCGCCGTCGTGGAGGCCATGACCTACCGGCGCGGCCCGCACTCCACCAGCGATGACCCGGGCCGCTACCGCAGCCTGGCGTCCGAGCGTGCGGATGCCGGGACGGATCCGGTCGACCTGCTGCGCGAGCGCCTGCTGGCCGACGGACTGGCCGACGCAGCCTTCATCGACGCGGCCTGGGCAGATGCCCGCGCCGAAGAGGAAACGCTGCGGACCGCAGTGGCTGGCCTCGGTTCCCGTCCGGGCGCCGAGATGTTCGACTTCGTGTTTTCCGAACCCACCGACACCCTGCGCGGCCAGTCCGCCGCATGGCGGAAGGAATCCGAGCATGCCTGACCAACTCACCCGCGATCTCAGCCGGGACAGCACCGAGCGCAGCACCCCGGGCAGCGCCCCTGACCGGGACGCCGAGGGCCCAGCGACCCGGGTGCTGTCCATGCAGCAGGCGCTCAACGAGGCGCTGGCCGACACGCTTGAGGCGGACCCCAGGGCCTTGGTGCTGGGCGAGGACGTCGGCCTGCTGGGCGGCGTCTTCCGGATCACCGACGGACTGCAGCAGCGTTTCGGCGCACAGCGGGTCTTTGACACCCCGCTGGCCGAATCGGGCATCCTGGGGCTCTCGATCGGCCTGGCGATGGCCGGGTTCCACCCGCTCCCGGAGGTTCAGTTCGACGGCTTCGCCTACCCGGCCGTCAACCAGATCATCTGCCAGCTCGGCCGGATGAACTACCGCAGCCGCGGGGCGTTCCCGATGCCCGTGACGCTTCGGGTGCCCAGCTTCGGCGGCATCCGCGCCCCCGAACACCACGGCGAAAGCCTGGAGGCGATGTTCGTCCACGTTCCCGGGCTCAAGGTCGTCTCCCCGGCCGACCCGCAGCAGGCCTACCACCTGCTCCGGAAGGCCGCCGGCATGCCGGATCCGGTGATCTTCATGGAGCCCAAGGCCCGCTACTGGCAAAAGGGCGAGGTCACCGCCGATCCCGGATCCCTGGACGGGGCCCGGATCGCCCGCCCCGGCAAGCACCTGACGCTCATTGCCTGGGGTGCCATGGTGGCCCGCTGCCTGCAGGTGGCCGAACTGGCGGCCGAGGACGGGATCAGCGTGGAGGTGCTGGACCTGCGGTGGCTCAAGCCGATCGACGCCGCTGCACTGGCCGAATCGGTATCGCGGACCCGGCGCGCCGTCGTCGTCCATGAGGGTCCCCGCACGGCTGGTCTTGGCGCGGAGGTCGCCGCGCTGGTTACCGAGCAGTGCTTCGGCACGCTGCGGGCACCGGTGGAACGCATCACCGGCTTCGACGTGCCCTACCCCTCCGGGGATCTGGAGGACGAATACATTCCCAACATTGACCGGATCCTGTTCGGCATCCAACGAGTACTGGAGTACCGCCGTGGCTGAAATTTCCTTCCCGCTCCCGGACCTGGGCGAGGGCCTGATCGAGGCCACCGTGCTGGAATGGCTGGTGGCCGCCGGGGACCAGGTGGAACGCAACCAGCCGATGGTGGAGGTGGAAACCACGAAGTCCGCGCTGGAACTGCCCAGCCCGCAGGCAGGTAGAGTAGTGCGCATCTACGGCAGCCCGGGCGAATCCATCGCCGTCAGCGAACCGCTGATCGTCTTCGACGTACCGGACGATTCCGCAGGCATTGTGGGAACCGTGCCGGTGGAGCAGGCGCCCACGCGGCGGGTCAGGCTGACGGCGCTGCCGGAGGACGACTGAGCCGCACACCGCAGGAGAGGACCACGACCGTGAGCGACGAGCACACCGAAGCGGCAGCCCATGGCCGGCGCGCGGCCCGCACCCCGGCCCACACGGTGGAGGGCCGGGATCCCGAGCTGTTTGTCGACGTGCGCGAACCGGACCACGACGCCGGCCTGCGCCCGGTGCTGATGCTGCACGGCTTCGCGTCCAATTCGGCGCTGAACTGGGTCGACTCGGGCTGGGTCGGGGCACTGCTGGGCGCGGGCCGCCGGGTGATCCTGGTGGATCTGCCCGGCCACGGGCGTAGCGGCGCCCCGGATGACCTGGATTCCTACACGCCGAGCCACATCCGCGCCGACCTGCTCCAGCTGGCCACCGACGCGGGTGCGCGGCCGTACTCGGCGGACGACGGCGGCAGCGGACTCGACGTCGTCGGCTATTCCCTGGGTTCGCGGCTGGCCTGGGAATTCGGGGCCACCCAGCCGGAGCTGGTGCACCGCATGGTCCTTGGCGGGCCCGGGGCCTCGGACCCGCTGGCGGCATTCGACCTGGTCGCGGCCCAGCAATACCTCGCCGACGGCACCCCGATCGGGGATCCCTCGACGGCGGCCCTGCTGCGGATGGCGCAGGCGCTGCCGGCCAACAATCTTTTCGCCCTGCTGGAGCTGGTGCGGGCCGTCAAGACCGAACCGTTCGTCCCGGCGGAGGCGGTTCCGCACATGCCGGTGCTGCTGGTCGCCGGTGAGCAGGACGACCGCGCGGCGACCATGGGCCAGCTGGCAGCGCTGGCCAAGGACGCCCGGCAGGAGGTCATCCCGGGCCGGAACCACATCAACGCCGTCACCTCCCGGGCGTTCAAGACCGCCGCACTGGAGTTCCTCGCCGGATAGATCCGGCTTCGGGGCGGCGCTGTCGCCTGCGCCTGCGGCGTACGCTGTTGCGCTGGCAGCACGCCACGCCGCTGCGCCGGCCGCCGTCGCTCCCGTCCGTTAGGCGTTGGCCCGGCGAAGCCGCTCCGCCGCCTGGGCCACGAGCGCCGCGGAGGCGACCGGGGCGGCACGGAAAAGATGTTCGCCCCTGGCATTGTGCAGGGCCGGCCACAGGCTCGCCGCCCAGGCCACCTCCCGCTCGCTGCCGCTGAAGGTCCGTCCCCTGGCCGCTTCGTACGCGGAGATGAATGCCTCCGAGCTGCCCACCGGCGCCAGGGTGGGAATCCGCGCACTGGCAAAGGCCCCCGATGCCGCGCCGACGATGGCGGCCTCCGGCAGGAAGACGAGGCTGTCCCAGTCGTACACCGCCTGTGCCCGCGCACCCTGCCAGCTCATATTTTGGGCCTCCCAGTCACCATGGCCGACCACGGAAGGCAGCGCGACGCGCCGGAGCCTGGCGGCCGCCCGGCGGGCGATGGCGTGGACCGCAACCGGAACGCGGCGCTGGTCCATACTGTCGATCCGGTCATCGGCCGGCCACAGCCGCCCGCCGGGAGGGTTCCAGCCCATCCACGGCGGCGCGGGGTGCAGGTCCGCACCGGATTCGCCGGCCAGGACCGCCATCAGTTCGGCCAGCAGACCGGCGGACCGCGCCGCGGCGGGCGGATCGTCGCCGGGGAGCATGCCGCCGCCCGGGCGCCATTCCTCGGCCGAGACGACCAGTCCGCCGGCCAGGGTCCCGGCGCCCGTCAGCGGGGCCGGGCACGGGAAACCATTTCGTGCCGCGGCCAGCTGCAGGAGCAGGCACCGGCTGATCCGTGCCGGCGAATCCGGCCGTACCTTGACGGCGGCCGGACCGCCCCGGTCCGGGTCGTACCGGTACAACTCCGACATCTGGCCGCCCGCCACCGGCGAGACCCGCGTGAGCCGCCCGGGTCCGAGCTCCCCCGAGCACCAGTCCGCGGGGGTCGGCCATTGCTGCGGCGAGGGCGAAGGATGCGTATCCATGGCCCCATTCTCCCGGCTGGTCAAGGCGGAGCGCCCGGCCGACGAAGCGACCCCCCCGCCGACAGGCACCACCCCGCGAATCTTGACGAGTTCCCTAAGGCCTCCCCGCACTAGCTAGAATGCTCTCTTGGGTCTTGAGACTTTTCAGGATCAGCGGACGAGGGGTGTCGTACCCGGCAGTGACAAGACGACACTGAAGAAAGGTCGTCGTGGGACAACTCATTCAGATCATCGGATCGATTCTGGTCCTGGTAGCGTTCGCGCTCGCCCAGTGGGGTTTTCTGGACCAGAAATCGGTCCGCTACCTGGTGCTGAACACGATCGGATCGGCAGTACTGGCCGTCAACGCCGTCTTCGGAGCGCAGTGGGGATTCCTGCTGCTGGAGGGAGTGTGGGCAATTGTCTCCGCTATCAGTCTCGTCGGCGTTCTGCGCCGGCGTCCTGCCACTGCGGTGTCATGACCGAACCGCCTGATATCAGCTCCACCAGGGCGGCGTACGACACCGTCGCGGTCGACTACGAGGAGCTGCTGCGCGACCATCTCGCCGTCAAACCGTACGATCGTGCGGTGCTGGCCGTGTTCGCCGAGCGCGTCCGCGACTCGGGAAATACCGCCGTCGCCGATGCGGGCTGCGGTCCGGGGCGGATCACCGCGCACCTGGCGTCGCTCGGCCTGGAGGCGTTCGGCATCGACCTCTCCCCCGCCATGGTCGACGTGGCGCGGCTGTCCCACGGCGGCCTCCGCTTCGACATGGGATCGATCGACGCCCTGGACCTGAACACCGGCAGCCTGGGTGGCATTGTGTCCTGGTACTCGATCATCCATACCCCGCCCGAGCGGCTCGCCGCTGTGCTCGCGGAGTTCGGGCGCGTACTGGCCGTCGGCGGATTCGTCCTCCTCGCGTTCCAGTGCGGTGATGCGCCCAGGCATATCCGGCATGCCTACGGTCACGACATTGCCTTGGACGCCTACCTGCTGCCGCCCGCACGGATCACCGCGTTGCTGGCCGCGACCGGCTTCGAACCCGAGTCGCAGCTCGTCCGGGAGCCGGACGAGGGCGAACGGACGCCCCAGGCCTATCTGATCGCCCGGCGGAAATAGCTCCCCGGCGCCGGTCGCGGGGCGCTCCGGCTGCAAAGCCGGTTCACACGCCAGGCTGTCACCGGACGCGCCGGTCCGCTCCGCACGGAGCGGACGTCGCATTTTCTCCAACCCGACGGGCCCCGCCAAGATAGACGGCCGTCCGGTTATCCCAGCGGACACGGGCTCAACCGCAGGAAGGGGACCCATCGCACCTTGAGCCTTAGCGGGTCCGGTCGGCGCGGAGTACGGACATGACAATGGCGTCGACGTAACCGGCGTCGAACCTGAGCGCTTCCCGCTTGCGGCCCTCGACGACAAAGCCGCAGCGTTCGTAGACATGCCGGGCGCGGGGATTGAAGGCGTACACCTCCAGATCGATGCGGTTGAGGCCGGTGGTCCCGAAGGCGTGGTCAAGGATCATCCGGGTCGCCGCGGTGCCGATCCCGCGGCCACGGCCGCCGGGTCCGATCAGGATGCGGAAATTGCATGAGGCATCGGCGCCGTCCAGCTCGTTGAGCACCACCTCTCCCACACAGGTGCCGGTCTCCGGGTCGGCCACGGCGAGGTCGAGCCGGTCTGCTTGGTCCGCCCGCGTCTCGTACCAGCGCCGCGTCGCCCGGTCCAGCTGCGAGGAGCCGCGCTCCGCCTCCTCGCTGGTGTGTACCGAGCCGGTGAGGCGGAGCACCTCGGGGTCCGCCAGAATCGGTCCCATCCGGTCAATGTCCGCGGCGGTGAACGGACGCAGCGTTGCGCGGTGTCCAAGCAGGGTGGGCTTGACCGCAAAGATCGGGTAATTGCTCATCCCCCGATTCTGCCGCACCGGGCGCGGAGCAGTACGCCCTCTCCCCCGCTGAACCCGACGCCGTGGAACAGCGGTCCGCGGCGGATCTCGGTGAATCCGAACTCGACGTGCATGGCAAGGGAGGACAGGTTGGAGGCGTTGGCGAAATACCAGGCCTCGTCCGCCCGGCGGGCGATCCACTCCAGCCGCAGCCGGGTCAGTTCGCGCCCGAGCCCGCGGCGCCGGTGGCCGGGCAGCACGGTGCAGCCGGCGAGGTAGAAGCCCTCCGGTGACATCCCGCCGTCGTCCGCCGTCGGCAACCAGGCGGCCTTGGCGTACGCCACGACGGTTCCGCCGGCCTCCGCCAGCCACAGCGGCGTGCGTCCGCGTCCCAGTGCGCGCTCCATGGCCGCCAGGGCAGACTCCGGACGGCTGCCGCGGACGGCAACCTCGACCGCTGCGAGGGCGGGCGCGTCGGCCGCGGCGGCCCTGCGGAAAGCGGTCCCCCCGCTGTGCCCGGACCGGACGGACCGCACGGACGGGTCGAACGGGGCGAAGAAGGATGCCGTCACGCGTCAGTCCTCGCGCGCCAGGAATTCCCGGACGCGTGACCGCACCGGTTCCCGGTCATAGCTGTTCACCAAGGCACCGGCCATCCGCACGGGGTCCCCGAAGAAGAAGTACTCGTAGAGCGCCTGCCGGCCGGAGAAGGAGGAGATGGACGCGTCGAACGCCAGCTTGAACAGGCGTACCCGCTCCGGACCCGTCAGGGTTTTGGCCTGCAGGTACAGCTCGATGTCCGCCAGCGCCTCCGAGGCCACGTCCGCCTCACCCGGCAGCGCCATCAGGCCGCTGGCGGAGAACTTGCGGATGATGGCGGGGAACCGCTGGGCGACCTTGGGGTACCAGTTCCGGGCGGCATTCAGCGTTGTCCACTTCGGCAGCAGCACGCCGTCGGCCGTCAGCTCCGCCTCGGCCTCGGACGCGGTCATCAGCGCCTTGCCGATCTCCACGGTCTGGATGAGTTCGGCCAGGTCCTCCTGGATGTGCTGGAAACCGTCGATGCCGATGGAGGCCGCGAGCTCGGAGGCCAGGCCCAGGAAGAATTCACTCTTCGCGATGGTCCGGGTCACCACCTGGTGGGTCATCAGTGCGGCCGCCCCGGTTTCGGAGTAGAACCCGTTGCACAGCTCCGGGTGTCCGAGCATGAAGATCCGCTCGTTGGGCACGAAGACGTTGTCGAAGACCACGACGGCGTCCATCTCCTCGAAGCGGCTGGCCAGCGGCTCGTCGTGGATGCTGCCGCCGTTGTGCAGGGAGGTCCGGCACAGGTAGCGCAGTCCGGGAGTGTCGTTGGGCAGCGCGAAGGCATACGAGTATGGCGCGTCCTCCGGTGTTCCGCGCAGCACGGTGGAGGGAAAGACCAGCAGTTCATCCGCGATCGGGGCTATGGTAGCCAGCATGCGGGCGCCGTTGATCACGATGCCGTCCCCGCGCTCCTCCGTGACCCGCGCCGAAAGCGCTCCGCCCAGCTGTTCGCTGCCGGAAACGGACCGGTTGGCCTGCGGCGGAATCAGCGTGTGGGTCGCCAGCAGATCGTTTTCGCGGCAGTGCCGGTAGTAGCTGCGGATGTTCTCGCCGTACATCGGATCTGCCTGGGAGAACCACTTCTCGGCGGCAGCAAGTGCCGTCAGGGCGCTGTTCATGTAGTCCCCGGTGCGGCCGAGGAAGCCGTTGGAGTACTCCGCCCAGGTGCGGATGGCCGCCCTGCGGTGGGCGAGGTCCTCCCGCGTCCGGGGCACCAGGAACGACGCCGGCACCGGATCCCCGGTCGTCGGGGAGGTGAAGGTCAGCGCGTCCCGGTGCGCGGGGTCGTGCTGCATGTCGAAAAGGGCGGCGTAGGTGCGCGCAACATTGCGGAACGCCGGGTGCTCGGTGATGTTTTCACTGACCAGCTGGCCGTCGATCACCACGTGCGGGCGCATCGAGTTGAGTTTGTCCAGATACTGAGCTCCGGTGCGGATCCCCATGGCTAATGCTCTCCGGTCTGTCGGGCTAACGACATAGGTTGCGGGCCTACAGAAGGTCTTCGATCCCCAGCTGGCGTTCCGGGATCGTGGTGAAGGTACCGTTGGCGAACGCCAGCGCGTCCCCGTTGCGGTAGTGGAAGTCCCGCACCTGGCCGAGGTAGAGGGTGTGGTCGCCGCCGTCATAGGCTGCCCAGGCCGTGCACTCGAAGTACGCCAGCACATTGGCGAGCCGCGGCGCCGTCGCCCCTTCCACCCACACCGGATCCGGTCCCGGCCGGCCGGCAAAATGCAGCGCCAGCCAGCGCTGTTCGGCACCGAGGATGTTCACGGAGAAGGGTCGCCCGGCGAGTTCGTCGTGGGCCTTCGCGCTGCGGGCGATGCTCACCAGCACCAGGGGCGGTTCCATCGAGACGGAGGTGAAGGAGTTGACGGTGATGCCGTGGCGTTTCGTGGCGCCGTCGAAGGTCACGATGGCCACCCCGGTCGCGAAGCGGCCCAGGCTGCCGCGGAAATGGTGTTCGCGCGGGGGCAGAGCGCTGCGCCGGGGCGGGGATCCCGCAGGACCGGATGACGTC
>JBIOFK010000032.1:0-18193 GCA_044447065.1 Actinomycetales bacterium | reverse complement strand
TGCTGTCCACCTTCGCCGGCGGAATCGCGATGGCCGACGACACCGCGCCGCCGAGCGGGTTTCCGAGCTGGTCGGATGTGCAGAACGCTAAAGGCAGCGAATCGGCCAAATCCGCCGAAGTGGGCACGATCAATACCCTGCTGGACGGACTGCAGAGCCAGTCCGAAGCACTCGGCAGCGCCGCAGTGAAGGCGGGAGCCGACTACGCGCAGGCCAAGTCCGCACTGGATGCGGCAAGTACCAAGGTCGCGGTCCTCTCGGCCCAGACGCAGCGCGCCACGGACGTGATGAATCAGTACCGCAAACAGGCCGGTGCCCTCGCCGCACAGAGCTACAAAACGGCAGGAACCAACCTTGGTGTCCTGGTGGCCATGGGAACACTCTCCTCCGCCGATGCGCTGCAACAGCTTGATCTGGTCCAGGCTGTCACGTCCCGCACCTCCGACCTCTACAACAAGTCCAGCCAGGCTCAGGGCACGGCAAAGGCCCTGACTGAACAGGAGACTGCGGCCAAGGCCGAACGGAGCCGTTTTGCCGGGGAGGCCCAGTCCAAGCTCGACTCCGCCGTTGCCGCGCAAAAGGCGATGGATGCGCAGGTGGCTACCGAGAAGCAGCAAAGCCAGGTGCTGGTGGCACAGCTAGCAGACCTGAAAAACACCACCGCCGCCGTGGAGGACCAGTACCGCCAGGGCGTTGCCGCCCAGGCCGCCTACGAGGCCGCCCAGGAAGCCAAGCGGCAGGCTGCGGCTGCCGAGGCTCTGCGCCAGCAGCAGGCGGCTGCGGCTGCTGCGGCGGCCGCCCAACCGGTGAACCAGGGCCCGCCGCCGGTGGCATCACAGCCATCCGGAAAGATTCCGGTCAACGTGCTGCTGCCGGTCATCCCGGACGGAGCCGTCAACGACCCCGCCGGCGCGCAGGCCTACGCCAGTTCACAGCTGGGCGCCTACGGCTGGGGAGGGGACCAGTTCGGCTGCCTGCTCCAGCTCTGGAACCAGGAGTCCAACTGGCGCACCAACGCCACCAACCCGGACAGCGGCGCCTACGGCATCGCCCAGGCCCTGCCGCCGGGAAAGTACATTACCGCGGGCGGCGACTGGCTGACCAATTACCGCACCCAGGTCAACTGGGGACTGGGCTACATCCGGGACCGCTACGGCAGCCCGTGCGGCGCCTGGGCCCACGAGGGCTCCAACAACTGGTACTGAACCGTCCCGTCCGCTAGTCCGCGTTTCGCACGGAGACAGTGACGATCCCGGCGGACCTGCCGATTGTCCACGCGCTTCCTGTACCGAGCGGCGTTCCGCCACGTTCCGTTCCGCCGCCGACCACCAGCGCGGTGTCTTCATCGATGGCGACCACCGCATCGGCCAGTCCGTGCGCGACGACGGCTATACCGCGGCTGACGGTCCCTGCCTGTGCCGCGTGCACATCAACGACGAAGGGAACCAGGCCCAGGCCGGGGCGGATCGTTACCTCCTCCAAACCCTCCGACGATTCTTCCGGACACACCTGTTCGGCCTTGACTCTGTATCCGCCGACGAGCGCCTCGGCCGAAGCGATCATGGCCCCCGCAGAGAACCCAAGGTAGGGAATTCCGGCCGCGGCCATCCGGCGGATCATGGCCGCCGCCGTCACCAGGCCTTCACAGTAGGCCGGTGTCGGTCCTCCGCCGACGAGAATGCCCTGGACACCTCGGAGATGCTCCGGATCCACGGGCTCATCGTTGCTGATGAATACCGGCCTGATGGCGCAGCTGAGATGCCTGCCGAGCGGTGCGGCATAGGACGAAAGGAAGCGGTTTCCACTGCCCTCGTGATCGAACAGGATCACGGCCACTGTCGGACCGGCGGCGGAGCCGGGGACGATTTCGCCGGCAAAGCGCCGGAATATGAGGTCGGTCGTGAGGGTGTCGGGGCCGCCTCCGACCAGGAAAATGCTCATGATGGCCAAGCTACCGCAGCCCGGCCCTCCGGAAGCCCTTCCGCCGGGATTGGTTCGGCGCAGCCGGCTGCCGGTCTTAAGCTTGAGGGGTGACCCTGAGCATTCCCGGTACCGAAGCCGCCGCCCCCACCACCGATCCGCCGTCCCCGGTGCGCACCTACGAGGTGCGCACGTTCGGCTGCCAGATGAACGTCCATGATTCCGAGCGGATGGCAGGTCTGCTGGAGGCCGCCGGTCTTGTCCCGGCAGCCGGGGGCGCGAGCCCGGGCGACGACGGCGGCCGGCACCCCGACGTCGTCGTCTTCAACACGTGCGCGGTGCGCGAGAACGCCGACAACAAGCTCTACGGAAACCTGGGCATGCTGGCGCACGTGAAGGAAACCAATCCCGGAATGCAGATTGCGGTGGGAGGCTGCCTGGCGCAGAAGGACCGGGACACCATCCTGAGGAAGGCCCCGTGGGTGGACGTCGTGTTCGGCACGCACAACGTGGGCTCCCTCCCGGCCCTGCTCGAGCGCGCCCGGCACAACAGCGAGGCCCAGCTGGAGATCCTCGAATCCCTCGACGTCTTCCCGTCCACCCTGCCCACCAAACGGGACTCGGTCTATTCCGGCTGGGTCTCCATCTCCGTGGGCTGCAACAACACCTGCACCTTCTGCATCGTTCCCGCGCTGCGCGGCAAGGAACGCGACCGCCGCCCCGGCGACATCCTGGCCGAGGTCCAGGCGCTGGTCGACGACGGCGCCATCGAGGTCACCCTGCTGGGCCAGAACGTCAACTCCTACGGCGTGGAGTTCGGCGACCGGCACGCGTTCGGGAAGCTGCTGCGCGCCTGCGGGCAGATTCCGGGGCTGGAGCGCGTCCGCTTCACCAGCCCGCACCCGGCGGCCTTCACCGACGACGTGATCGACGCCATGGCCGAGACGGCCAACGTGATGCCGCAGCTGCACATGCCGCTGCAGTCCGGTTCGGACAAGGTCCTCAAGGACATGCGCCGCTCCTACCGGTCCAGCAAGTTCCTCGGCATCCTGGACAAGGTGCGGGAGCGGATGCCGCATGCCGCCATCTCCACGGACATTATCGTCGGCTTCCCCGGTGAGACCGAGGCGGACTTCCAGGCGACGCTGGACGTGGTGGAGAAGTCCCGCTTCGCCACCGCATTCACCTTCCAGTACTCGCAGCGGCCCGGGACGCCGGCGGCAACCCTGCCGGACCAGCTCCCCAAGGCGATCGTGCAGGAGCGCTTCGAGCGGCTGACAGCACTGCAGGACCGGATCGCCGCCGAAGAGAACGCCAAGCAGCTTGGCCGGACAGTGGAGGTCATGGTCACCGCACAGTCTGGACGCAAGGCGGCCACGACGCACCGGCTCTCCGGCCGCGCACCGGACCAGCGGCTGGTGCACTTCAGCGTCCCCGAGGGGTGCCCCGCGCCCCGGCCGGGGGACCTGGTCACCGTGACCGTCACGGAGGCCGCAGCCTTCCACCTCGTCGCCGATCCCGCCGGTCCGGAGGGCTACGGGCTGCGCCGGTCCCGGGCCGGGGACGCCTGGGACAGATCACAGGCCGCCTCCTGCCAAGTGCCGGCCCCTGGTGCCGCGGCGGCCGGCGGCACCGCCGTGTCCCTGGGCATGCCGGCACTGCCGGTCCGGTGAGCGCCTCCGACCCGGACGCCCTGCCGGTCATCGCCGTCGTCGGCCCCACCGGCAGCGGCAAGTCCGAACTCGGCGTCCGGCTGGCGCTGGAGCTGGGCGGGGAGGTCATCAATGCCGATTCCATGCAGTTCTACCGCGGCATGGATATCGGCACGGCCAAGACGCCCCTGAGCGAGCGGCGCGGGATTCCGCACCATCTGCTGGACATTCTGGAGGTCACGGAGGAAACCTCGGTGGCGGCGTTCCAGGAACAATCCCGGGCCCTGATCAGCGCGGTCCGCTCCCGCGGCAACGTCCCCATCCTGGTCGGCGGGTCCGGTCTCTACGTCCGCGCCGCGCTGGACCGGCTCGAATTTCCCGGCACCGATCCGCGCATCCGCGGCCGGCTCGAAGCTGAACTCGCGCGGCACGGTTTCGACGCGCTGCACCGCCGGCTGGCGGCCGTGGACGCTGTTTCCGCCAGGCGGATCGGCGACGGCCGGCGGGTGGTCCGGGCGCTGGAGGTGTTCGAACTCAGCGGCCGGCCGTTCAGCTCCTTTATGCCCGAACGCGACTACTTCCAACCCGCCGTCCAGCTGGCCCTGGCCGGCGAACGCAGCGGCCTCCACGAACGGCTCGCTGCGCGCGTGCGCACGATGGTGGCCGACGGACTGCAGGAGGAGGTTGCGGCGCTGGCCGCGGCGGGACTGCGCGCCGGCCGGACCGCCTCCAGGGCCCTGGGCTACCAGCAGTTCCTGCGCGTGCTTGACGGCACGTCAACCGCCGCCGCCGCCGCCGAGGAAACCATCATCGCCACCCGACAGTACGCGCGCCGCCAGCTGACCTGGTTCCGTGCCGACCCGCGCGTTGCGTGGCTGCCGTCGGAGGCGCCGGGGCTGCTGGGGTCGGCGCTTGCCGCGGTGCGGAACGGCTACCGTAGGCTGGGGGCATGAGCACGCACGCCGCCGCCCTTGCCGAACTGACCGGGCTGGCCTTCAGCAAGGGCCACGGCACCGGCAACGACTTTATCCTGCTGGCCGACCCCGACGGCGTCCACAGCATTTCCGCCGCGGCCGTGGCGGCCCTGTGCGACCGGCATGCCGGCATCGGGGCCGACGGCCTGATCCGGGCCGTCCGCTCGGCCGCGCTGCCCGAGGGCGCGGACGCGCTGGCCGCGGACCCGGATGCCGAGTGGTTCATGGACTACCGCAACGGGGACGGCTCGCTCTCCGAAATGTGCGGCAACGGTGTGCGCGTCTTTGTGCACTTCCTGCTGGAGCAGGGCCTGGTTGAGCTGGCGCCCGGCGAATCACTGGCCATCGGCACCCGCGGCGGCGTCAAAAGGATCCAGCGCGTGGCCGGCGGCTACGCGGTGGATATGGGTCCGTGGGAGTTTATCGACCCGGAGGGTGTTGCCGAGCGCGGAACGGACGCGCTGGTCACCGCCGCCGGCCTGGAGGTGGCCCGGCCGGCCGTGTCCATCAGCATGGGGAACCCGCACACCGTCGTCGCCCTGGCGCACGACGGCGAGCTGACGCAGCTTGAGCTGGGCCGCGCACCGGTGGTCCAGCCGGCCCCGCCGGAGGGAACCAACGTGGAGTTCGCGGTCCCCGCGGACCCGCTGATCACCGCCGGCGGGCTGGGCATGATCAGCATGCGGGTGCACGAGCGCGGCGTGGGCGAAACGCAGTCCTGCGGAACCGGAGCCTGCGCCGCGGCCGCGGCGACCCGGTTCTGGGCGGGTGCCGGAGCGCCGGACGGCTGGCAGGTCACGGTGCCCGGCGGCGTGGTGGGCGTGGCTTTCTTCACCGGCGCCGACGGGCGCGAACACGTTGAACTCAGCGGCCCCGCCGTCCTCGTGGCGCACGGAACTCTGGCCTGAGCACGGCCCTTTATCAGGGCCGGCTGACCTGCAGGATCCGGAACGACTTCGAAGTGCCTGTCCTGGCAACGGCGAGTTTGAGCTCCGGCACCCGGACGTCGAGTTCGGCCGCCAGCCAGCGCTGGAGTGAATCCGCGCCGAGGTTCTTCTGGACGACAAGGTGAGCGCTTCCGCCGGGCGCAAGGCGCGGCAACCAATGCAGAAGCAGCTCGTGCAGGGCCTCCTTACCCACCCGGATGGGCGGATTGGACCAGATGGTGGCGAACTGCAGTTCCGGATCCACCTCGCCGGGGAGGGCGGCCGTGACGTTCCCCAGGCCCAGTGCGGCGGCGTTGTCCCGGGTCAGCCCCAGGGCCCGTTCGTTGACGTCGACGGCGTACACGGCGGCGGCGGGGGAGCGCAGGGCCAGGGTCAGTGCCACGGGACCCCAGCCGCAGCCGATATCGAGCAGGTTCCCCGCCGCGGCCGGCGGCGGAACTTCCGCCAGCAGGATCGCCGTGCCCTTATCCACCCGGTCCGGGGAAAAGATTCCGGACGACGTGGAAAGTGTGCGTCGGGTTCCTGCCAGTTCCACCGACAGGGGTCGTTTGTTGTCCGCGGTGGCGGGTTGGGCGCTGAAGTAATGGTCCGGACTCATGATGCTCTGGATTTTAGTGCGCCCGAAGCGGAATACGTAACCGGTCCGCGGACCGCCGGACCGGGGCTGGTAGGCTTCGGATATGTGGATCAAGTAAAACTGCCGCCGGCCAGCTGAGGCATTGCCCGCTGCGTCCGGCCGCAATCGGGCCCCGCGAGGGCCCGTCAGCAGATCCGACCGCGCCCCGATTTGGTCCGGATTCCGGCCACTGAGCCGGTCCTTGGAACACGGCCGCGCCCGCAGAACAGAGGCACGCTTGACCCACGACCCCAGCACGCCGCACGACGGCACTCGGGAGCCGGCAGATCCCCGGCCCGCATCCCGCAATGTCCCCGCCCGGGACTACGATGGAATCACCCATTCCGTGAAGGAGAACATGACCAATCCGAACACTCCCGCCGGTTCCGGCAACGGTGCCACGGACATGACGCCGGAGAAAATCCAGGCGGTCATTGACCGGATCCTCGCCAAGGATCCTGCCGCCGGGAACCATGCCCGCGGTGCGGGCCCTGATTCCGCGGACTCCGGCCCTGGGCCGAGGCGGACCATCGGCGGTAAGGCCCTGGCGTTGTCGTCGGACGGACACCGGCACACCGAGTTCGACGGCGACCAGGAGGACCTGCGGGAACGCCGCGCCCTGCGCCGCGTCGCCGGGCTGTCCACCGAGCTGGAAGACGTCACAGAGGTCGAATACCGGCAGCTGCGCCTGGAACGGGTGGTGCTTGCCGGGCTGTGGACCGAGGGCACACTCGCGGACGCGGAAAACTCGCTCCGCGAACTGGCTGCCCTGGCCGAAACGGCCGGCTCCGAGGTGCTGGACGGCATTGTGCAGCGGCGGATGAAGCCGGACCCGGGCACGTTCCTGGGTTCCGGCAAGGCCGTGGAACTCAAGGACATTGTCGCCGCCACCGGCGCCGACACCGTGGTGGTGGATTCCGAGCTCGCGCCCTCGCAGCGCCGCGGCCTGGAGGACATCGTGAAGGTGAAGGTCATCGATCGGACGGCGCTGATCCTGGATATTTTTGCCCAGCACGCCAAGTCCCGGGAGGGCAAGGCGCAGGTGGAGCTGGCCCAGCTGGAATATCTGCTGCCGCGCCTGCGCGGCTGGGGCGATTCCATGTCGCGCCAGGCCGGAGGCCAGGTCGGTTCCGCGGGCGCCGGCATGGGCTCCCGCGGACCGGGCGAGACGAAGATCGAGTTGGACCGCCGGAAAATCCGCACCCGGATGGCGAAGCTGCGCCGTGAGATTGCCGCCATGAAGCCGGCCCGCGACACCAAACGGGCCAACCGGCGCCGTAACGCCGTTCCGTCGGTGGCCATCGCCGGCTACACCAACGCCGGCAAATCGTCGCTGCTCAACCGCCTCACGGACGCCGGGGTGCTGGTCGAAAACGCCCTCTTCGCCACTCTGGATCCGACCGTCCGCAAGGCGGAAACAGCCGACGGTCTCGGCTACACGCTGGCCGACACGGTCGGCTTCGTGCGGTCGCTGCCCACCCAGCTGATCGAGGCCTTCCGCTCTACCCTGGAGGAAGTGGCGGATTCCGACCTGATTCTGCACGTGGTCGACGTGTCCCACCCGGATCCGGAAGGCCAGATCGCCGCCGTGCGCAAGGTCTTCAGCGAGGTCGACGCCCGGAAGGTGCCCGAAATCATCGTGCTGAACAAGGCCGATGCCGCGGATCCGTTCGTGGTGGAGCGCCTGCGCCGGCGCGAGCCCCGGCACGTGGTGGTGTCCGCCCGGACCGGCGAGGGTATCGAGGAGCTGCTTGCCGCTATCGGCGCCGCGATTCCGCGCCCCGGTATCCGCCTGGAGCTCCTCGTTCCCTACGACCGCGGCGACATCGTGAGCAAGCTGCACCAGACGGATGCCGAAATCCTCAGCCTCGGACACGAGGAGGACGGGACGCGGGCCACCGTGATGGTGCGCGAAAACCTGGCCGCCGAGCTGGAACCCTTCGTCCGCCACGAGAGCTTCCATGGCTGAGCCAGCCGTGCGCGCAGGCCGGAAGACCTCCCGGGAGGACTTTGCCCTGGGACTGTTGGACGCCGCCGTTGAGGCGATGGGCGGCCAGCGCCGGGACGGCCAGCATGAGATGGTCAGGCAGGTGGTCGGCGCCATCGAGAGCGGCGACCACCTGCTGGTGCAGGCCGGTACGGGGACCGGGAAGTCCCTGGCGTACCTGATCCCGCTGATCGCCCACGCGCTGGACAGTGACAAACCGTCCCTCGTATCCACCGCCACGCTGGCGCTGCAGGCCCAGATCGTCGGCCGTGACCTGCCGCGCCTGCTGGAGGCGGTCAACCCGCTGCTGGACCGTCCGATCGAGGTGGCCCTGATCAAGGGCCGCAGCAACTACGTGTGCCGGCATAAGCTGGCCGGCGGTTTTCCGGAGGAGGACAGCAGCGAAGGCGCCCTGTTCACCCTGGGCGAGGACACCGCCGTCGCCCATCCCGCCGGATCGGCCCCGGGACCCGGCAGCCCGCTGGGCCGGGACGTGCTGCGGCTGCGCGAATGGGCCGCGGACACGGACACCGGGGACCGGGACGAGCTGGTTCCGGGCGTGAACGACCGCGCCTGGCGGCAGGTCTCCGTCACGTCGATGGAGTGCCTTGGGCCGCAGAAATGCCCGCTGGCCGAGGAATGCTTCAGCGAACTGGCGCGCAAGCGCGGCGCGGAAGCGGACATCATCGTCACCAACCACGCCATGCTGGCCATCAGCGCTTTTGAGGGCCTGGCCGTGCTGCCGGACTACGGGGTGGTGGTGGTTGACGAGGCGCACGAACTGCAGGACCGGGTCACCGGCGCCGTCAGCGGCCAGCTGTCGGTCCAGATGGTGCAGGTCGCGGCGTCCAGCGCGCGCAAGCACACCGCCATCTCCGTGGACGCGCTGAACTCCGCGGCGGCGAACCTGGAACGGGCGCTCGACGGCGCCGCCAACGGACTGCTGCCTTCGGGCCTGAACGAGGAGCAGGAGACCGCGCTGGAGCAGCTGCGCGACGCGAGCCGCGCGGCGCTCTCCGACTCGACCCCGGACCGGGGCGCGGCGGCCGACGGCGGACGCGCCCTGGCGCGCTCGAGGCTGCAGCTGATCCTGGACACCTGCGAGCGGCTGCTGGTGGCGCGCGAGGCGGCCGAAGTCGTGTGGATCTCACGCACCGGCACCTTCACCCCGGGGGAGCGTTACACGGCACCGGACGAAACCGCGCCCGCCGTGCTGAACATCGCCCCGCTCAGCGTGGGCATGCGGCTGCGCGAGGGTCTCTTTGCCGACCACACCGTGGTGCTGACCTCCGCCACGTTGGCCATCGGCTCGGCTTTCGAGCCTGCCGCCGGCGGCCTGGGCCTGCTGGGCAGCGGCGCCCCGAGCTGGACGGGCGCCGACGTCGGTTCCCCCTTCGACTATCCGCGGCAGGGCATGCTGTACGTGGCCGCCCACCTGCCCAAGCCGGAACGGACCACGGCGCCGGAACAGCTCGACGAGCTCGAAGCCCTGCTGACGGCCGCCGGCGGCGGGGCGCTCTGCCTCTTCTCCTCCCGGCGGGCCGCGGAGGAGGCCGCGGAGGCGCTGCGCCTCCGGCTGGACCTGAAGATCCTCTGCCAAGGCGATTCGTCGATGGCCTCGCTGGTCAGGGAATTCGCCGAGGAACCGGACACCTGCCTGTTCGGCACGATGTCCCTGTGGCAGGGCGTGGATGTGCAGGGAAATTCCTGCCGCCTGGTGGTCATCGACAAGATCCCGTTTCCGCGCCCCGACGATGCGCTGGTCATGGCCCGCACCCGCGCCGTGGCCAAGTCCGGAGGAAACGGCTTTATGACGATTTCCGCCACCCACGCCGCGCTCCGGCTGGCGCAGGGAGCGGGCCGGCTGATCCGGTCCTCGCAGGACCGCGGCGTGGTGGCGGTGCTTGACTCGCGCCTGGCCAACGCCCGCTACGGCGGTTTCCTGCGCGCGGCCCTGCCGCCGTTCTGGGCCACCACCGACCGCTCCGTGGTCCTCAACGCGCTGGCACGTCTGGCCGGTCCTCCCGGCTGACCGGGCCGGGTGCTGCGCGGCCTAGAGGCTGCGCAGCACCGTCACGACCTTGCCCATGATGGTGGCATGGTCGCCCAGGATCGGCTCATATTGGGTATTCTGCGGCAGCAGCCAGGTGTGCCCGTCCCGCTGGCGGAACGTCTTGACGGTGGATTCGTCGTCGAGCAGTGCCGCGACAATGTCACCGTTGATCGCGTCGTTCTGCCGGCGGACGACCACCCAGTCCCCGTCACAGATGGCCGCGTCAACCATCGAGTCCCCGGCGACCTTGAGCATGAACAGCTCGCCATGGCCCACCAGCTGCCGCGGCAGCGGCATGACATCCTCCACCACCTGATCGGCCAGGATGGGCCCGCCGGCAGCGATCCGGCCAACCAGCGGCACCAGGGCCGTATCGGACGCGCTGCTCAGCTCGGCGACGTTCAATCCGGTGCTGCTGCGCAGTTTCGCGGGCTCGGCTACTCCCTCTATACCCGTATCCCCGTCCAGGGTCAGGGGCAGCAGGACTTCCATGGCCCGGGGACGCTTGGGATCACGGCGCAGGTAGCCCTGCTTCTCCAGCTGCACCAGCTGATGCGTGACGCTGGACAGGCTCGCAAGCCCCACCGCATCCCCGATTTCGCGCATCGAGGGCGGGTAGCCCTTGCTGCTGATCGAGCGCTGGATGCACTCCAGAATCTTCTTCTGCCGCAGCGACAGTCCCTTGAAGCCGGTCTTGCGGGGGCGGCCGCTTACTGCCGGCTGAACATTCTCCTGAACCATGGCGGGTTCGCCCTTTCGTGCTGTGGACGGTCCGCGGAAGTGGATCCTGGGGCTCCGACGCCAAAGTGTCGGTGGGTGCTGATGGACTGTTTCCACGGGCCGGTGCTGGTACTGCTATTGCCTCTACGGTAGGCCAGTATCCGGGCTATTTCAAACATTTGTTCGAGCGAGTCTTGCCAAGCTTCGATAGTTGGTGCTAATAATAGAACACGATCTTCGAATAAATATTCGATGAGCGGATCAGCGGGCGAACACAATGCCGGTATACCGGCCGTTGGCCCTGATCCGGGAGAAGGAAAAAGGTGAAGTCCATGAGCGTCACAGTCCTGAAGCACGTGAGTTCCGCAGTTCCGCAGTTCCCCGCCGCCAGTTCCCCGGCCCGCGCCACACGGGCGGGCCTCACCCTGACACGCAGGGGCCGGTTCCTGCTGATCGGGCTGCCGATGATGCTGCTCGCCCTGACCGTCCTGCTGGCTGCCGGGTTCTTCGGCTCGTCCGCCAAGGCGGCAGTCACGGGCGGAAAGGTGGCCGGCAACGGCTCGGCGGTGGTCACCGTGCACCAGGGGCAGACGTTGTGGGCCATCGCGGCCGCAGCCGATTCCGCGCGGGACACCCGGGATGTGATGGCGGACATTGTCGATTTGAATTCCCTGCACAGCTCCGTCGTCCAGCCCGGCCAGCAACTGTACGTGCCGGGCCGGCGCTGAGCTGCCGGCGCACGTCGGCCGACGCATCGGCAGCGCCCGAGGTCATCCTTTTAGTCCCTGCGGAGGCGGCGGCTTAAACTGGCACTGTGAATGAACAGCTGGCCCGACTGAACAGACTTCCGCTGCGCGAAGACCTCCGCGGCCTCCAGCCCTACGGCGCTCCCCAGCTGGACGTTCCCGTCCTGCTGAACGTCAACGAAAACACCCACGGCGTCCCCGGCGACGCACGGGAGGCCATCCTCAAGGCCGTGGCCGAAGCGCTTGAGGGACTGAACCGCTACCCGGACCGTGAGTTTACCGAACTTCGCCGCTCGCTGGCCGCTTACCTCGGGCACGGCCTCAGCGAGGACAACATCTGGGCAGCCAACGGCTCCAACGAGGTCCTCCAGCAGCTACTCCAGGCGTTCGCCGGAGCGGGCCGGACCGCGATGGGCTTCCCGCCCACGTACTCCATGTACCCGCTGCTGGCCAGCGGAACGGGCACGCGGTACCTGGCCGGAGAGCGCGACGGCGATTTCACCCTGACAGCGGCATCGGCGGCCGATCAGGTCCGGCGGGCAGCCCCGAATGTCGTTTTCCTCTGCTCACCCAACAACCCGACGGGAACGGCCCTCGCACCGGACGTCGTCGAGGCCGTCTACGAGGCCGGAGAGGCGTCCCAGGCGGTCGTCATCGTGGACGAGGCCTACGCGGAATTCGCCCATGACGGCACGGCAAGCGCGCTGTCCCTGCTGCCCGGACGGGAGCGCCTCGTTGTGTCCCGCACCATGAGCAAGGCCTTCGCGCTGGCGGGGGCGAGGATCGGCTATCTCGCCGCCGGCGCGGGAGTCGCGGACGCCCTTCGACTGGTCCGGCTGCCGTATCACCTCTCGGCCCTGACCCAGGCCACCGCCGTAGCAGCGCTGCGCAATTCGGACGCCCTGCTGGCTAACGTCGAAGACATCAAGATCCAGCGGGACCGGATCGTCGCCGGACTGCTGGACTTGGGCCTGAAACCGGCGCCGTCGGATTCCAACTTTGTCTTTTTCGGCGGGCTGGCGGATCCGCACGCCGTCTGGCAGGGGCTACTGGACGCCGGCGTGCTGATCCGCGATGTCGGCATCCCCGGACACCTGCGCGTGACCGCAGGGACGCGGGACGAGACCACGGCCTTCCTGGCTGCCCTCGCCACACTGCTTGGCCGTTAACCGCCGAGGAGGCAGCACAGCCCCCGGGCGCCGCCGCAGTGCCTCGTGTCCCCGCAGCGGCGTTTAGAATGGCAACAGGCGCAGGGCCGGGCCATCCGTACCGCCAACCACCTCCCATGAAGGGCTCCACACCATGACCGAGAGCAGCCAGACGGCTCCCGCACGCACCGCCAGGCTGGAGCGGACCACCAGCGAGTCCTCGGTCCTGGTGGAAGTGAACCTGGACGGTACCGGCGTAAGCGACATCAGCACCGCCGTGCCGTTTTACGATCACATGCTCACCGCCCTGTCCAAGCACTCCCTGATCGACCTGACGGTCAGGGCCACCGGTGATACCCACATAGACGTGCACCACACCGTGGAGGACGTCGCCATCACGCTCGGCGAGGTGCTCCGGGCGGCGCTGGGGGACAAGCGCGGCATCCGGCGTTTCGGCGAGGCCACCGTTCCGCTGGACGAGGCGCTGGCCCACGCCGTCATCGACGTTTCCGGCCGGCCGTACCTCGTCCACTCCGGCGAGCCGGCCGGCCAGGAATACCACCTGATCGGCGGGCACTTCACCGGTTCGCTGACGCGGCACGTCTTCGAAGCAATCACGCTGCACGCCCACATCTGCCTGCACATGCGTGTGCTGGCCGGCCGGGATCCGCACCACATCGTGGAGGCCCAGTTCAAGGCCTTCGCCCGAGCGCTGCGGGCCGCCGTGGAGAACGATGCGCGCGTCACCGGCATCCCGTCCACGAAGGGGAGCCTGTGACCGGCACGGACGACGCCGGCACCAGGCCCACGGTCACCGTCCTGGACTACGGATCCGGAAACATCCGTTCGGCCGTGCGCGCCCTCGAACGGGCCGGCGCCGACGTCACCCTGAGCTCCAGGTCCGAGGACGTGCTCAACGCCGACGGGCTGGTGGTGCCCGGCGTGGGCGCCTTCGCCACGGTGATGGCCGGCCTGAAGTCCGTCGACGGCTTGCGGATGATCGGGCGCCGGGTCGCGGGCGGGCGTCCCGTGTTGGGCATCTGCGTGGGCCTGCAGATCCTCTTTGACGAAGGCGTTGAGCACGGCGCCCGGGTGGCGGGGATGGGCGAATGGCCCGGAACCGTGGAGCGGCTGAAGGCCGAGGTCGTACCGCACATGGGCTGGAACACCGTTCGGGCGCCGGCGGGCTCCGTACTTTTTGAGGGCATCGGTTCCGAACGCTTCTACTTTGTGCACTCCTATGGCGTGCAGGACTGGAACTTCGACGTGGTTCAGCAGCGCACGAAACCCCCCCTGGTCACCTGGAGCGACCACGGGGGCCCCTTCATCGCGGCCGTGGAGAACGGGCCGCTGAGCGCCACCCAGTTCCACCCGGAAAAATCCGGCGACGCCGGGGCCCGGCTGCTGGCCAACTGGGTCGGCTCGCTACGCACGGCGGGGGCGGCCTAGCCATGTGGTCACTCTTGCTGATGGCCCTCGGCGGCCTGCTGATCGGTGGTGCCATCACGTTCTGGCAGCAGAAAACGGCACGCTGGGTCCCCGTCGCCTTCATGGTCCTTGCCGCCATGTCCCTGGTGGCCGCGTACCTGTTCACGCTCTGACCACCCACCCGATTCCCACCACCGCGAGGAACCCGATGACGTCCACCCCCATCCTGGAACTGCTCCCCGCCGTCGACGTCGCCGATGGCCAGGCCGTGCGCCTGGTCCAGGGCGAAGCCGGCAGCGAAACCAGCTATGGCGCGCCGCTGGACGCGGCCCTGGCCTGGCAGCGCGATGGCGCCGAATGGGTCCATCTGGTCGACCTCGATGCCGCTTTCGGGCGCGGCTCCAACCAGGAGCTGCTGCGCGAGGTTGTCCGGGAGCTGTCCGTCAAGGTGGAGCTCTCCGGCGGCATCCGGGACGATGCCTCGCTCGAAGGCGCCCTCGAACTCGGCGCCGCCCGGGTGAACCTGGGCACCGCGGCCCTGGAAAACCCGGAGTGGACTGCACGGGCGATCGCGCGCTTTGGCGAGCAGATCGCCGTCGGCCTCGATGTGCGCGGAACCGTGCTGGCAGCGCGCGGCTGGACCAAGGAAGGCGGAGATCTCTGGGAGGTCCTGGCCCGGTTGGAGGACGCAGGCTGCGCCCGTTACGTGGTCACCGATGTGACGAAAGACGGAACCCTGCGCGGCCCGAACGTGGAGCTGCTGCGCGAGGTACTGCAGCGCACCGGCAAGCCCGTGGTCGCCTCCGGCGGCATTTCCAGCCTGGCCGACCTCGAGGACCTGCGCACCTTGGTGCCGCTGGGGCTGGAGGGGGCGATCGTCGGCAAGGCGCTCTACGCCGGCGCCTTCACGCTGCCGCAGGCACTGGATGTCGCCGGACGCCGCTGACGTGCCCGACGCCACCGGCCGCGGGCTTCCCGCGCACATCGCCGCCGCGCTGGCAGCTGCCGGCGGCCGCGCGGATTCGGCGGGCCAGGACTGGGCGGGCCGGAGCCTTGACGGGGACGGCCCGCACCACAATTTCGAGGACGACGACGGCGCCGCGGACCCCGCGTTTGCGGCGGCTATCGCCGCGCTGCTGAACGGAACGGGCAGTGAGGCCGGCGTGGTGGCAGCCCTGGCCGCGGCGCGCGTGTTTGTCCCGATCGTCGCCGAGCTGGCCGAACCGGACGTCTCGGCGGAGGGGCTGACCGCCGACAAGGAATCGGACATGGCGCTCGTGACGCTGCAGGCGCCCGACGGCCGGCGCGTGCTGCCGGCCTTCAGCAGCACCGCCGCACTGGCGGCCTGGCACCCGCAGTCGCGGCCGGTGGCCGTCTACGCCGCCCGGGCAGCCCTGTCCGCCGTGGCCGACGACACCCAGCTGATGGTCATGGATCCCGGATCGGATTTCGCCTTCGTTATCCGCCGCCCGGCGCTCTGGGCCCTGGCCCGTCAGCAGGAATGGCTGCCCAGCTACGCGGACCCCGAGGTGCTGGCCGCGCTGACACCGGACCCCGGTGGTGGGCAGGGCGGGAAAGTGGCTACGATAACAGCGGGCCCGGGCAGCGGAACGGCCGGCCGGACGTCCGCCGGGACCGTGGTGGCCGGCGGCGGCCCCGGCCCGGAACTGCGCGTCGAACTGGGGATACGTGCCGGGCTCGACCGGGCGGGGCTTGATATCCTGCTCGCCGGCCTGCAAGAGCAGTGGAGCAGGAAGAAAATAATTGCGGATCGTGTTGACTCCATGGAGATCAGCGCGCACCGCGCTGACGAATAGCGGGATGCCACCTAGCGGGCCTGACCGCCGGAAAGTGACGACGTGAATTTCGCCCTGTACAAGGATCTGCTGCGCGTGGCACCCGTGCGGAGGCTGCTGCTGGTGTCCATGCTGGCACGGGTCCCGCACGCCGCGGCCGGGGTGCTGCTGACGCTGCACGTGGTGCAGACCCTGGGGCTCGGCTACGGTGCCGCCGGCGGGGTGGCCGCCGCGGTGACGGTCGGGATCGCCCTCGGGGCGCCGTGGCGCGGACGCCGGGTTGACGCGGCCGGGCTGCGCCGCGCCCTGGTTCCCTCCGTGGTGGCCGAGGCCGTGGTCTGGTCGGTGGCACCGTTCCTGAACTACGGGCTGCTGGTCGCCGCCGCGGTGGTCGGAGGCCTCTTCGCCGTGCCGATCTTCTCGGTGGTGCGCCAGTCCCTCGGAGTCATGGTTCCACCGTCGCAGCGTCGCACCGCCTACGCGCTGGATTCGGTCGGCGCCGAGCTGACCTTCATGGTGGGGCCCGCGCTCGGCGTCGTGCTGGCCGCCACTCTCAGCACGGTCTGGGGACTGATCCTGATCGGGGTGGCCTCGGGCCTGGCCGGGGTCCTGCTGATGTGGTTCAACCCGCCCACCCGCAGCGGCCAGCGCGGCAGCTACGCCCAGGACTGCGACGACGAGCTGGCCTCCATGGAGGAGCTGGCACCGATGGAGGCCATGGGTAGCCAGTCCTACGCCGGGGCCAACGTGTTCTCCCGGCTGCTGGGCCGGGTCAGGGGGAACCTGAACTGGGTCAGCCTTGCCGTGATCGCCGTGCTGGGCGCCTCGGTCGGAGCCGGCCTGGTTCTCTCCGGCACGGACGTCGGCATCGTGGCCGTGCTGCGGCACGTCACCGGCAACGCGGACCAGATCGGGCTGGTGTTCCTGTTCTGGTGTGCCGCCTCCGTGGTCGGCGGTCTGGTGTATGGGTCCCTGCACCGGCGGGTGGACCCGCTGTGGCTGCTGGCCGGCATGGCGGCCCTGACCATTCCGATGGGATTCGCCCAGGACACCTGGTCGCTGGCCCTGCTGTCCATTCCGCCGGGACTGTTGTGCGCCCCGGTGCTCTCCGCCAGCGCCGAACGGATCGCCGATCTGGTGGACGAGGACCGCCGCGGCGAGGCGATGGGCTGGTACGGATCCGCACTGACCTTCGGCAGCGCGATGGGCGCTCCCGCCAGCGGCGTGGCGATCGACCTGGTGGGGCCGTGGGGCGGGTTCACCTCGGTGGGCGTGGCGGCCGTCATCCTCAGCCTCGTCGGACTGCTGCTGGTGGCACTCCGGCGCAAGGGTACGGTGCCGCACCCCACGGGCCGCGGCTGACCCCGGATCAGCGGGAGGCCGGGCCCATCGCCGCGAGCGAATTCCGCAGGGCGGCGCCGATGTCCGTCGCCCGAATTCCGAAGCGGTCCTCGGTCTCGGTCGAGTCCGTCACGAACGGGTGCCGGAACTGGTAGCTGGACCGTCCGACCTCGCGCAGCTGCGGGCTGAACAGTCCCAGCGTGCGCAGGACGGGGGAGGGAATGCCGGCGACGGTGCCGTTGCTGCCGGCGGCCGCGTTGACCCGGGCCGCGAGTTGGTTACGGCTCTCATCGGAGGCGGACGGGACGATCCAGGCCCGCCCGTACGCGCCGTCATCGGCCGCCACGGCGGCAAGGGTTGCGGCGATGTCGGGGTAGTAGGCCCAGCTGTGCGCCAGGTCCGGATCGCCCACCACCCAGGCCCGGCGTGAGGCGAGAAGGGGCCGCAGGAAGTTCTCGCCGATATGGGACGTCGCCGCGGCGCGCGGTCCGAAATAGTCACTGGCCCTGACCTCCACGGCCCGCAGGTCCCCGGCGTCGTGCGCGGCGAGCAGGTCCTCCCAGAGCCTGGCCCGCACCCGGCCCTTCGCGTCCTCCGGGTGGACCGGGGAGGCCGCGGCCATCGGACCGGCGGGAATGCCGTACGAGTAAAGGTTGCCCATCAGCACCACCGACGCGCCCGAGGCCTTGGCGGCGGCCGCCACGGCCGCGCCGATCGGCGGCCATTGACGCTGCCACTGCGAATACGGCGGGTTGGTGCAGACAAAAATGCTTGCCATTCCGCGGGCGGCGGTGCTGAGCGCGGCCACGTCCGAGGCGTCCAGCCGGACCGGCCGCGCGCCCGAAACGGCGGTGCCGCTGCGGGT
>JBIOFK010000031.1:0-18551 GCA_044447065.1 Actinomycetales bacterium | reverse complement strand
GCGGCCGGGTTGTAGTTGGTGTTTTGGGCCATCGTGAGCACGTTTCCGGTGCCGGGTTGAATGCTGGTCAGTTCCGCCCCGCGCTGCAGCGGGTCCGTGGCGGACATGGTGGCATTGACCTGGTCCTGGGCTATCCGCTGGAGCTTCGGATCAAGGGTGGTCTTGATGGTCAGCCCGCCCCGGTAGAGGAAATTACGGCGTGCCGCCTCGTCCGCGCCGTAGGCCGGATCATTGAGGACGAGCCGCTCGATGTAGTCGCAGAAGTACGGGGCCATCGCCGCGGCGACGCAGCCCTGCGCAGCCGGGTGGACGTTCACGCCGATAGGCGCCTTGATCCCGGCGTCATGGGCCTGCTGGGTGATCTTGCCCTGCTGCAGCATCTTGTCCATGACCGTGTTGCGCCGATCGGTGGCGTGCTGCGGCTCGGTGACCGGGTCATAATAGGCGGGGTCATTCACGACGCCGGCCAGGGTCGCGGCCTGCGGCAGCGTCAGGTCCTTGGCGTGGACGCCGAAGTAGTAGTTCGACGCGGCTTCGATCCCGTAGACGTTGTTGCCGAAGTAAATGAGGTTCAGGTAGCCGGCCAGGATCTGGTCCTTGGAGTACTTCGTCTCCAAGGCGATGGCCAGCTTCATCTCCCTGATCTTGTCACCGACGGTCTTGGCTGCCCCGAGCTTGACCTGGTCGGTGTTGCCCGCGGCGACCTGGGACTGGATGATGACATTGTTCACGTACTGCTGGGTGATGGTCGAGGCGCCCTGGCGGCCACCGGCCAGTGTTGCGGCCAGGGCCCGGAAGATCCCTGTCGGGTCGATCCCGCCGTGCTGATAATACCGTGCGTCCTCGATCGCAACGATCCCATCGCGGATGTAGGGCGACATCTGGTCAAGGGTGACGCTGGCCCGGTCCTGGGTGAAGAACGTCGCGATGGGGGTGCCGTCACTGGCCAGCACCCTGGTGGACTGGGCTGGGGTGCCGATCTTCAGCTGGCCCGGCAGCTGGTTGAAGAAGCTGATCGAACTTGTCGCGGCGGTGCCTGCGGCGGCGACGCCTGGCACCAGGAGCCCGGCGAACAGGACTCCGCAAACGGTGGCGATCCCCAGAAAGCCCGTGAGCTTTCCCAGTGCGGTAACGGAGTTGAACACGTTCGGCTTCCTCGCTCAGGATTGGATGGCGCGGTCTCGGATCCCGTACCCGCGGCGCGCCGAGGTCGGCACGGCAGGAACGCGGCACATGCGGACACGCCGCGGCGGAATTCCACCGCCCGTACAGGCCGGTGGCCGTGCGCGGAGAGGTACATTCCAGCATGCGCCCCGATTGCTGAGATAAAGCTGAGAACAGCCCTGGCCCTCAGGTTCCGCTCAGCGGGGACCTGCGACAATTCGCGGACCGGAGCGACGAATCTAAAGGATCTGGCGGGAACCGTAGGCAAGGATCGGATTTAGGCGTATGCTCACCGTGGCGGTCACCGGCCTCGTGCCGAGTGATGGCCGCCACGGTCTCACCATTGAACGTGAGCACCGTTGCCGGGCCCGCCTATCAGATCACTGTTCGTCGGGTCCGGCGACGGCGGCCGACACGCGCGGGTGGGCCCCGCACGCCGCCCTGAGGTGCAAGGCTGTAGGGATGACACTCTCCTCCTTTGATCTGCCCGTTGGCCGGATGACTCTGCGCAAAGCCAGGGCGGACGACGTCGGTGCCATTGTCGGGCTGATCGCCGATGACCAGCTCAGGGCGTCCGACGACTCAACCGAAGACCTCACGCGCTATCTTGCGGCCTTTGCGGCCGTCGACGCCGATGGCGCCCAGCTGCTCCTCGTCGCCGAGTCCCCCGACGGCGGCATCGCTGCCACCACCCAATTGACGTTCATACCCGGACTCGCCCGCGGCGGTGCCACCCGGATGCAGATCGAAGCGGTCAGGGTCAGGTCGGACCTGCGCGGCAACGGGTTGGGCGCGGCCATGATGATGTGGGCCATCGGTGAGGCCCGCCGGCGCGGAGCAGGACTCGTCCAGCTCACCTCCGACGAATCACGCAGCGCAGCCCACCGCTTCTACGAGCGGCTCGGGTTTTCGCCCACCCACATCGGATTCAAGCTCGTTCTCTGACCGAGAGCGCGGGGCCGGAAGATGGCCGGATCCGACTCATCAACGCCGGGTGGGTGCCCGTACCGGCCACGGGGCGTTCGGTATCCGCAGTGGACGTCACACGCCGGTCCCGGGGTTCCCGGCGACGAACAGTTCGCAGGTTGCGTCGTAGTAGCGGTCTGTTGTGCCGCGGTGTTTCATGCCGAGACGGGTGCAGACCTTTTGAGAGGCCAGATTCTCAGGTGCCGTAACCGCGACGACCAGGTCCAGTCCTTCGCTGAAACCGTGTGCGAGGACTGCCGACGCCGCCTCGGTGGCATACCCCTTTCCCCAATAGTCGGGATGAAAGTGCCAGCCGATTTCGGTGTCTCCCGAGGCTTGCTGGAGCGCCGTGCCGGATGCGGGAATCGACTTCAGCAGGAGCGTTCCCACCAGTTGGGCATCCGCCTGGCGCTGTACCGCCCAAATGCCATGGACCGGATGGTCCGCATTTTGCCACCTGGCGATCCGCTCAACAGCTTCGGACCGATCGGCCATGACCCGTGGAGCGGTGCCGATGAAGCGCTGGACCTCCCAGCGTGAGTAGAGGTCAAAAACGAAGCCGGCGTCGTCAGGATGCCACGGACGAAGACACAGGCGGTCGGTAGTCAGAATGCGCATAGGGCGATTGTTCCACGGGGACGCGGATGGGTGCGGACGGGCGCGGACCGGACGAATGCGGGTGCAGCGTTGGAGGCCTACTCAACCCGGCGCCTCCGGACGTCCTACCCTGCGGTAGCCGGGAGGAGTTCGGCGATAAGGTTCTGGATGCGGCTCTTGATGTCGTCGCGAATCGGCCGCACAGACTCGACGCCCCGGCCGGCGGGGTCTTCGAGATCCCAGTCTTCGTAGCGCTTACCCGGGAAGATCGGGCAGGTGTCCCCGCATCCCATGGTGATCACGACGTCGGACTCCCGCACCGCCTCAATGGTCAGGACCTTGGGGATTTCGGCGGACAGGTCGATACCCTCCTCCGCCATGGCCTGCACGGCGGCCGGGTTGATCGCGTCCGCCGGTTCGGAGCCGGCGGAGCGGACCTCAATCGCCCCCTCGGAGAGCGTCGTCAGGTAGGCAGCGGCCATCTGGGACCGGCCTGCATTGTGGACGCAGACAAACAGGACGGAGGGTTTCTTCGGGGTGTCGGTGGTGCTCATCGGGTCGTGCTCCTCAAGGAAGTGGGCGGAATAGCTGGTGGTCAGTCGGCGAAGTAGCGTTTGCGGGCCCAGAGGGCGGCATAGACCAGGGCGACCAGGACGGGGACCTCGATCAGGGGGCCGACGACTCCGGCCAGGGCCTGGCCGGAGGTCACGCCGAAGGTGCCGATGGCGACGGCGATGGCGAGTTCGAAATTGTTGCCGGCGGCAGTGAAGGCCAGGGTGGCGGTCTTGGCATAGCCGAGCTTCAGCGAACGCCCGATGAGCATACCGGCGCTGAAGACACTGATGAAATAGACCAGCAGAGGCAGTGCGATCCGCACCACGTCCAGGGGCCGGGAGGTGATGGTCCCGCCCTGAAGCGCGAAGAGCAGCACGATCGTCATCAGCAGCCCGTACAGGGCAAAGGGGCCGAGCCTCGGCAGGACGCTGCCCTCATACCAATCGCGGCCCCTGGCCTTTTCGCCAATGGTGCGGGTGAGGAACCCCGCCAGCAGCGGGATGCCCAGGAAGACGAGCACGGAGGCGGTGATGGTCCAGAACGAGAATCCCGCGCCGGCGGCGGGAAGGCCCAGCCAGCCGGGCAGCACCTGGAGGTAGAACCAACCCAGGGCGCCAAAAGCGAGGACCTGGAAGACTGAGTTGATGAAGACCAGGACGGCGGCGGCTTCCCTGTCGCCGCAGGCCAGGTCGTTCCAGATCATCACCATGGCGATGCACCGGGCCAGCCCGACAACGATGAGCCCGGTGCGGTAGCCGGGCAGGTCCGGGATGAAAATCCAGGCCAACGCAAACATCAGTGCCGGGGCCAGGATCCAGTTCATCACCAGCGAGGTGATGAGCAGCCTCCGGTCAGCCATGACGCGTCCCGTTTCGTTGTAGCGGACCTTGGCCAGCACCGGATACATCATCACCAGCAGGCCCACCGCGATCGGCAGGGACACAGAACCGATCTTCACCGCGTCCAAGGCCGTGTTCAGGCCGGGAACGACACGGCCCAGCAGTAGGCCAAGGACCATGGCCGCCAGGATCCAGACCGGCAGGAACCGGTCCAGGGTCGAGAGCGTGCCGACGACGGCGGTCTCTCCGGCTAGCGCGGGCGCGCTGGTCTGGGTACTCACAAGACTCCTCGGCCATCACGGCATGAGATTGATGATTGTCGATTCACGAAGTATCGAACTATACATCGACAACTGTCAATCTATTGGCATAATGGTCAGATGAACACCGCGCCAATACCTGGGACCATCGCCGCCGAGGAGTGCTGCGCGCCGGCAGACCATCCGGTCATCAGCGCTGCCGACGCCCACGACAAGGCGCGGATCCTTAAGGCGTTCTCGGACCCGAACCGGCTGCGGCTGCTCTCCATCGTCAAGGCCGGGAACCCCGGCGGGTCCTGTGTCTGCGACCTGACGGAACCGCTGGATTTGGGCCAGCCGACGGTCTCACACCACCTGAAGATTCTGGTGGACACCGGGTTGCTGGCTCGCGAGCAGCGCGGGACGTGGGCGTATTACTCGCTGGTGCCCGGCGCTTTGGAAGCCGCCTCCGCGAGCATCCTGCGGCTGTGAGCACCGGCATCCGGGGCATGACGGCTGCCGATTGGGATGCCGTGGAGCGGATCTATGCTGCCGGAATTGCCGGCGGCAATGCCACCTTCGCCCAGGCCCCGCCGTCGAAGGAAGACTTCTTTGCCTCACGGATCGCGGGGCTGAGCCTGGTCGCTACGGACGCTCGAGATGTTGTGCTGGGTTGGGTGGCAGCAACGCCCGCCTCCGCCCGGGACGCCTACCAGGGCGTCATTGAACACTCCGCTTACGTCGATCCTGCGGCCGGCGGCCGCGGTATCGGCCTCATCTTGTTGCGCGGCCTGGCAGAACGGGCGCGGAGCCTCGGCTACTGGACGATCCAGTCGTCAATCTTCCCCGAAAACCTGCCCAGCCTGGCCCTGCACGACAAAGCCGGTTTCCGACGGATCGGCCACCGCGAACGCATCGCCTGCATGGACTACGGACCGTATGCGGGGATCTGGCGGGACACGATCTTGGTGGAAAAGCGGCTGTAGTCCTTCGCTGAATCCGTGTGCTGGACGTGCCGACGCCGGACCAAGGGCGTTGTTTGGCGGCGTCCCTAGCGTGGCGGCTCCGGCGGCTGAGGGGCTGCGGTGCCGGCCCGGAGCTGAATGAGGGCGAGGTCCAGGATCGGGGTGGCGACGCCGCCGTCGCGGGCCCGGGCAGCGAATTGTCCTATCAGATGCTCGATTTCCCCGGGCAGGCCGGCGGTGACGTCCCGGTAGAGCGACGAGGTGAATACCGAACCGGACTCGGTGAGCATCGAGACGGTGGCCTGGTGTTCGCTGGCGGTGACAGGGTATCCGGCCGCCGCGGAAACCGCTTCACATTCGCTGATGATCCGCCGGACGGCTTCCTCCCCGCCGGGAACCGCCAGGATATTACCGATCGTGTTGCGGAAGAGGCACGTGGCCACTCCGGAAGCCGCGATGAACGCCCACTTGTGCCACATTGACGCCGTAATATCGTCGGCGATCGAGGCGTCGATCCCGGGGACGTTGAACGCGCTGTACGCCTCGGCGAGGCGGGATGTGTGTTCGGTGGAGAGCTCGCCGATCGTCAGGCTCGAAAGGGGTTTGAACTGCACAATCCGGCCGGCGTCATCCACCGCAGTCACCACCCGCACGATACCGCCGAGCACCTGGCCGGGGAAGCGCGCCGTCAGTTCATCCAGGTGGGTCACGCCGTTCAGGAACGGCACGATCACGGTACGGTCACCGACCGCCTTCTCGATCCCGACCAGGGCGGAGGTAAGATCACCGGCTTTGACGGCGATGACGATGAGGTCAAACGGCGACTCCAGCTGGTCGGCCGTCAGGATCGGCGGGTTGATCGTATCGGTTCGGTCCAGGCCGACCACGGTAAGGCCACCTGCCCTCAGCGCCGCGGCGCGGGTTGCCCTGACAAGGAACGTCACGTCCCGGCCGGCCAGGGCGAGGCGCGCCCCGAAGTACCCGCCGGTAGCGCCGGCCCCAATGATAAGAATGCGCATGTGCTCCTACTTTCAGGTCCCCGGGCAGCCCTGACTGGGCAGCCCTGAACGGGCAGATCTCATTCACGCAAACACTAGCCCGTGCGCGGAGGATGGGACAAAGCCTGACGGCGCACCGCCGCCGGCCGGCGCCGGCGGGTCCCGCACATCGGGGCGCTATGCTCGACCCATGTCGCCCGACCGCTACCTCGACGAGCTGGCCGCCAGCCTCACACGGCTCAGCGCGCTCGCCCGCGGGCCGGGCAATGTACTCGCCCGGCCGGTCCCCGTCTGCCCGGGCTGGACACTCGATGATCTTTTCGGTCATCTGGGTTCCATCGAACGGTGGGCGGCCGACGTCGTCCTCAGCGGGACCCCGTGCGATCAACCGGCTCCGCCGTCCGGGGAGGCATCGGCCTGGTTCCTGGCGGGCACGCGCGCCTTCGTCGACGCCATGGCCGGACTCGATCCCGAGGCGCCGTGCTGGGGCTTTGGCCCGCCCCCGCGCACGGCCGGGTTCTGGCTCCGGCGGCAGGCACACGAACACGCTGTCCACCTTGTCGACGCCTGCCAGGCCCTGGGCCTGGAGACGCCGGAATTCGGGGAGGATTTCATGCTGGACGGAATCGGCGAGGTCCTGGCAATGTTCGTCCCGCGCCAGCTGCGGCTCAAACGGATGGACGCGCCGACGTCGGCCGTTTCCTTCCACGCGCCCGGCGGCGGCGCCTGGACGCTCGGCGAGGGCCCGGCCGCGGCGTCGGTGACCGCTCCTCTGCGGGGACTTTACCTAGGTCTCTGGGGCCGCTCGGACCTTTCAATGACGGCGGTCATCGACGGTGACGCTGCGCTCGCACTCCGCGTCCTGCGGGGCCCGCTCACACCGTGAACAACGCCCCGGGGGTGACCCGAAACGGACCCGTGCGGCCGGTGCCCGCCTGGCCGCCAGCCGTGCGGTCAGGGGGCGGCGAACACGCCAAGCCAGGGAGCGGCCGGGTCGCGCGTCACCAGCCGCGGGGTGACCAGGCGGTGGCGCGGATCGGCACCGCCCGCGTGGTCCGATCCGACCTGGCCGCCGTGCAGCCCGGTCAGAAGCTCGAGAATGCCGGCCGCGACCTCGTCCAGCGGCTGTTCGACGCTCGGAAAGCCGATCGAGGCGGCGACGGGGGTGTTGTCGTAGCCGATCACCGGGATGCGGCCCAGCGTGCCGATCAGCGCCCCGAGCGCGAGCGAATCGCTTGCGCAGACCACCGCCTCCACGCCGCCGGGTTCGCGCTGGAGTGCCTGGACCGCACCGACCCCGTTGCTGACACCCTCCTGAACCGCGATCTGGAGCGGTGCCAGCCCTGCCCCGCTCCACCCCGCCGCGAGCATCGTCTCCTGCCATCCGCGGCGCCTGTCGTCTCCCGTGCCGGAGGGGCTCGGCCAGCCGATGTATCCGATGCGCCGCAGTCCGCGCTCCAGCAGATGCGTCGTCGCTTCCCGCAGGCCGCTGTACCCGTCCACGTCGACCCAAAGATGTTTCGGATCGTTCATGTCGTCGATGCCCCACGGCCGGCCGAAGGTGACAAACGACTGACCGTTCTCGATCAGCCACTCAATGCGGGGGTCACCGTGGAACGTCGACGTCAGCACAAAGGCGTCAACGTCGGCCCCGTCGCGTAGCCGCGCCAGCTGGCGGATTTCGTCCTCGGCATCACGTGCCGTGAACAGCAGCACCCGCAGGTTCTTCCGGTCTGCCTGCTCGGTCAGGGCGTGCAGGAACCGGTCGAGCACCGAGCCGGAGATCCCGTCGGCCATCGGATCGAGGCGAATCCCGATGGTCGAGCTCTTCTGGGTGCGCAGCCGCCGGGCGGAGGCGTGCGGCCGGTAGCCGAGATCGGCAATCACCTGCTGCACCTTCGCCCGTGTGCCCGGCCGAACGACACCCGGGGCATTGATCACGTTCGACACCGTCTGCCGGGACACCCCGGCAGCCTCCGCAACATCGAGAACAGTCGGCAGGCGCGACACTTTCTCCTCCTCGTTCGGTCCCGGGGCTTCGGTCCCGGGGCTCGGGCCCAAGGTTCAGACACGGCTCCGCGGGCCATGGTTTGTCCGGTGGGTGCGTTCGGGGGCAAGTATACGTCGCAGGCCGGTGATTGGCACCGGGCCGGGCCCGGACCCGGCACCGCGCGGACGGACGCCGCCGGCCCCTTGACAGGGTCGTTCGGCGCGCTTACCTTGAAGACATAATTTGAACGATCAAATCTGTGGCCGATACGCCGGAGGATGCAGCGCCGTAGCCGCCGGGGCCACAGGTCTGACCGCTTCAGCAGAAGCCCGCGGGACGCTCAAGGAGACCACCATGCAACGAAGCAAAAAAGTCCGGATCCTCTCCGGAGCATCCGCGTTCACGGTGGTCCTGGCACTAAGTGCCTGCGGTTCCGGGTTCGGCGGCAACGCGGCCGCGACCGGCTCGGGATCCGCTGGCGGAGGCACCCCCCTGACGTCGTCGTCGTCCGCCCTGACTGTCATGATCGGCTCCAGCGGCAACGCCGAAACCAATGCGGTGAAAAGCGCCGTGGCCGACTGGTCGAAGTCCTCCGGGACGCAGGCCAGCGTGATTGCCGCCAGCAATCTCGACCAGCAGCTCGCCCAGGGCTTCGCGGCCAAGAAGCCCGCCGACGTCTTCTACCTCTCGACCGGCTCGCTGGCCGGCTACGCCGCCAACGGCTCGCTTCTGGCGTACGGGGACCAGCTGAAGGACACGTCGGACTTCTATCCGACCCTGGTGAAGTCGTTCACCTACAACAACAAGCTCTACTGCGCGCCCAAGGATTTCTCGACACTGCAGTTGATCATCAATACCGACATGTGGGGCGCTGCCGGGCTGACCGAGGCCGACTATCCGACCACCTGGGACCAGCTGGAGGCGGTCAGCAAGAAGCTGACCACCGGCAGCCAGACCGGCCTGGTGGTCAGCGGCCAGTACGAGCGGCTCGGTGCTTTCATGGTCGAGGCGGGCGGAAACCTCATGAATGATGACAGCACGCAGGCGACCGCGAACAGCGATGCGAACATGCAGGCGCTCACCTACGCCAAGAAGCTCCTCAACGACGGGGCCATGAAGTTCGCCGCGGATGCCGGCGCGAGCTGGGGCGGCGAGGCACTGGGCAAGGGCCTGGCCGCGATGACGATCGAGGGCAACTGGATCACCGGCGGCATGCAGTCGGACTACCCGAATATCAAGTACAAGGTGATTCCGCTGCCGTCCGGACCGCAGGGCAAGGGCACCCTGGAATTCACTAACTGCTGGGGCATCGCGGCCGACAGCCCGAACCAGGCGGCGGCGCTGAAGCTGGTTGAGCAGCTGACCAGCAAGAGCGACCAGCTCGGCTTCGCGAAAGCGTTCGGCGTTATGCCGTCCATCCAGTCCGCCGCCGATTCGTGGAAGCAGGATTATCCGACGCTCGCGCCGTTCCTGGACGCGGCCGCCTACGCCAAGGGTGTGCCGGCGGCTAAGGGTTCCGCCGCGGTGGTCAGCGACCTCGACTCCAAGCTGGGAAGCCTGGCCAAGAGCGACCCCAAGGCGCTCTTGGATGACACACAGAAAAATCTCCAAGCCCTGCTGAAGTAGCCGTGTCCTCCAACGCAGTGCGGTCCCGTGCCGGTATCCACCGCCACGAGGCCGCCTCCGGGTGGCTGTTCACCGCTCCGGTGCTCTTCCTGCTCGGGTTGTTCCTGGTGATCCCTGTCCTGATGGCGTTATGGGTCAGCTTCTCCGACTGGGGAGGCCGCGGCAGTCCGTTCTCGGCAGGCGTGCACTTCGTCGGCTTCGACAACTACTCCAAGCTGCTCACCGGCGGGGGCCTGGCGGAACAGGACTTCGGCACGTCGCTGCGCAACAACGCCTGGTATGTCGTCCTCGTCGTGCCGCTGCAGACGGCGCTGTCGATCTTCCTCGCCGTGCTGGTCAACCGGGCGGTCCTGCGCGGCCGCGGCTTTTTCCGCACCGCGTTCTACTTCCCGTCCGTCACCAGCTCCGTGGCCATCACCGTTCTCTGGCTGTTCCTGTTCAGCTCGACCGGCAGCGTCAACAAACTGCTCTCCTACATCGGGATCACCGGGCCGAACTGGTTCAACGAACCCAGCGGTATCCTGCACGACTTCCTCCTCCTGTTCGGCGTGCAGAACGGGCCGGCCTTCCTGACCGGCAACGACTTCCTGGGGATCTCCTGGTGGGACTGGCTGGCGGGCCCGTCGGTGGCGATGAGCGCCTACATCATCATGGGCATCTTCACCACCAGCGGGACCTTTATGCTGCTGTTCATCGCGGCGCTGCAGAACCTCGACCGCGACGTCACCGAGGCGGCGATGGTCGACGGCGCCAACGGCTGGCAGCGCTTCTGGCGGGTGACGCTGCCCCAGCTGCGCCCGACCCTGTTCACCGTGCTCACCCTTGGCCTGATCGGGTGCTGGCAAGTCTTCGACCAGATCTACACCGGCACCCAGGGCGCCCCGGACAAGACGACGCTCACCCCGGCCTATCTGTCCTACCAGTCCGCCTTCCAGGACCAGGGCTGGGGACAGGGCGCGGCGATCGCCTTCATCCTGTTCGTGATCATCGTGTTCTTCACGCTCTTCCAGCGCTGGGTGCTCCGCGAACGAAAAGTCTCCAAACGCAAGATGCGCGCGTATCTGCCGGTCCGCCCCGGCGGGGCACCTGTCGCAGCGAAAACACCGACGCCGGACGGAGAAGGACGATGAGCACCACCACCAGAAAGCCCGCGGCCGTCGTTGCCGCGAACCGGCGGCAGTCGCCGCACCGGGAACGCAACCGCGCCCTGGCCGCCAAATCGGTGCTTTACGCGGTGCTCGTCGCGCTTGCCGTGATTTACATCTTCCCGTTCCTCGTCCAGGTGGCGACGTCGTTCAAGTCGGAGACGGAGGCGGCCGTCAGCCCCGTTTCGCTCATTCCGAAGGTGTGGACGACGGCGGCCTACCAAGGACTGTTCGCGCACTCGGACTTTCCTGTCTGGTTCAAGAACTCGGCAATCGTGACGATCTGCGTGACCCTCGGCCGGGTATTCTTCGACTCGCTGGCCGGTTATGCCATCGCCCGGCTGCACTTCCGCGGCCGGGGGGTCATTTTCGCCGGCCTCATCGCCGTGATGGCCGTGCCCGGCGTCGTCCTGCTGATCCCCAAATTCCTGGTGCTCAACCAGGTCGGGATCTACGACTCGTACACCGGCATGATCGTCCCGCTGCTCACCGACGCGGCCGGTGTCTTCATCATGAAGAACTTCTTCGAATCAGTCCCGATCAGCGTCGAGGAGCAGGCCCGTATCGACGGCGCCGGCACCTTCCGGGTGTTCTGGTCGATCGTGCTCCCCATGTCCAGACCGGCCCTGATGACCATCATCATCCTGTCCTTCCAGGGGTCATGGAACGAGCTCTCCCATTTCATCGTCTCCACCCAGTCGCCCGCGCTGACCACCCTCACCAAGGGCGTCGCCTCGCTCGCCAGCGGACAGCTGGGCGGACCCACCCAGTATCCGCTCAAGCTCGCTGCCGCCGCGCTGATGACCATTCCGGTGGCCGCCATGTTCTTCATCTTCCAGCGCCGGATCATGAACACCAGCGAGGGTGCGGTGAAAGGATGAGCGCGCCCCGCCAACCCTTCCTGCACGAGGCCGTCGTCGTGCTTAGCGCACCCAGCCAGGCCTGGTCGGGCGCCGACGGCGATATCGGCACGGCGCCCATCCACGGTTTCTACCATTCGGACGCCCGCATCCTCAGCACCTCGGCGCTGCGGGTCGGCGGGGCAAGGCCTGAATGCATCGCCTTCTCCCGCACCGGCGCCGCGGTCGGCACCTTCGTATCGGTCGCACGGAATGTGGACGGACCGGGCGCCGATCCGCGGGTGCGGGTGGACCGGTGCAGGCAGGTCCGCGACGGGTGCATGGCCGAGGAGATCACCGTCTCCAACGCCCTCCCCCACGAACTGAGCACGGTGGTCGAGGTGAGGATCGGTGCGGACTTCAGCCGGATGCACGAGATCAAGGCCGGCCTGGCGCCCGCGGGCGGGTCCCGGACGCGGACACCGCCTGGCGTCCGCGCAGCCGACGGCACGGTTGTCTTCAGCGACGAGGAACTGACGGCGTCATTCCGGGCACCCGGGGCCGAACTCACTCTGGACGCCACGCAGGTGACCGCGCGCTGGCCGATCACCGTCCCGGCCGGCGGCCGGACCGTCCTCAACTGGCAGATCGAGGCGCGGGACGCCTCCGCGGTGGTCCGCGGCGCCGCTGCCGGCCCGGAATGGGACGAGCTCTCGGTGCGGACCGGCGATCAGCGGCTCGCGGCGTGGGTCCATACCGCCGTGAACGATCTCACGGCCCTGAGGATGGCGACGACCGACGCCCCGGTGGAGACCTTCCTGGGTGCCGGCGCACCCTGGTTCCTCACCCTGTTCGGCCGGGACTCCATCTGGGCGGCCCGCTTCCTGCTGCCGCTTGGAACCGGGCTGGCGGCCTCCACCCTGCGGGTGCTTGCCAGGCTGCAGGGCACGAAGGAGGTGCCGGAAACCGCGGAGCAGCCCGGCAAGATCATGCACGAGCTGAGGCCGGGAACGCAGACCATTCCCGCCGAAGGCGTCGCATTGCCGCCGCTGTACTACGGCACGGTCGATGCCACCGCGCTGTGGATCGTGCTGCTGCACGAGGCGTGGCGCTGGGGCATGGCGGACGCCGACGTCGAGCCGCTGTTGGCCAACCTGGAAGCGGCGCTCGCCTGGATGCGTGATTACGGAGACAGCGACGGCGACGGCTTCCTCGAGTACGTCGACGAGTCCGGGCACGGCCTGGCGAACCAGGGCTGGAAGGATTCGGGGGACTCCATCCAGTGGCGGGACGGAACGCTTTCCACCGGCCCGATCGCGCTCTGCGAGGTGCAGGCGTACGCCTACCAGGCCGCCGTCGGCGGGGCGGAGCTTCTGGACCACTTCGGCAGGGCGGGCGGCGCGCAATGGCGGAGCTGGGCTGCGGCGCTGAAACAGCGCTTCGCCGACTCGTTCTGGATCGACTCCCCCGGCGGCGCGTATCCCGCCGTCGCTCTCGACGCGGCCAAGCACCGGGTCGACACTGTCACCAGCAACATCGGGCACCTGCTGGGCACCGGCATTCTGGACCCCGCCGGCGAGGCCCTCGTGGCCCGCAGGCTGGTCTCGCCCGAACTGAACTCGGGTTTTGGGCTGCGGACGATGTCCACCGATTCCGCCGGCTACTGGCCCCTCGGCTACCACAGCGGTTCCGTGTGGACCCATGACACCGCCATCGCGATCGCAGGTCTCGGACGCGCCGGTTTCGGGTCGGAAGCGGCCAGCCTCATTGACGGGCTGCTGGCCGCGGCGGTCGGCTTTGGCTACCGGATGCCCGAGCTCCACTCCGGCGATGCCGCAGCACCCGGCGCCTCCCCTGTCCCCTATCCCGCCGCCTGCCGGCCGCAGGCCTGGTCCGCCGCCGCCGCTGTGTCCGTCCTGGCCACCGCCCTCGGCCTGGAACCGGGCGGCCCCGGGGACGGAGGCTCCCGCCCGGAAGGCAGCGTGAGCATTGACCCGATAGCTGCCCTCGGCACCATCGAGGTGGACGGATTGCGGTTCGCCGGCCACCGCTTCGCGGCCTCGGCCCCCGGCCCGGGTTCCGGCGGGGGTTCCGGCACGGCAGGGCAGGACGGGTCTGCGCGTCCGCCCGGGCCACAAGGCTGACGTCGGGCTGCGTCGTGGCGGGGGACGACGACGGCGCCCGGCGCCGTGGCGGGGCACGGCGCCGTTAGTTCGGGCCGGCAGGCGGCGGTAGAGGCCGCCCACCCAGATATGACAGAATGTGCGTATGAACGCAAGTAAGAAGACTTGTCTGCTGGATGTCGACAGCCAGTACGTTGAGCTGGCCGTGGAGGTATTCTCCATGCTGGCCGATGCCACCAGGGTCAGGATCATCCTGGCCCTGCGGGACGGTGAAATGGCGGTCGGCGCGCTGGCGGACACCGTGGGTAAATCACCCGCCGCCGTCTCCCAGCATCTGGCCAAAATGCGGCTGGCCCGCATCGTCTCCACCCGCCAGGACGGCACCAAGGTCATGTACCGGCTGGAAAACGAGCACGCCCGACAACTGGTGGCCGACGCCATCCACCAGGCCGAACATGCCCTCGGCGGCCAACCCGCCCACCACCGGACCGACAGGACCTCGGAATGACCCATCCCCAGCAGCTGAACGACGCTCACGTCTCCACACCCGACCCCGAGCACGGCCACGAGGGCCACCATGACCACGGACATGCGCACGAGCACGACCACGACCACGAGGGTCATTCCCATAAACACCACACGGGTTTCAAGGGCTGGCTGTTCGAGCTCTTCGTCCCGCACACGCATGACTCCGCCGACTCCATCGACGACGCCCTGGAGGCCAGCACCCAGGGGGTCCGCGCGCTGAAGATCAGCCTGTTCATCCTGCTGGGCACCACCATCCTGCAGTTCCTGGTGGTCCTCATCAGCGGATCCGTGGCGTTGTTGGCGGACACGATCCACAACTTCTCCGATGCCCTGACCGCCGTGCCGCTGTGGATCGCGTTTATCCTGGGCCGCCGCGCGGCGACCCGCCGCTACACCTACGGGTACGGGCGTGCGGAGGACCTGGCCGGCCTGTTCATCGTCGCAGTGGTCGCCCTCTCCGCGGTCGTCGCCGCCTGGCAGTCCATTGACCGCCTGGTCCATCCGCAGCCGCTGCACAACCTGTGGTGGGTGATGGCCGCTGGGCTGATCGGCTTCGCCGGCAACGAGGCAGTGGCGATCTACCGGATCAGGGTCGGGCGCCAGATCGGTTCGGCGGCATTGGTCGCCGACGGAGTGCACGCACGCATCGACGGCTTCACCTCCCTGGCCGTAGTCCTGGGCGCCGGCGGAGTCATGCTCGGTTTCCCGCTCGCCGACCCGATTGTTGGACTGCTCATCTCGGTGGCCATCATCGTCCTGCTCTGGGGAACAGTGCGCAGCATCGGCCGTCGGCTGATGGACGGCATCGAGCCCGATCTGGTGGCCGGTGCCCAGCAGGCCCTGGATCACACCCCCGGCGTCCTCGCTGTGACCCGGCTGCAGTTGCGCTGGGTCGGGCACCGGCTCCAGGGCACGGCGACTATCGTCGTCGCCGACGCCGCGCTCTCAGCGGTGGAGGCAACGGTCCGCGACGCCCGGCACCGCCTCGGGCATGCACTGCCCAAACTGGACGACGTAGTGATCCAAACCACCACCGGCAGCCAGAGCGGCATGGCGCTTGCTAGCAACGATGCGCCCCACCACCATCCCGAATGATCGGGACCGTCCAATAGCGGTCGGAACAGGCCTCCTGGCCTTGGTTCCCGGGCACGGCACTTTCACCGTGACCGGGAACGCGGTCCTGATGATCGGCATCTTTGGCGGGCTGTTGCACTGCTACCAGGGACCAGGCGGCTGCCGCAGACAGGGGCTCTATTTCTCACGAACCGAACCCAAGAAGCCGCTCCGATGCCTGATCACCGGCCGCGGCGGCGACCGGCCCTCCCCCCGCGCCGCTGGCCGGAACGGGGATCACCAATCCGGTACTGACGGTTTTACCCTGAGCGTCAGCCACGAACTGGCCCCCAAACTGGACGGAGCAGTCCTGGATTTCGACAATTACAACAGAATGGAGCGCTTCGTCTGGTTGGGCCTTCCGGCGGTCAAAGGCCCCTCCTGCACATGCCTTCGATCAATCGGCCCGGCAGCGGGTAAACGCTCATTGTGCCTCGATGACCGAGGCGCCGGCCTCACCGACCTCTGAACCGCTGGCGGCCGAACGCGTGGCCGCGGGGAAATCCTGCGGAAGCCGGGTGCGGGCTAGCCTGGGCTGGACGTGGTGGGAAAGTGCGGCGTCTGCCAGGTTTTGCCGGTCGCGGTGATGGCGAATGCCTCGACACCGGTGAGTGATTCGATCCAGGCGCGGGCTTCCTCTCCCATGGCGAGGGCGGCGGTGGCATAGGCATCAATGATCGTGAGGTGCTCACCGGTGAGGGTGATGCTGGCGAGGGCCACCGCCGGTTCGCCGGTGCCGGGATTAATGATGTGGGCGCCTCGTTCTGCGGTGCTGGAGGTGGCGATGGCAAGGCCGGTACCGGAGACGGTGGCCGCCAAGGCGCCCCGGCGGAAGGGATCGGCGATCCCCACTGTCCAGGGCCGGCCGGGCGCCGCGTCGCCTGCGAATTGAATGTCCCCGCCGCCATTGACCGCGTGGGCGGTGGACCCTGCCTCGCGGAGCATGGAGCTGGCCTGTTCGATGGCCCAGCCCTTGACCATTCCTGAGGGGTCTAGTTTGCCGTCGATGGTGGTGCTGAAGTATCCGCCGCTGGACTCGGCGGCAACCGCGCAGAGGTCCAGTACCCGGCGGACGTCAGGACTGCATTGTTCCAGCGTCAGCTCCCCGCGGTCGAGGCGGCGGATCTCGCTGTCCGCCCGGTAGGTGGAAAACCGTGCGTCCACGGCGTGCAGCCAGTCGATGACGCGCTGCAGGGCGCGGGGGTCCACCCCCGGGGTGCGTATGTCGAAGGAAAAGACGGTCCCCATGCAGGGTTCGGTGCGGCGCCGGGCGTCCCCGGCGGAGGCGTCGGGGGCCGCGGTCACTTGATCCCGGCCTGGTCGAGCGCGCTCTGCAGGGACGTGAGGTAGCCTTCGCTCGTGTACGTCCCGCCGGAGATCATGTCCACATGGGCGTTCTGGGCTGCGAGCACCTCCTGGGTCAGCTGGGGCACCGCGAAGCTGTTGATCTCCTGGTCACGGCCGTTGCCGGAGGGAAGTTGGATGGCGGTGACATCGGTGATTTTTGTCCCGGACACGCTCACCTGGACCTGGACGGGTCCGTAGCGGGTATCTACCGTGGTGCCCTTAATGGTCCGGCTTGAGCCCCCGGCACCCTTGGGAGGAGCCGCCCCGGTGGCGGGAGCCGCCCCAGTGGCCGCCCCGGTCGCGGGAGCCGCTTCGGCGCCAGTGGCCGCCCCGGCGGCGGTCCCCGCTCCGGCAGCCGGTTGGGTGTTGGCGGCCTGCGGCAGGGGGTGTGTCTTAAACCCGAGTAGCAGTGCAACACCGGCGATGGTCGTGACGATGGTGACGATGGCTCGACGCACGTGGTTCTCCTAGAACTCGAAAGTCTCGTGGTGGATCTGCCGCCGCCGGACGCCGGCACTGCGCAGGCCCTTGATGGCGGCGGCCGTCATCCCGGGCGGACCGCACAGGTAGATATCCCGTTGGGCGATGTCCGGGACGAGCGCTGCCAGCCGGCGTCCGGAGAGCGGGTCCGGCCTCCCGTGCCGTCGGGCCCCGATAAGGTAGTGGACCGTTGTTCCGCGCAGCGCGGCTATCGAATCCAGTTCGGAATGGAAGAGAACATCCTCCGGCCGGCTGGCCCGGTAGATCAGGGCCACTTCGCCGCGTCTGCCCGGGAGGGTCTCGAAGAGGGTCCGCAGTGGGGTGATGCCGACGCCGCCGCCGATCAGGAGGACTTTGGGCCGTGTACGCGCACCCGCAGTGAATGCGCCGTAGGGGCCTTCAGCCAGGACCGCAGTACCCGGCTTGAGGTACCGCAGGCGGTGGCTGTGTTCTCCGAGGTCTTTGACCGTGATGCGAAGGCCGTCCGGGTGGGCGGGGGCGGAGAGGGAGAAGGGATTCGCCGCCCACCAGGAGTCCCTGGTGAGGAAGCGCCAGCGGAAGAACTGCCCCGGTTCGACGCCGAGTTCCTCAAGGTGGCGCCCGGTAATGAGGACCGACACCACTCCGGGGCCTTCCGGATAGACCCGCGAGACGCGCATCCGGTGACGAAGGGCCCGGCGGACGGGGACGAGCAGCCGGTACCAGAGCAGAAGCGCTCCGACCGCGAGGTACATACTGGACCAGAGAACCCGGGCCGGAAGGTTATCGATGAAGTCCGCGCCGGTGGAAAACTGGTGGCTGAAGGCAAGGGCGACAGCCAGGTAGGTGTAGAAGTGCAGGTAGTACCAGGTCTCGTAGCGCAGCCTCGCCCGGGCCGCGCGCGCCGAGATGACGCCGACCCCCAGCAGGAGCAGGCCAGCAACCGTGGCGGCCAGAACATCCGGGTAGCTGAGGACGAGCACCGATGTCTGATTCAGTACATCCGTATGCGCCGTGACGGCGTAGCCCCAGATAATGAGAAGGCCGTGGGCAACCGT
>JBIOFK010000030.1:0-18599 GCA_044447065.1 Actinomycetales bacterium | reverse complement strand
TCTTCACCAGGTTCTTCAGCCCGATGTACTCCGGACCCATCTTCACCCTCGCCTTGATCCACTCCGGCTTACGCTCCACGGGGGTCTCGGCATTACGCGCCTCGATGCGCAGCATCTTCCGGCCTTCAGGTGCCAGTGTCACTGTAGGGCTCCTTCTGCTGCGTCGGCCGTGGCCGGGGCAGCGTGTGTTGCGTCAGCGGGCGAGCCAATCAGGGCTTCCCGTCGGGTGGTGAATTCTTCGATGACCCGCTGCACCAGTGAGCGCGGGGAGATGTTTTTCCCGGTCTCGGCCAGGATGGAGGTCACCCCGGCGTCGGCGATTCCGCAGGGGATGATGACCGAGAAGGGGTCAAGTTCGTTGCTGGCATTGATGGCGATTCCGTGCATGGTGACGCCGTTGTGGACCCGGATGCCGATGGCGGCGATCTTGCGGGTGGGTCCGGTGTCATCCGCCGTAATCCAGATCCCGGCGCGGCCTTCCACACGGGTGCCGGCAACGCCGTAGTCCGCCAGCACGGCGATGATGATGTCCTCCAGTGCGTGCACGTACTCGCGGATTCCGTGCGGATCGCGCAGTTTCAGGACGGGATAGACGACGAGCTGGCCGCGTCCGTGCCAGGTGAGCTTGCCGCCGCGGTCCACCGCGATGACAGGGGTTCCGTCGAAGGGCCGCTCATGATCTTCGGTGCGCTTGCCGGCGGTGTAGACGTCGGCATGTTCCAGCAGCAGGACCGTGCTGGGACTCGTTCCCGCCGTCACTGCGTCGTGGAGTTCGCGCTGGATCGCCCAGGCCTGCTCATAATCAACCAGTTCGGGGGCAAAACCGAGTTCGGTAAACGCTAAGGTCATGGGTTCCAGCGTAGACCTGAAGGGCATTTCGGAATAATCGGCAGCCGGCGCCGCGTGGACCCGCTGCCTGTGGATAACTTCTGCGGGGGTGGACGGTTTTGGGCTATGCATGGGACATGGATATTCCGCAGCGGAGTCCGGGGCGGCCGGTGGAACCGGAGCCGCCCCGGCTCGCCGGCTTTACGGTGGAGCGCCTACTGGGCCAGGGCGGTTCGGCCCGGGTGTGGCTGGTGCGCCCGGACGACGGCGGCACGCCCCTGGCGCTCAAATGCCTCCATGGCGGGTGGCCGGCGGAGGCGGACGAGATCGACAGGGAGTTGCTGATCCTGGAGCGCTACGCGCACCCGCACCTGGTGCGGCTGTACGGTGCCCGCTGGCTGGACGGCGACCCGGAGCACCCGTACGGGCTGCTGATGGACTACGCGGCGGGCGGTTCGCTGAACCGGCTCATTGCGGCACGCGGGGCCCTGTCCGTCGGAGAAGCGGTGACGGTACTGGTCCCGCTGGCACAGCTGCTGGAATATCTGCACAGCGAGGGCGTGGCGCACGGGGACATTTCCGGCGGCAATGTGCTGTTCACGGCCACCGGCAAGCCGCTGCTGGCCGACCTCGGCGTGGGCCGGCTGGCCGCCGACGCCGGGGCTTCAGCCGGTGACACGTCCCGGGCCGGCACACCCGGCTTCGCGGCCCCGGAAACCCAGCCGGCCGGCGCCGGGGCTTCAGCCGGCACTCCCGGCTTCGCGGCCCCGGAAACGCTGCGGCCCGGCGCTGGTGCGGTCACATCGCTGAGCCCGGCGGCCGCCGCGGCCGCCGCGGATGTCTACTCCTTGGCGGCGTTGGGCTGGTTTGCGCTGACGGGCGACCCGCCGCCGGAAACCGCCCTGCGCGCGCCGTTGAACCTGCAGTGCCCGGCCGTGCCCAGGGCAGTCGCTCTGGCGTTGGACGCCGCGCTGGCGGCGGATCCAAGCTCCCGCCCGCTGGCCGGCCAGCTGGCCGCGGCCCTCTACCGCGGCGCCAGGTCGGAGCCCCTGGATCTGGCACCGGCCGTCCACCCGTCGGTGCTGGCGGAACTGCTGACCCGGCCGGCCGCCTCCTCATCCCGTACCGGACTGTTCCGCCGGCTGCGGAGGCCGCCACGGGCGGCGGCCCGGGCGGGCCGGCACCGGCATGGCGTCCGGCCGTTGGCGGCGCGCGCTGCCGGTGTTCCGTCCCGCGCGGCAGGCGGCGCCGGGGCTGTCCGGCCTCCGGCGGCAGGCGCGGACGGGGTTATCCTGTCCCGTGCGGTGAGCTGGGGCCGACGGGCTCGGATCCGGACCCGCTGGTTCGTGGTGGTGCCGGCAGCTGTCGTTCTCTCGGCGCTCGTTCTGGGCGCAACCATGCTGTTGACCGGTCCCGGACGGCCGGCAGCGACGGTCCCGGGCGGCGGAGCCCCTGTGGCCGGTGACCCGCGCTCCGCAGCCGGACCGGCGGAGGACGGGCCAAGGAAGGACGGGGCTGCCGCGGCCGGCTCGGTTCCTGACGTGCTGGACGGTGCGGCGCTGCCCGGGGACGTGCGCGCATGGCTGGAGTCTCCCGACCCTGCCGAGGCCCTCGCCGGGCTCGCCTGGCTGCGTTCCTACGCCCTGGCCAGCGGGCGGCTGGAGCTGCTGGCAGCGGTGAACGTGCCGGATTCGGCGGCCATGGCCGCCGACGCGGACCTGGCCGGGAACCTGCGCGACTCCGGGCACACCCTGCAGGGACTTCGGATCGTGATCAGCGCGGAACTGCGCCTGCCGGATTCCGTTGCCGCCGAGGCCGGCCTGGTGCAGCCCGGCGGAACGGGAGCCGCGGCACCGGCGCCGACGACGGCGGTGGTGGAAGCCACGGCAGTGGTCCAGGGCTACACCGAGCAGGATGCGGCCGGTACGACCCTCGCGGTGCATTCAGCCGGCAGCGGGCAGCGGCTGCGGTTCTTCCTCTCCGACGTGAACGGGCGATGGCGGATCGCGGCAATCGCCGCCCCGCCCTGACCGGTGCGCCCTGATCGCGGCAATCGCCGCCCCGCCGTGGCCGCCCGCCGTGAAACCGGCCGATCGCGGCTAGCGCTGGGCCGCCACCCAGCGCGCGGCGGATGGGGCGTCCGGCTGGCCGAAGCTGAATCCGAGTTCCAGCAGCGTCGACGGCACGGCGATCGTACTGGTCAGCAGCATCTCCTCAGCCATTTCGCCGAGCCCGAGCCGGAGCACGAACGCCGGTACCGGGAGCCGGGTGGGCCGGTGAAGCTCCCGGCCAAGGGCTTGGATCAGTTGCCCCACCGATGCCGGTTCGGGGCTGCAGAGGTTGACGGGCCCGGCGGCGGGAGAGTGCAGGAGGAAATCGATGGCCGCAACGTAGTCGGCAAGGGTGATCCAGGGCCAGAACTGCCGTCCGTTGCCCAGCGGTCCGCCCAACCCCAACGTCAGCGGAAGCAGCAGTTTGGACAGGGCCCCTCCCCGCGGCGCCAGGACCACCCCGGTACGGACCATGACGGTCCGGGTGACCTCCGCTGCCGGTGCGGCCGCGGCTTCCCACTGCCGGCAGATGTCCGCCAACAGGGAGTTGCTGCCGACCGGGGCATCCTCCGATGCCGCATCGGCGTCGTGCTGGCCGTAGTATCCCGTCGCGGACGCGCTGAGGAACACCGCGGGCGGAGTGGCGCTGGCCCGGAGTGCCGTCACGAGCGTGTGCACTGGTTCCAGCCGGGAGGAATACATCACTTCCTTGTACGCCGGAGACCACGGACGGCCACCCAGGGACGCACCGCACAGGTTGATGACGGCGTCGACGCCGTCCAGGACAGCGGGATCGAGCGCGCCGGAGGAGGGCTCCCAGCGGATTTCCGCCGAGTTCCTCGCCGCGCGGCGGACCAGGCTGGAGACCCGGTGGCCGGTGCCGGTGAAGTGCCTGCGCAGGGCACTGCCCAATAGCCCCGACCCGCCGGAGATAAGAATATGCATGCTCCCATCTGACCACGGGAGCCGCGCGCCGAATAGCCCGACCGGCGGTGGCTAAGATCGGAGGATGACTTTCTCGAGCTACTTCCGCTACCCGCACGTCCACGGAGACCTCATGACCTTCGTGGCGGAGGACGACGTCTGGGTGGCGCCGCTGACCGGCGGCCGTGCCTGGCGCGTTTCCTCGCTGCAACTGCCCGCGCGCAACCCGCGCTTCAGCCCCGACGGGCGCACGCTGGTGTGGACAGTGGTCCAGGACAGCGCTCCGGAGGTGGTCAGCGCCGGGGTTGACGGCGGCGGGTTCACCCGGCTGAGCTATTTCGGCCACGAGACCACCCGGGTCAAGGGCTTTACCCCGGACGGCGATGTGCTGGTCACAAGCGCTTTCGAGGAATCGGACAGCCGCCTGACCTGGGCCTACGCCCTGTCCCCTGACGGCTCCGGCCGCACCAGGCTCCCGTTCGGCCCCGTCGATTCGGTAGCCTACGGTCCCGTCGTCGGGGACGAGCGGCCCGTGGTGGTCTCCTCGGCGCTCTCCCGCGAACCGGCCTGGTGGAAGCGGTACCGCGGCGGCACCGGCGGCAAACTATGGCTGGACAAGGACGGCGCGGGGGAGTTTTCCCGGCTGGCCGCGGAACTGGACGGCAACCTGGCGGACCCGCTCTGGATCGGGGACCGGATCGCCTTCCTGTCCGACCATGAGGGGCACGGCAACCTGTACTCCGTGCGCCAGGACGGGACGGCGCTCCGGCGGCACACCGACCACGAGGGCTTCTATGTCCGCCACGCCAGCACGGACGGAAGCCGGGTCGCCTTCGAATCCGCCGGAAACCTGTTCCTGCTTAACTCCCTGGACGCCGACCCTGTCCGGCTGGACATCACCCTCGGCTCCGCGTCGACGTCGCGGCGCACCCGGCCTGTCGACGTCGGACGGTACCTCGCCGGCGTGAGTCCGGACCGTACCGGCCGCGCCAGCGCCGTCGAGGTCCACGGCACGATCCACTGGCTGACGCACCGCAATGGGCCCTCCCGGGTGGTCGAGGCGACGGCGGGTGTCCGCGCCCGGCTGGCCCGCCCGCTGGGCGAGGACTCCGTCGTCTACGTCGCCGACCACGATGGAGCCGAGGCTGTCTATGTCGCCCGGACCCGCAGCCACCCGGCGCCCGAGCCCGCTGCAGTTGCCGGGGCGCCGGCGCTCCCGGACACCGCCGCGCAGGGAGCCGGTGCGGAGGACGATTCCCTTCCCCGCCCCGTTTCCGCGGCCGGCGTCAACCAGAGTGTGAGCACCCCCGACGCGGCCGGCAGCACGGAACCTGCTGAACAGGGCACCGACGGCCAGGGCGCGCCCGATCAGGCAACGGCAGAGCCCGCGGCGGGCGGAACGGACGAGCCGGCCGCCGTCGTCGACCCTTCCCGCGCCGCAGGGGAAACCGGCGGAGCCGAGGCAACCCCGCAGCGCTTTGACTACCCGGGAGTGACGCGGGCCAGCACCATTGCCGCCAGCCCCGACGGTGCGCTCGCCGCCATCGGCACCGAGTTCGGCCAGGTCCTGCTCCTGGATGTCGGTGCGGGGACGTTGCGGGAATTCGCCGCGACGGACACCGGGCCGGTGGAGGACCTGGCCTTCAGCCCGGACTCGGCCTGGCTGGTCTGGGCCGAGCCCGTAACGACGGACAGCGAGCGGTCGCGCCTGCGCCTGGGCAACGTCGCGTCCGCCGGGTCCGCGGCCGCCATCCACGAACTGACCGACGGACGGTTCGCCGATTTCTCGCCGCAGTTCAGCCCGGACGGACGATTCATCGCCTTCCTGTCCCGTCGCAGCTTCGACCCGGTCTACGACACGCACGGCTTCGACCTGGCGTTCCCCTCCTCGACCAAGCCCTACCTGATCCCGCTGGCCGCCACCACCGTCTCGCCTTTCGGCGCCTCGGTTGACGGGACGGCTGTCGAGCCGGAGGATCCCGCGGCCAACGGCCTTCCCGGAATCACCGTTGATCCAGACGGTATCGCCGAACGGCTGGTCGCGGTCCCTGTCGCGCAGGGCAACTATACGAAGCTCGCCGCGGCGCCGGGGGCGTTCCTGTGGCTGGCCGGGGAACCGGAGGGCGCCACCGGCGACGGCCGCGCCCCCGCCGGATCCGGCGCGGCCAAGCCGAGGCTGGAACGGTTTGACATCGCCAAGGCCGAAACGTCTACGCTGGTGGGTGCGCTGGATGACTACCGGCTCAGCGGGGACGGCAAGCGCGTCGTGGTCTTCCAGGACGGCGAGGTCAGGGTGCTACCCGCCGCCGCAGCGGTCGAGGAGCATTCGCCGGAGTGCGTCCGGGTCGACCTGAGCCGGATTAGGCTCCAGCTGGACCCGGTCAAGGTCTGGGGCCAGGCCTTCGAGGAGGCGTGGCGGCTGCAGCGTGACTTCTACTGGGCCCCGGACATGGCGGGCAATGACTGGCAGGGCGTGTTCGACCGTTACCGGCCGCTGGTGGAGCGGCTCGGCTCACACGACGACCTGGTGGACCTGCTTTGGGAGGTCAACGGCGAACTGGGCACCTCGCACGCGTATGTGCGTCCGCAGCCGGTTTCGGAGCCCGGGGCCGGCAAGCAGGGCCGGCTCGGGGCCGAGCTGGCCCGCACCGGCGCCGGTTGGGAGATCGTGCGAATCCTGCCGGGGGAGTCCTCCGATACCCAGGCCCGGTCGCCCCTGGCCGCGGCCGGCGCCGGGGCGCACCCGGGCGACATCATCCTGGCGGTCGACGGGATGCCTGTCCCCGCCGCCGGGCCGGATGCGCTGCTCGCCGGAGCGGCGGACAAGGTCGTTGAGCTAACGCTGCGTAACGGCGCCGCGCACGCGGACCCCGGGTCGGTCCGGCGGATCGCCGTCGTGCCGGTGAAGGATGAGGAGCGGCTGCGTTACACGGACTGGGTGCTGGCCAACCGCCGGGCGGTCCGGCTGGCCTCGGACGGAACGTTCGGCTACCTGCACATTCCCGATATGCTGGCCCGCGGCTGGTCCCAGCTCCACCGGGACCTGGACGTCGAAACCGCCCTCGACGGGCTGATCGTCGATGTCCGGCGCAACCGCGGCGGTCACACGTCCCAGCTGGTCGCCGAACTGATCGGCCGCAAGATGACGGCCTGGACCATGGTCCGCGGCCAGCACCCGACGGTCTATCCGAAAGGGGCTCCGCGCGGACCCGTCGTGATCCTGACCGACGAATTCGCCGGTTCGGACGGTGACATCATCACGCAGGTGGCGAAACTGCGGGGCATCGGCCCGGTGATCGGCATGCGGACCTGGGGCGGGGTGGTCGGCATCGACGGCAGGTTCACCCTCGCCGACGGGACCGGAGTCACCCAGCCCCGTTACGCCTATTGGTTCTCCGGCGGCGTGGGCTGGGGCGTGGAAAACCGTGGCGTTGACCCGGATATTGAGGTGCCCTTCCCGCCGCACGCCTACGGCAACGGGGCGGACCCGCAGCTGGAATACGGTGTCGGCGTCCTGAAGGAAATGCTCACCGAGATCCCCACCGACCGTCCGCCGGAGCGCGCAGGCTACCGGAGCCTGGCCCCCGGGGCACTGCCGCCGCGGCCGAACCAGGACTGAGAGCACAAAAGCAGCGGCCCCCGGGACTGACGGTACCGTCCGTCCCGGGGGCCGCTGCTGTCTGGGCGGCTAGCCTTCGAGCGTTGCGTCCAGCGTGATCGTGGTGCCGGTGAGGGCGGCGGAGACAGGGCAACCGGTCTTGGCCCCTTCGGCGATCCGGTCGAAGTCCGCCTGGCTCAGCCCGGGGATGCGGGCCGTGAGCGTCAGGTGGATGCCGGTGATCCCCTCGCCGGGCTGGAACGTCACATCGGCCTTGGTCCTGACCTCCTCGGGTGTCTTGCCCGCTTCGCCCACGGCAAGGCTGAAGGCCATCGAGAAGCAGGCGGAATGCGCGGCGGCAATCAGTTCCTCGGGGCTGGTCTTCCCCTCCGCCTGCTCGGCGCGCGCCTTCCAGGTGACGTCGTAGGTGCCGAGTCCGGAGGAGTCCAGAGTGACCTGGCCCTTGCCGCTGGGCAAGTCCCCGTTCCAGACAGTGTGGGCGGTACGCGTTGTTGCCATGGTTGCTCCTTCGATCGGGTGTTGCGGATGTCCGCACGGTACCTTCCCATCCTAGGCCGACGGCGGAGCGTGCCGGGTTCCGGGCGCCGGCCATTGGCCGGACGCGGCGACCGCGCTAGGATGCACCCATGCCGGCGCTGTCTTCGATCATGGTCAACTCCTCCAGGGCTTCAGAGCTGGCGGATTTCTGGGCCGCCTTCCTGGGTACCGTGATTGAGCACCGGTATGAGGAATTCATCTGGCTCAAGGCGCTGGACGGGCAGACACGGCTCGCGTTCCAGCAGGTGGACGAGCCCACGCCCGGGCGGCGCAGGCTGCATCTGGATTTCGGCTCGGACGACGTCGACGCGGACCTCGCGCAGGCCGTGCGCCTGGGTGCCAGCCGGGTGGAGGACCACTGGTCCGGAAGCTTCCACTGGTTCGTCCTGGCCGACCCGGACGGCAACGAATTCTGCATCGGTCCCAAGGACTAGCCGGGGGCGGCCAGGGGCGCGTCACCTGTGGGCACGGTGAGCGGGGTAGCGATCCGCCAACGTTTCGCGCCCGATCCTGGGTGCCCGACCGCCGCCGCCCGCGCCGTTCTGCGCAAAGTTTCCCGCGAGTTTCTCGCAGGACAGTGTCGTGCGCCGGTTCCGCCACAAGACGGTGCGCAGAACGGACCGCGCGCCGTCTCCGAAGCCTAAGAACGCGCAGCCCCGGGCCGGTGTCCGGTTAGGTCCAGATCACCGCGATGGCGATATTGAGCAGTCCGAGCCCGCCCACGCCGTGCGCGATGCTCCCGGAGACGGGTACGCCCTTGCGCGCCCTGGACGCGCCGATCACGGCCAGCACGGCCACGGCCACCCCCACGGCAAACTTGATGCCGAGCTTAAAGTAATTCGGCTCCCCATAGGTTCCGGGATCCGAATTGTGCAGTCCCGGCAGGATCGCCATCATCGCGATCCCGGTGATCAGCTGAAGGAACGCTCCGTCGCGCTGGCGGCCGTTGACCGTTGGATGCCTCAGGTTGGCGATCCAGATGCCGACCACCATGGCGGCGCCAACGATATGCAGGAAGAGCAGAAAATTCAGCAGGAGACTCATGGCTCCAGTTTACCGACACGGTGTGCCTATCAGCCCGCAGCGGGGCGGACACGCGCGCCCGTAACGGGCGGGCACGCGCGCCGGCAGTGGGTTAAACGCGCGCGGGCGCCCTCCCGGTAGGAGGACGCCCGCGGCGGGCCGTTCTTAGAGGCCCAGGTCGGCCTCGAAGGCACCTTCCTCAAGGCGGGCCTTGAGGGTCTGCAGGAAGCGCCCGGCGTCCGCCCCGTCCACCAGGCGGTGGTCGTAGGTCAGCGACAGGTACATCATGTGCCGGATCGCGATCGTGTCGTCACCATCGGCGTTCGTGACCACCACGGCGCGCTTGACGATCGCGCCTGTGCCCAGGATGCCGACATTGGGCTGGTTGATGATGGGCGTGTCGAACAGGGCGCCGACGGAGCCGATGTTCGTGATCGAGAACGTTCCGCCGGACAGCTCGTCCGGGCCGATCTTCCCGCTCCGGGTGCGCTCGGCGACGTCGGCGATCCTGCCCGCCAGGCCGGCGAGGTTCAGGTCCCCGGCATTGCTGATGACCGGGACCAGCAGGCCCTTGTCCGTATCCACGGCGATCGCGAGGTGCTCGGCGTTGTGGTACGTGATCTGCTGCGCCGCTTCGTCGTACTCGCCGTTCAGCTTCGGGTGCTGCTTCAGTGCCTCGGCCACGGCCTTGGCGATGAACGGCAGGAACGTCAGCTTGACCCCGTTGGTGGCCTGGAACGAGCCCTTCGCGGCGGTGCGCAGTTTCGCGATCCGGGTCATGTCCACCTCGTGCACCTGGGTCAGCTGCGTTGAGATGTCCAGCGATTCGCGCATCCGGCGGGCGATGACCTGGCGGATGCGGGGCGCCTTCTGCGTGGTCCCGCGCAGGGACGACGACGGCGCGGCGGAGCTGCGTGCGGCGGTCGCCGATGAGGGAGCGGCCGGTGCATTGGCCGGTGCCGGTGCAGCGGGAGCCTTCGCGGCGTCGGCGGCCTCGATGACATCCTGCTTGCGGATGCGGCCGCCGACCCCGGTGCCGGTGAGCGAGGCAATGTCCACGCCGTGCTGGTTGGCCAGCTTGCGCACCAGCGGAGTGACGTATCCGGACTCGGATCCCGCCGGGGCAGGCTGCGCCGCCGGGGCGGCAGGCTGTGCCGCGGGGGCGGCTGCCGGCGTGGGCGCCGCGGGCGCGGGGGGGGTTTCATCGGCGGGGGCAGGAGTTTCCGCCCCCTCGCCGGCCGCGGGAGCGGCCACGGGTGCTTCGCGTTCGGCGGACGGCGCGGCTGCCACCGGCTCGGCCTTCGCCGGCGCGGGTTCGGTCTTCGCCGGGGCAGCGGATCCGGATCCGACGACGGCCAGCACGGAACCGACCTCGGCGGTCTCGTCCTCGGCAACACGGATTTCCAGCAGCGTGCCCGCAACGGGGGAGGGAATTTCGGTATCGACCTTGTCCGTGGAGACTTCCAGCAGCGGCTCGTCGACCTCGACGGCGTCGCCGACCGCCTTGAGCCAGCGGGTGACGGTTCCTTCAGTGACGCTCTCGCCCAGGGCGGGGAGAGTGACATCATGGCCCTCGGCGGGCGCGGATTCCTCGGCGGCCGGGGACTCCGCTTCGGCGGCAGGAGCTGCGGCCTGTTCCGGCTCGGCTGCCGGCGCCGCTTCGGGCTCGGCGGCGGCGGGCTCGGCCTCGGCCGTTTCGGGCTCGGCCTCAGCGGCGCTGCCGGAGCCGATGCGGACCAGCGGGGCGCCGACTTCCGCGGTCTCGTCCTCGGCCACGAGGATTTCCTCGATCACACCGGCGATCGGAGACGGAATCTCGGTGTCCACCTTGTCGGTGGAGACCTCGAGCAGGGGCTCGTCGACCTCAACCCGGTCACCGACCTGCTTGAGCCAGCGAGTGACAGTACCCTCGGTGACGCTTTCACCCAGGGCGGGCAAGTTCACGGATTCAGACATTTCGTCCCCGTTCTCCTTATGATCTTCGGTGCATGATGAGTTCTGCGGATCGGTTGCTGCGAGCTTAGTGCACCCGCGGCGGGGCGCCGGGCGCACCCGGCGCATGTTACAGCTGCCGGTCCGCAGACCGGCAGCCGCAGGGACAGCCCTTAACCGTGCAGCGGATGTCCGGCCAGGGCCATGGCGGCCTCGCCGAGTGCTTCATTCTGTGTCGGGTGCGCGTGGATCAGGCCCGCCACGTCCTCCGGGTAGGCTTCCCAGTTCACGATCAGCTGGGCCTCGCCGATCTGCTCGCCGATCCGGGTGCCGATCATGTGCACGCCGACGACGGGGCCGTCCTTTTCGCGGACGAACTTGATCAGGCCGCCGGTGCCCAGGATGGAGCTCTTGCCGTTGCCGGCCAGGTTGTATTCCACGCTCTCGACATTGTCGTCGCCGAACTTGGCCTTGGCGGCCTTTTCGCTCAGGCCCACCGAGGCGATCTCCGGATCGCAGTAGGTGACCTTGGGGACGTTGATGTCCTCGACCACGACGGGTGCGAGGCCGGCGATTTCTTCGGCCACGAAGATGCCCTGCTGGAAGCCGCGGTGGGCAAGCTGGACACCGGGGACGATGTCCCCGACTGCGTAGATGTTGCCGGCGCCGGTGTGCAGCCGCTCGTTGGTGATCACGAAACCGCGGTCAATGGTGACGCCCGCTTCCTCGTAGCCGAGGTCGGCGGTGACCGGACCGCGGCCGACGGCGACCAGCAGCAGCTCGGCCTCGAACGTCTTGCCGTCCACCAGGGTGACCTTGACGCCGTCGTCGTTCTGCTCGACGCCCTGGAAGAAGGTGCCGGTGCTGAAGTTGATACCGCGCTTTTTGAAGGTGCGTTCCAGGACCTTGATGATGGCGGCGTCCTCGTTGGGGACCAGGGAGGGCAGGCCCTCCACGATGGTCACGTCCACGCCGAAGGACTTCCAGACGGAGGCGAACTCCACGCCGATGACGCCGCCGCCGAGGACGATGACGCTCTTGGGGACGTAGTCCAGGGTCAGGGCCTGGTCGGAGGTGATGACCCGGCCGCCGATCTCCAGGCCGGGCAGCGACCGGGAATACGACCCGGTGGCCAGGATGACGTTCTTACCCTTGTACTCGGTGCCGTCGACGGTCACCGTGTCCGGGGCCGTGAGCTTGCCGGCGCCTTCGATGACGGTGATGCCCTTGCCCTTGATCAGTCCCTGCAGTCCCTTGTACTTTCCGGCGATGATGCCGTCCTTGTACGCGTTGACGGCGTTCATGTCGATGGACTGCAGGTCGACGTTGACGCCGTACTTCGCGGCGTCGCGGGCGTGGTCGGCGACCTCCGCGGAGTGCAGCAGCGCCTTGGTGGGGATGCAGCCGTTGTGGAGGCAGGTGCCGCCGAGCTTGGCCTTCTCCACCAGGCCAACGGTGAAGCCGAGTTGTACGGCCCGCAGGGCCGCGGCGTAGCCGCCGCTGCCGCCGCCGAGGACCAGGATGTCGAATTCGTGCGCAGCTGCCGTTTCGGCCACTTAGACGCTCCCTCGCGTAATGGTGGGTGCGCTTGGCGCGCACCGATCGGTGTTGATACTACAAGCGGATCCCGCTGACAGCGGGATCCGCCCGAGCTTGTTACTTTCAGGATTTACCATAGCGTTCACAGCTACCATGCTCCACCTTCAGCGCCGCCCTGGCGGGCAGTTGTGGCGGGATTCACGTTCCGCTGTGACCCGCGCCGTGTTATCGCGTCCGGGCGACAATATCCTCCGCGTAGGCCACCAGCGTGCGGACCGCGACGCCGGTTCCCTGCTTCGGGGTGTAGCCGTACGGGGCCGCTTCGTTGAACGCCGGACCGGCGATATCCAGGTGCGCCCACGGAATTTTCGTCCCGTCGGCGCTGTCGCCCACGAACTCGTTCAGGAACACGGCTGCGGTCATCATGCCGCCCATTTTCTCCCCGATGTTGGCCAGATCGGCGACAGGGGTGTCCAGGGACGGGCGCAGTTCCTCCGGCATCGGCATCGGCCAGAAGAGCTCACCGGCGCGGTCTGCCGCGGCCTTGATGGCCGCGCTGACACCGTCGTCGCCCATCACGGCGGACGTCCGGTGGCCCAGCGCCACCACTTGCGCCCCGGTGAGGGTGGCCACATCCAGGATGGCGTCGGGGCGGTCGAGGGAGGCGGCGGCCAGGCCGTCGGCCATCACCAGGCGGCCCTCGGCGTCGGTGTTGAGCACCTCCACGGTCTTGCCGCCGAACATGGTCAGCACGTCGGAGGGCCGGGTGGCGGTGGCGGAGGGCATGTTTTCCGCCAGGCACAGGTACGAGGTGACCTTCAGCGGCAGCCCCAGCGCGGCGATGGCCAGCAGGGCGTTCAGGACGGCGGCCGCCCCGGCCATGTCCGACTTCATCGTCATCATCCCCGCCGGCGGTTTGAGCGAGATGCCGCCGGAGTCGAAGGTGATGCCCTTGCCGACCAGGGCAAGCGAGGCCTTCGCCTTGGCGGGGGAGTATTCCACCTTCACTAGCCGCGGCGGACGGGAGGAGCCCTGCCCCACGCCGAGGATGCCGCCGTAGCCGTCCTTTTCGAGCCGCTTTTCGTCCAGCACGGTGACCTTGACGGGCAGGCCCTTGGCGAGGTCCTTGGCCGCCTCGGCGAAGGTGGCCGGGTACAGGTGGCTGGGGGGCTCGTTGACGAGTTCGCGGGTTGCGTTCACGGCGCGGGCGACGACGGCGGCGCGCTCCAGTGCCGCCGTCAGCGCCGGCTCGCCCGCGGCCGGAGAGAACACGATGACCTTGGCCACCGCGGCCTTGATGTCGGTGCCGGTCTTGTGCCCGGTGTAGGAGAAGGCGCCGAGGGCCGCGCCCTCGGCCACGGCGGCTCCCTGGCGCACGTCCGGGGCAGGCAGGGCCAGCACCACGGTGTCCAGGCCGGCGAGCTGGCGCACCGCGGAACCGGCCGCGCGGCGCACCGCTTCCTCGCTGACCTCGGTGCCGGAGATTTTGCCCACGCCGGCCAGGACCAGCACATCGGTATTGAGTTCGGGCACCCCGGGCAGGCGGCGCAGTTCGTCGGCCGCACCGGTGATGCCGAGGGCGGCGAGGGAATCCTTCAGCGCGCTGGCGGCTTTGGCTGACAGCGGGCTGTCCAGCAGTACGGCACCGGCGGGTCCCTGACCTACCCCGATGACGACGGCGTCCGCGCCGGCGCGTTTAATGTCCTTGGAAATGGCCGTCAGCGTGACGGTCTGGTTGCTGATCACGAAAGAACGTTCCTCACTTGTCGTTGGGGGGTCCACCGCAGGGGTTGTTCTCTGATCGTATGCCCGCCGCCGGCCGGACCGGCACGCCGGCGCCGGGCGCTGCGGTAGCGTGTTCGGCATGAGCGAACAAATCCCCGCACGGCCGGGCGGGCTGGCCGCGCCGGATGCCGGGCCCGGCCAGCACAGCGAGCACGGCCAGCACAGCCGGCGCGGGCCGCTGCACGACTGGCACCTGGGCCACGGAGCGAAAATGTCGGAATTCGGCGGTTGGCTGATGCCGCTGCAGTACGACGGGGGCGGGGTGGTGGCCGAGCACACCGCGGTGCGCACCGCCGTCGGCCTTTTCGATGTCTCCCACCTGGGCAAGGCGAGGATTGCCGGCCCCGGCGCCCGCGCCTTCGCCAACCGCAACCTAACCAATGACCTGGACCGGATCGGTCCCGGCTATGCCCAGTACACCCTCGCCCTGACCGAGGCGGGCACCGTGACCGATGACCTGATCGCCTACCTGCGCAGCGACAGCGAGGTGTTCCTGGTTCCCAACGCCGCCAATACCGCCGCCGTGGTGGCGCAGCTGTGCGCCGCCCGCGACGCCGCCGGCGAGGACCTCGTGATCGAGGACCTGCACCGACGCTTCGGTGTTTTCGCCGTGCAGGGCCCGCGCTCGGCGGAGGTGCTGGCCGCGGTCGGGCTGCCGCGGCCCGAGGAGTACATGTCCTTCGTCGACGCGGACTGGGCCGGTTCCGGCGGCTCAGTGCCGGTGACGGTCTGCCGCACCGGGTACACCGGAGAGCACGGCTACGAGATCGTGCCGCGGTGGGAGGATGCCGCGGCCGTCTGGGATGCGCTGGCGGCGGCGGTGTCCGCGCAGGGCGGCCGGGCCGCCGGCCTGGGCGCCCGGGACACGCTGCGCACCGAGATGGGCTATGCCCTGCACGGACACGAACTCGACACCTCCATCACGCCGGTGGAGGCCGGCGTCGGCTGGGCGGTGGGCTGGAAGAAGGACGACTTCCCGGGCAAGGCGGCCCTGGCGGCGCTCAAGGCCGCCGGGCCGCCGCGCAGGTCGGTGGGCCTGCTGGCCACCTCCCGCGGGGTGCCGCGGGCCGGTGCCGCCGTGCTGGACCGCGACGGCACCGTCGTCGGCCGGACCACCTCCGGCACGTTTTCTCCCACCCTGGGCATCGGCATCGCGCTGGCCCTGGTGCGGCCCTCCGTCGGCCTCGGCGACGAGCTGGAGCTGGACATCCGGGGCCGCAGGCTCGGCGTCACGGTCGTCAAGCCGCCCTTCGTGGACGTCCACGTGCGCAGCTGACCGCCGCCGGAATGTTTCCGGGCCCTGTGGACGTTGATCTTGATAAGAAGGAGGGCCCGATGAATGACTTTGACTACGTTCCATTTTTGGACCCGGAGAGTCTCTATGCGCTGAATCCCGGCGCCCGGGACAGCGAGAATAAGGGGCTGAACCTGCTGCTGGCCTTTGACGGGCTGGCCGATGCCGGCCAGGTCGTCACGCAGATCCGTTCGGAACTGGTGGAGAAGCTGCCGTCGACGGTGTTGGGCTATTTCGACGTCGACCAGCTCCTGGACTACCGCTCCCGGCGCCCGCGGATCAGTTTCGTGGAGGACCATCTGACGGCGTACCGGGCCCCGCGCCTGGTCCTGTACCGGATGCAGGACGGGCTGGGGCAGCCGTTCCTGTTCCTGACCGGGCCCGAGCCAGACCTGCAGTGGGAACGGTTCAGCGAGGCGGTGGTCTCCCTGGTCCGCCGGCTTGACGTGAACCTGGTGGCCTGGGTGCAGGCCGTGCCGATGCCCGTTCCGCACACGAGGCCCATCGGGGTGACCGTGCACGGCAACCGGCCCGAGCTGATCGAGGGCATCACGTCGTGGCGGGCCACCATCGATCTTCCCTCCGGCATAGGACACGTCGTGGAGGTGCGGCTGTCGGAGGCCGGACGCAACGTCGCCGGCTACGCCCTGCATGTTCCGCACTATCTTGCGGAGGCGCAGTACCCGCAGGCCGCCGTCGCCGGTCTGGAGTACCTCGGCGCAGCCGCCTCGCTGATGCTGCCCACCGACCAGCTGCGTGAGGCGGGCCGCGAGGTGGAGCGCCAGATCGGCGAGCAGGTGGCCGGTTCCGTCGAGGTCCAGGGGGTGGTGCGGGCACTGGAGGAGCAGTACGACGAACGCGTCGAAGGCCTGGGCACGCGCTCGCTGCTGGCCGACCAAAATGACAGGCTGCCCACGGCCGACGCGCTGGGCGCGGCGGTCGAGGCGTACCTGGCGAGCAGGGAGGACGACGGCGGCCGGCCCTAAGATGGGTGTGTGAATTCTTCGCGCGCGTGGCTCATCTGGGGGATCGGTGTCTTCGCCTACCTGGTGGCGGTGACCCAGCGGACGAGCTTCGGGGTGGCCGGTCTGCAGGCCACCGAACGGTTCGGCGCGACCGCCTCGGCCCTGTCGGCGTTTACCGTACTGCAGCTGCTGGTGTACGCCGTATTGCAGATCCCCGTCGGTGTCCTGGTGGACCGTTTCGGTGCCCGGCTGATGATCGCGCTCGGCGCGGCGCTGATGTGCCTGGGGCAGCTCCAGCTGGCCGCCGCCAGCTCGGTGCCGGCCGGGCTGGTCGGCCGGGTGCTGGTCGGCGCGGGGGACGCGATGACCTTTGTCTCGGTGCTCCGGCTTCTGCCGGCCTGGTTCGACGCCCGCCGGATACCGCTGCTGACCCAGCTGACGGGCCAGCTCGGACAGCTCGGCCAGCTGATCAGCGTTGTCCCGTTTGTCGCGGTGCTGCATGCCTACGGCTGGAGCACTGCATTCGTGGCGTCGGCGGCGTTGTCCCTGGTGGCCTTCGCCGCCGCCGCGTCGGCGATCCGCAACCAGCCGCCGTCGGCCGCCCCGGCTCAGGTCCGGCAGGGGTTCCGGGAAATCGGCACCACTGTCTCCCGCGCCTGGACCCAGCCGGGCACGCGCCTCGGGCTGTGGAGCCACTGGACGCTGCAGTTCACCGGCAACGTCTTCATCCTGACCTGGGGGTACCCGTTCCTGATCTCCGGCCAGGGGATCAGCCAGTCGGCCGCCTCCGGCCTGATGAGCCTGTTCGTGCTGGTCGGAATCATCAGCGGGCCGATGCTCGGCGGCTGGGTGTCCCGGCACCCGCTGCGGCGCTCCACCCTGGTGTTGCTGACCGCCGCCGGCATCGTCCTGCTGCTGGCCATCACCCTGCTGTATCCGGGCCGGGCACCCCTGTGGCTGCTGGTCCTGCTGGTCATCTCGATGGCCCTGGGCGGGCCAGCGTCGATGATCGGCATCGACTTTGCCCGCACCTTCAACCCCGCACACCGGATGGGCACGGCCACCGGGATCGTGAACATGGGCGGCTTCTGCGCGTCCCTGGTGGCCATGTACGTGATCGGCGTGGTCCTGGACCTGCTGAACACTACGGGCTTCTCGCACGGGAACCTGTACTCCCTGGATTCGTTCCGGATCGCGTTCTGCGTGCTGTTCCTCGTGATGGCTGTCGGGGTCATCGGAGTGGTGGTCTGCCGGCGCGAGGTCAGGCGGCGGATGGCCGCGGACGGCCAGCCGGTGCCGCCGCTGCGGGAGGCTCTGGCGGACCGGAGCCGGCGCAAGGCGCAGTACCGCCGGGAGCGGCGCGAGCGGTCCTCCTAGCGGCCTGCGTCCTCCACAGCCCCGGCTTCCGGCGGCCCGCGCACATACACCGGCCGCGCGCTGGTGCCGTCCCGCGGGGGCGCCCACGCTGGAGGCATGACTCCCTCAGCACCGCCGCCGGCACCCCGTTTCCCTTCCGCGTCCGCGCCGGGACCGGACGGCCCGTCCAGGCTCTCCGCCGGTTCCCCCGAGGATCTGCTGGCCTACATTCCGCATCATCTGGGCTTCGCGCCCCGCAACTCGCTGGTGGCGCTCACAACCCTGGGGCACAGCGTGCGGGCGCTCGTGCGCGCGGATCTGCCGCCGGACTCCGCGGCGGGGGCCTCCTGGCTGAACGACTATGCGGCCACGTTCGTCTCCAACGTCCTGTACGACGCGGATGCGGACGGGGTGCTGCTGGCGTTCTATGCGGACCAGCCGTGGCGTGATCTCCACCGCCCGCCCTACGCCCGGCTCCTGGCTGCGCTTGAACACCAGCTGGCGGAGGCAACGCTGACGCTGGGTGAAGCCTGGTACGTGGGCCCGCGCTACTGGCGGACGCTGCGCTGCCCGGACCCGGCCTGCTGCCCGTGGCCCGGGGGCCCGGTGGCCGGGATCGCGGACAGCGTCGTGAACACGGAACTCGTCTTCCTGGGCAGCAGCTATGACGAGGATGTGCAGGCGGCCGCCGCCGCGCTGGTGGAGCCCTCCGCCGACCATGTCCGGGCCGGTTTCGAGGCCGAAAC
>JBIOFK010000029.1:0-18702 GCA_044447065.1 Actinomycetales bacterium | reverse complement strand
TGTTCCAGGAGGGCGCCGGACCGCTGTTCGACATCGGCCCGTACTACCTGACCACGCTGGTCCAGGCGTTCGGTCCGATCGCCAAGGTGGCCGCCTTCGGGTCGACCTCCCGGCAGAAGCGGGTCATCGGCTCCGGGCCCACGGCCGGGGAGGAATTCGAGGTCACCGTGCCGAGCCACGTCAGCGCGATCGCCCAGTTCGCCGGCGGGGAGTCCTCCCAGAGCATCTTCAGCTTCGACTCCAACGTCAAGCGGGCCGGCTTTGTCGAGGTGAACGGGACCGAGGCGACCATCGCCTTCCCCGATCCGAACGACTTCGACGGCGATATTCTGCTGACCCGCCGCGGCACCGACAAGCCGGAAGTCATTGCGGCGGTGGGCTCGACGTCCTCCCGCGGCACCGGCGTCCTGGAAATGGCGCGGGCCATCCGGGCAGGGGTTCCGCACCGCGCCCAGGGCCAGATGGCCTATCACGTGCTCGACGCCATGGTCTCGATCGCCGAATCCATCGACACGGGAACGTTCATCGAACTGGCCAGCACGGCGGCGGCGGCCCCGCCGCTGCCCGCCGACTGGGACCCCACCGCCGCGACCCTCTAGGATGCCCCCATGCTGGAACACGAATCCGCCCGCCCCCTGGGTATAGCCGCGATCGGCTACGCCTTCATGGGCAAGGCCCACTCCAACGCGTGGCGGAACGTGGCCGGGTTCTTCGAGGTCCCGGCCTTCGAGCGCAAGGTGCTCGTCGGCCGGGACGCGGACGGGGTGGCGGCCGCCGCGAGGGCGTACGGCTGGAGCGAATCCGCCACCGACTGGCGGGAGGTGATCGCCCGGGACGACATCGACATTGTCGACATCTGCACGCCCGGCTGGCTGCACGCCGAGATCGCCATCGCCGCCCTGGCCGCGGGTAAGCACGTCCTGGTTGAAAAGCCGCTGGCCAATTCTCTGGCCGAGGCCGAGGCCATGGTCGCGGCGGCGGAAACCGCCGGGGCCCGCGGGGTGCGGTCCATGGTGGGCTACACCTACCGGCGCGTGCCTGCGCTGGCGCTGGCCCGGGAGCTGATCGGTGAGGGCCGGCTGGGCACGATCCGGCAGGTGCGCGCCAGCTACCTGCAGGACTGGCTGGCCGACGAGCATTCGCCGATGACCTGGCGGCTGCGGAAAGACTCCGCCGGGTCCGGCGCCCTGGGTGACATCGCCTCGCACGCGGTGGACCAGGTCCAGTTCCTGCTCGGTGACACTGTCACCGAGGTGTCCGGGAGGCTGCACACCTTCACCTCCTCCCGTCCCGGGCCGGCAGGTCCGGAGCCGGTCACGGTCGACGACGCCGCCTGGGCCACTCTGTCGCTGGCCGGCGGAGCAGTGGCCAGCATCGAGGTCTCCCGCGTGGCGCTCGGGAAAAAGAATTCGCTGCGGATCGAGGTGTACGGCAGCCGCGGAGCCCTCCATTTCGACCTGGAAGCCATCAACGAGCTCCAGTTCCTGGATGGAACGCTGCCGGTCCGGGAACAGGGCTTCACCCGCATCGTCGTGACCGAACCCGAGCACCCCTACCTGCGTCCCTGGTGGCCGCAGGGGCACATGCTCGGCTGGGAACACGCCTTCACGCACCAGGCGCGGGACTTCCTGGCGGCCATCGGCACCGCGGAGGCTCCCTCGCCGTCGTTTGCCGAGGGCCTCCAGGTCCAGCGGGTGCTGGCCGCCATCGAGGAATCCGCCGCGGCCAAGAGCGCCACCATCTCCGTCACCGCCCCCTGACCGCCACCGCTTCCAAGGAGTCTCCGATGCCCCGCCCCTACACCCTGTTCACCGGCCAATGGGCGGACTTGCCCTTCGAGGAGGTCGCCCGGCTGGCCTCCGGCTGGGGCTACGACGGCCTCGAGATCGCCGTCTCCGGCGACCACCTGGACGCCTGGCGCTGGGACGACGCCGACTACATCGCGGCGAAAAAGGCCGTCCTGGACCGCTACAACCTCAAGGTCTGGGCCATCTCGAACCACCTCAAGGGCCAGGCCGTCTGCGATGACCCGATCGACTTCCGCCACCAGGCAATCGTCGGGGCCAGGGTCTGGGGCGACGGCGACCCCGAGGGCGTCCGCCGGCGCGCCGCGGAGGAAATGAAGCACACCGCCCGGCTTGCCCGGGCACTCGGGGTGGACACCGTCGTCGGCTTCACCGGCTCCTCCATCTGGCAGTACGTGGCCATGTTCCCGCCCGTGCCGGAATCCGTCATCGAGGCCGGCTACCGGGACTTTGCCGAGCGCTGGAACCCCATCCTGGACGTCTTCGACGAGTGCGGCGTCCGCTTCGCCCACGAGGTGCACCCCTCCGAGATCGCCTACGACCACTGGACCACCGTGCGCACCCTGGAGGCGATCGGCCACCGCACCGCGTTCGGGCTGAACTGGGACCCGTCCCACTTCATGTGGCAGGGCATCGACCCCGTCTCCTTCATCTGGGACTTCAAGGACCGGATCTACCACGTGGACTGCAAGGACACGAAGCTGCGGATGACCGGCCGGAACACCGTGCTGGGCTCCCACCTGCCCTGGGGAGACCCCCGCCGCGGCTGGGACTTCGTCTCCGCAGGCCGCGGCGACGTACCCTGGGAATCGGCCTTCCGCGCCCTCACCGCCATCGGCTACGACGGGCCGATTTCGGTCGAATGGGAGGACGCCGGAATGGACCGCCTCGAAGGCGCGCCCGAGGCCCTCGCCGCGCTGAAAAAGTACAACTTCACACCGTCCGCGCAGTCCTTCGACGCCGCCTTCAGCAACCAGGACTGACCGGAAGCAGCCCGCGCCCGGGCCTCCCCACCGGCGTGCTTTCCGCGCATACTGGTGAACGGAGGGACCGGTGGGGGCACAACGCCGCACCGCCCCTCCGCCGCCGGCCCTGCGGTCCGGCGGATCCGCCGGACCAGTAAGGAACGGAGAGGTCGATCCGATGAGCACCAATGAGCTGCGCACGGTCCAGGAACCGCTCAAGCAGCACTACCGCGAGGAGCCGGAATCGGCCCTGGTGACGCTGCGCGCCGACGGCGAACTGGGCATGGGCACGACGTGCTCGGTGCAGACCGGGCAGGCGCTGGTGCGGGCGGGGCTGCATCCGGCCACCGGAGGTGACGGCCTCTCCGCCTGCTCCGGGGACATGCTGCTCCAGGCCCTGGTCGCCTGCGCCGGGGTGACCCTCGGCGCCGTCGCCTCGTCGCTGGGCCTGGAGGTGTCAGGATCAGTGCACGCCGAGGGGGACCTGGACTTCCGCGGCACCCTTGCGGTCAGCAAGGAGGCGCCCGTCGGCTTTCGGGAGATCCGGCTGAGCTTCGACCTGGACTCGGATGCCGACGACGACCAGCTGGCCACGCTGCTGCGCCTGACCGAGCGCTACTGCGTGGTCTACCAGACGCTCGCACGCATACCGGCGCTGTCGGTCTCCCGGACCCGTCCGTCCGCCGGCGGGCCGACCTTTGGTGACAGTTCACGGTAAAGTGTCTCTATGCCGAAAATAGCCGCCCCGAGCAACGCGGAGCAGCGCGAACTCACGCAGCACAAGATCCTCAATGCCTTCGGCGAACTCCTTTTCAGCCACGGCCTCCCCGGCCTGACGATGACCGACGTGGCCCGACGCGCGGGCGTGGGACGCACCGCCGTATACAACTACTTCGCCGACCTGGAGCAGCTGCTGGTGGCGTACGCCCTGGAGGAGACGGACCGGTTCCTGCAGGATCTGCGCGCCGAGCTGGCCCAGCAGGACAACCCGGTGGACCGGCTGGCCGTCTACGTCCGCGCCCAGATCGAGGACCTCTCCCGGCGGCACCTGCCGCCCGGCCCCGCCATGCGCTCCGTGCTCTCGTCCGAATCGTTCGACCGGCTCGGCGGCCACGTCGGTGAACTCAACGAGTTGCTGACCACCATCCTGGCCGACGGGATCCGCCAGGGTTACCTGCCGCAGGCGGATGTGCCGGCGCTGGCGCAGCTGATCCACGGCTCGCTGACCGCGAGCGCCGGCCGCAGCGCCGGCACCGACAGCGGCACCGACAGCGCGGACACCGGAACGGCCGCGGCCACCGTGAGGTTCATCCAGGCGGGCGTGGGCGCCCGGTTCGGTCCTGACGGACGGCCCGCGAAGGCCGCCGTTTCCGCCTAAGGCGCGGGAGCCGCCGTCGTACTGGGGGCCGGCGCCGTCGGTGAGGGGCTCAGCCGCGGGCAGGACAGCGGCCCCGGCGTCTGGTCCACCAGGTCCGCCGCCACCAGCTCGTTGAAGGCGCCGGTCAGGTACACGTCCACCGACGCGTCGGTGCGGTCGTCCTGGACGTAGTCGGTGCCGGCGATGTTGCGCTGCAGGTTGAACGCGGCGGACTGCCCGGCCGGCCCGGCGGCCACCACAGCCGTCCCGATGTAGTTGGTGTCCTTGTTCGCGACGGTGCCCACCAGGTAGCCGCGCTTCTTGAGCTCCGCCGCCACCGACGTCGCCAGTCCCTCCCGCTGGGTCGCGTTGTACACGTTCACATGCACCGTCGCGTTCGCCGGGTAGTCGAACGACGACGACGGGCAGCTGACGGTCGGCGACGGGGCGGACCGGGCCTCGGGAAGGGTCCAGTAGCCCTTCCAGAGCATGACCGCCAGCACCACCGCCGTGATCAGGACGGCGGCCAGCACCGTCAGGGTGATGCCGTGGACCAGGCGGTGGCGGAAGAGCACCGGGTTGTCGATCCGCTCCTCATCCGGGAACGTTGCCGCGAGGACATCCCTGCTGACGACGGTGTGGCCGTGGTAGATGGAGGTGTCGGCCCGCCTGGCCCGTTTTTGTGCCCGGCGGGCCCGCGTGCGCTCGTGGTGTTCCGCCCGGGCCCGGCCGCGGTCCGCCCGGCGCAGCGCGGCCCGGAGTTTTTTGGGCGGCAGCGGCGGTTTGGGCGGTATCACCAGCCGGCCCGGGTCATCAGTCATCGATGACCAGCACCCGGGCGTGCAGAATGGTGCGCTGGTGCAGCGCAGTCCTCACCGCCCTGTGCAGCCCGTCCTCCAGGTAGAGCGTGTCCTTCCACTGCACCACATGCGGGAAAAGGTCACCGAAAAAGGTGGAGTCCTCGGCCAGCAACGCCTCTAGGTCCAGCGTGCTCTTGGTGGTGACCAGCTCGTCCAGCCGGACCTGCCGGGGAGGCACCACGGCCCAGTCCTTGGGCGTCGTGTAGCCATGGTCCGGGTAGGGGCGCGCATCGCCGACAGCTTTGAAGATCACGCACCCCAGCCTAGGGAAAAGGCGGGGGGATGGGAACTTGTGTCGCCGGCGGCGCCCATGCTGTGGCCAAATGGTTACGCCGCCGCGCCGGATGGCAGGATGGCTGTATGTCGAAAAACCCCGAGCTGGCCCTGCTGCTGGATGTGGACGGACCCGTGGCCAGTCCCGTCACCAGGACGGTTCGACCCGCGATTATTGCGGACCTGCTGGCCCTGGCCGAGGCCGGTATCCCCGTCGTGTTCAACACGGGACGGTCCGACACGTTCGTCCGGGAACAGGTCATGGCGCCGATGCTGGCGGCCGGGCTGCGGCCCGGCGTGCGGGTGCACGCCGTCTGCGAGAAGGGTGCCGTCTGGTTCAGCTACACCGCTGACGGCGCCGGGCCGGTCTTTGTCGATAAGACCCTGGCCGTCCCGGCCGACTATGCGGCGGATGTGCGCCGGCTGGTGGCCGAGGACTACTCGGCGCACATGTTCTTCGACGGGACGAAACGTGCCATGGTCTCGGTGGAACAGCAGCTCACCGTCAGCCATGACGACTATCTCGCCGAGCAGCACCTCTTCGACGCGGACGCGCTGGACCTGATGTTCCGGCGCGGGCTGCGCGGGACCAGGCTGGACCATCACGCCGTCGGCTCCGATGACAGGATGGGCGACGCGGAGTTCCGGCTGGATCCGACGATCATTTCCACCGACATCGAGTCGGTGCGCCTGGGCAAGGACCTCGGTGCCGGCCGTGCCGTGGAGCTGCTCGCGGCGGAGGGAATCACTCCGGCGGCCTGGCGCACCGTGGGGGATTCGCGCACGGACTACGCGATGGCTGACTGGCTGCACCACAACGACCACCGGGTGAAGCACGTGGACGTGCGCCCCGCGGACGGCGTGCCGGTGAAACCGTACGACGTGCTGACCGCCGCGGACCTGGGCCTGGGCGCGGACGTCATCCACGACGACGCCGGTGCGGCCTTCCTGGCCGCGTGGCGGAAGGCGCTGCTCGGCTGACGGCGCCCCGCCGGCTGACGGCGCCCCCGGCCTTTTTAGCCGGCCGGCTCCCGCAGCGAGGACTCGATGGCCGCCGTGATCTCCGGTGATTCGGGGGCAACGGTGGAGGCAAAGCGGTCGAGGATCACGCCGTCGGCTCCGATCAGGAACTTCTCGAAATTCCACTTGATCAGCCCGGGCAGGATCCCCGTCCTGAACGCTGTCAGGCGTTCGTACAGGGGATGCTGATTCCTGCCGCGCACATCGGCCTTCCGCAGCAGCGGAAACGACACCCCGTAGGTGAGCGTGCAGAATTCGCTGATTTCCTCGTCCGTACCCGGCTCCTGGCCGGCAAACTGGTTGCACGGGACGCCGAGGATCTCAAATCCCCGCTCCCGGTACTGCCCGTACAGCCGTTCCAGACCCTCGTACTGCGGCGTGAAGCCGCACTTGGAGGCGACGTTGACCACCAGGACCGTCTTCCCGCGGAACCGGCCGAAGTCCGTGGCCGTGCCGTCGCCGAGGGTCAGAGGAATGTCGTAGAGATCGCTCATCCTCCTACCCTAGCGCCGGAATTCCGTCGCTCCGGCAGCGCCAATGCCGTACCCTATCGACCCAGACCGATACCGAAAAAGAGGGAGCGCGCCACGATGAGCCAGCAGGACGCCAACTGGTGGCGGCAGGCCGCCGTCTACCAGGTCTACCCGCGCAGCTTCGCGGATTCGGACAACGACGGCGTCGGGGACCTCCCGGGCGTGACTTCGCGGATCCCCTACCTGCGGGACCTCGGCGTCGACGCTCTCTGGCTCAGCCCGTTCTACCCCTCGGCCCTGGCCGACGGCGGTTACGACGTGGACGACTACCGCAACGTGGATCCGAGGCTGGGCACCCTGGCGGACTTCGACGCCCTGGTAGCGGCGGCGCACGGCGCCGGCATCAGGGTCATGGTGGACATCGTGCCCAACCATTCCTCCGACCGGCACGCCTGGTTCCAGGAGGCGCTGCGGGCGCAGCCGGGCTCCGCGGCCCGGGCCCGCTACCACTTCCTGCCGGGCGCGGGCGACGACGGCGGGCTGCCGCCGTCGGACTGGCCGTCCCACTTCGGCGGCTCGGCGTGGACCCGGGTGACGGCGGAGATGGCCGGCGGCGAGGCGGTTGCGGGCCAGTGGTACCTGCACCTGTTCGCCCCGGAGCAGCCCGACCTGAACTGGGACAACCCCGGGATCCGCGAGGATTTCCACACCACCCTGCGCTTCTGGTCGGACCGCGGCGTGGACGGTTTCCGGGTTGACGTCGCGCACGCGCTGGCCAAGGACATGTCCTTGCCGCTGCGGTCCAAACCGCAGCTGGAAATCCGGGTTCCCGACGGCACCGACCCGCTTTTTGACCGCAACGACGTGCACGAGATCTTCGCCGGCTGGCGCGCTGTCTTCGACGAATACGACCCGCCGCGCGCCGCCGTCGCCGAGGCTTGGGTTCCCTTCCCCGAACGGCAGGCCCTCTATGCCCTCCCCAGCGGACTCGGCCAGGCCTTTAACTTCGAACTGTTGCTGGCCGGCTTCGAGGCCGCGGAGTTCCGCAGCACCATCGAAAAATGCCTGGCGGAGGCCGCCGCGTCCGGGGCATCCTCCACCTGGGTGCTCTCCAACCACGACGTGATCCGGCACGCGTCCCGGTACGGGCTGCCGGACGGCCTGACGCTGCAGGACCGTGAGGACTGGCTGCTGACCGACGGCACCACTCCCGGGCTGGACAAGGTCAGGGGACTGCGCCGCGCCCGGGCCGCGACCTTGGTCATGCTGGCGCTGCCCGGCTGCGCCTATCTCTACCAGGGCGAGGAGCTGGGACTGTTTGAGGTCGCGGACCTGCCGGCGCAGGTGCTGCGGGACCCGGTGTGGCTGCGCAGCGGGCACGAGCAGAAGGGCCGGGACGGCTGCCGGGTGCCGCTGCCCTGGACGGCCGACGGCGGCACGTACGGGTTCAACGACGGCTCGGCGCCTGCCTGGCTGCCGCAGCCGGAGTGGTTTGCCCAGCACGCGGCGGACAGGCAGTCCGGCGCGGCGGGCTCGATGCTCGAGTTCTACCGTTCGGCGCTCGCCGCCCGGCGGGTCCTGCAGGCGGACGAATCCCTCACCTGGCCGGGACCACCGGAGCGTGCCGGGGACGGGGTGCTGCACTTCGCCCGGCCGAACGGCTGGCAGCTGGTCGCCAACCTCTCCGGTGCCGCGGTGGAGCTTCCCGCGGAAGCCGCCGGCGCCGTCGTCGTGCTCAGCAGCGCCCCGCTGCCGCCCGCCGGGCTGGCGCCGGACACGGTGCTGGCGCCCGGGACAATGCTGCCGGCCGAGACGGCACTCTGGCTGGCCCCGGCCAGCTAGGGGCGCGGGCCAGGTACCGGCGGTCAGGGCGCCCCGTCCCGCAGCGTGGCACGGGCGACGTCCAGCCCGGAGCGGGACAATGGAGCATGTTCACTCTTCTCAAACGCTGGCGGGCGGAGCTGCGGACCACGCTGTCCGGGCACCCGGAGTCCGCACCTGACTGGGTTGCCGAGCTGGCCAAGGGCGAGGATCCGGGCTATTTCCAGCCCGGTTCGGCCGCTTGGGCGGTGCACGGATCCATGACGACGATCGTGGCCGGCATCCGGGCGCTGCTGATGCAGACCCTGCATCCCGGGGCGATGGCCGGCGTCGCGGAGCACTCCCGCTTCCGGGAGGACCCGCTGGGACGGCTGGCAGGGACCATCCGCTGGATATTCACGCTCACGTACGGGTCCCGGGACGCCGCGAAGGCCTCCTCGGACTGGGTGCTGCGCCTGCACGAACGGGTCCGCGGGACGTATTTGGATGCCGACGGGACCAGCCGGAACTATGCGGCGAACGACCCCGAGCTGCTGCGCTGGGTGCATATCGCCTTCACCGACGCGTTCCTGTCCGCCCACAAGATCTGGGGCGGGCCGATTCCCGGCGGACCGGACGCCTATGTCCGCGAATGGGCGCAGGCCGGGACGCTGATGCGGGTGCCGGAGCCGCCGGTGACGGAGGCGCAGATGCGCGCCCAGCTGGATGAATGGTACGACGGCGGCCGGCTGCGGTCCGACCCGCTGGTGGCCGAGACGGTGGCGTTCATCAGGAACCCGCCGCTGGCCCGCGTCCTGCGTCCCGGCTACCGGGTGCTGTTCGCGGCCGCGGTGGCCAGCCTCGAACCCCAGTACCGGGACATGCTCGGACTCAGGAAGGCGCATCTGGGCCCGGTACCGCTTCCGGTGGTCGCCCTTACCCGGGCCACGCTGGCCGTCATTCACCTGGCTCTGGACAAGACCGGCCCCAGTGAGCTGGCCGCCCGCAGCAGGCTGCGCCGGTTGGGGCTGCTGCCCGCCGGCTGATCCGCGGACCGGTCCTCCAGCGGCGGGCGGGAGGGGATGCGTGCTGCCATCCCGGGTTACGGTGGCCCGCTCCGGCCATGGTGCCCCGCGTAGCCGGAGCGGGCCAGCCTGGCCGCAGGCGCCGGCCACCTCTCGATGGACAGCAAAATCGCCCCGGACCAGGGTCCGGGGCGATCGGTGTGCGCGGAGAATGGGGGATTTGAACCCCCGAGGGCGTTAACCCAACACGCGTTCCAGGCGTGCGCCATAGGCCGCTAGGCGAATTCTCCAGTGCTTGCCTCTGAAGGCAGATTCCAGCGTACCCGATGGGCCCCCCAACCGCCGAATCCGCTCCGGACCGGCGGCCGCCGGGGCCCGCAACCGGGCGTCCAGCACAAGGGGGCGTTAAACACAGGAAGGGTAGCCAGGCCCCGTTCAAACCTGACCACCCTCACTGCGTGCGGTCCTCGGAAGTGGGACCAGTCTCGGAGCCGTCCTACCGGGCATCCTGCGTTCGAGGCGGCTGCCGGGTATGTAACAGCTTTGTCAAACGACTATGACAACTGTACCAAACTATTGGTCGAATATGCCATATTTGCTTCGCATGACGGATCGGCGGTTAGAACCCGCCGGCACCGTTCGGCGTTCCCAGGCCGGTGGGGCCGTCCCAGCCGGATCGCGCGGTGCACCACTGACCCGTGGGGCAGCTGCCGTTGCTTCCGGAGGTCACATCGAACAGCTGGCTGGAGTGCGCGTAGGGAATCGCGTTGGCCGTGCCTGAGGTGTTGCCGGAGAGGGCATAGACCGAGGCGACAATCGGCGAAGCCTCGCTGGTGCCACCGAACTGCGCCCAGGTCGACCTGGTCGAGCTGGTCGGGTAATAGACGGCCATGCCTCCGTTGGAGGGATCCGCCGCCGCCGCCACATCGGCCATAGCCCGCCCGGAGCAGCCCGTTCCAAACGGCGCCGCGGCCGGCAGGGCCGCGTTCAGGGTGGAGCAGCCCGAGCCCGCTCCGGACCAGACGGATTCCTGCCACCCGCGGCTGGTGCCCGAGGCCTTGTTCAGCGACGTTCCGCCGACAGCCGTCACATACGACGAGGACGCCGGGTACGACGCACCCTGGTATCCGTTGTCACCGGTGGATGCCGTCACGGCGATTCCCGAGAACTTGTAGTACTGCGAATACGTGCTGTCCGAGGCGTCCGAACCGCCGTAGCTGTTGGAGATGGCCGCCACGCCGGCCTGCTTGGACGCCGTCACCGAGGCGGCCCCCAGGTCGGTGAAACTTGCCGAATTAGCCTGCACCACGACAATCTTGCAGTCCGGGCATGCCGCCGAAACGGCGTCGACGTCCAGGGCCTGCTCCCCCGCCCAGCCGACGTTGAACGCCGGCAGCGTCGTTCCGCCGGTCTGGTTGAGCACCTTCAGGCAGCCGTTCGCCTTCGTGCACGCCGCAAGGCCGAACTGGGCGCGGTAGACCCCGAGATCCCGCTCCAGCGACGGGTAGCCGTAGGCATCGATGATGGCCACCGTGCGCCCGCCGGACTTCAGTCCGGTGATCTTGTAGGCATCCTGCAGCTGCGCCGGGGTCAGGCCGGTCGACGGCGGCGTGGTGGTCTGCGGCGTCTGGCCGCTGGAGTTCACCAGCTTCTGCGCGAAACAGGATGCGTGCCCTGCGGCAGGGGCGGAGGAGCAGAGCCGCTCGGCGTGCTGAACCGGGGCAGGGATTGCCTGCGCCGATTGCGAACCGAAGGCCATAGCACCGGCGACCAGAAGCAGGGCGCCGGCAGCGCCAAGGTATTTCTTCACGAATTTTCTCCTTGAAGGTGCGGCCGCCCCCGATGATTGACAGTTTTGTCATACGGCCGTGACAACAATCTAAAGCCCCGGGGGGCTGGTGGCAAGGGGCACGGACCGACCCGGTCCGCTGATCGGGTAAACTTGATGACGGCCCCTCATGTGGCGTCATCCTGTGAACTCCCCCAGGACCGGAAGGTAGCAAGGGTAAGCGGGCTCTGGCGGGTGCATGGGGGGTCTTTTCATGCAGAATGCCACCCCCACCAGATAGGGTTTCATCTGTGAGTGCACCAACAGCCCTGTACCGGCGGTACCGGCCCGATTCGTTCGCGGACGTCATCGGCCAGGAGCACGTCACCGCGCCCCTGATGGCGGCCCTGGAGAAAAACCGGGTCAACCACGCGTACCTCTTTTCCGGCCCGCGCGGCTGCGGCAAAACCACCTCGGCCCGCATCCTTGCCCGTTGCCTGAACTGCGCCCAGGGCCCCACCGCCCATCCCTGCGGCACCTGCGACAGCTGCGTGGAACTGGCCCGTGGCGGATCCGGATCCCTGGACGTCATCGAGATCGATGCCGCCAGCCACGGCGGTGTGGACGACGCCCGGGACCTGCGCGAACGGGCCACCTTCGCCCCGGTCCGCGACAGGTACAAGGTCTTCATCATCGACGAGGCCCACATGGTCACCTCGGCCGGTTTCAACGCCCTGCTGAAGATCGTCGAAGAGCCGCCGGAGCACATCAAGTTCATCTTCGCCACCACCGAACCGGAAAAGGTGATCGGCACCATCCGGTCCCGCACGCACCATTACCCGTTCCGCCTGGTCCCGCCGGAGCCGCTGCTGGCGTACCTCGGCCAGCTCTGCGACCAGGAGCAGGTTCCGGTGGCCCCGGGGGTGCTGTCCCTCGTGGTGCGGGCCGGCGGCGGCTCCGTCCGCGACTCGCTCTCGGTGCTGGACCAGCTGATGGCCGGTGCGGACCGGTCCGGGCTGGACTATGCGATGGCCGTTTCCCTGCTGGGCTATACGGACGCCTCGCTGCTCGACGACGTCGTGGAGTCGCTGGCCGCGGCGGACGCGTCCACCGTCTTCGGCGCCGTGGACCGGATCATCCAGACAGGCCTTGACCCGCGGCGCTTCGTCGAGGACCTGCTGGAGCGGTTCCGGGACCTGATCATCGTCCAGGCGGTGCCGGAGAGTGCCCACGCCATTCTCCGCGGCACACCGGAGGACCAGATTTCCCGGATGCGTGCGCAGGCCACCCAGCTTGGCGCCGCCGAACTCTCCCGCGCGGCCGACGTCGCCAATACCGCGCTGACCGACATGACCGGGGCGACGTCCCCGCGCCTGCACCTGGAACTGCTCTGCGCCAGGCTGCTGCTGCCCGGCGCCGACGCCACCGAGCGGGGCACGGCGGCGCGCGTGGACCGCATTGAGCGTCGGCTGAACTATGCGTCGGAGCCGGCGCACGACGGCGGCGCGGCGGCCCCCGCGCCGGCCTCCGCGCCGGACCGGGCGGCGTCCGTGAGGCTCCCCGCGGCAGCGGGTCCGGCCGCGGCGGCGAGTCCGGCTGCGCCGGTGAGTCCGGCCGCGGCGGCGAATCCGGCTGCGCCGGAGGCACCACAGCGGGCGGACCGGCCGGCCGAAGCACCCGCCGGTCCGGCACGGCTCCCGAGCCCGGAACCGGTTGCGGCTGCCGCCACACCAGCTGCCGCCACCGCGCCGCCTGCCGCGACACCAACTGCCGCCATCGCGCCGCCTGCCGCGACACCAGCTGCCGCAACCGCGCCGTCCGTCCCGCGACCGGCTGCCGCCGGCGGCGTCGAGGTGCTGCGCCGGGCGTGGCCGGAGATTCTGGATGCGCTGTCCAAGGTCAAGCGCAGCAGCTGGGCGCTCGTCGCGCCCAACGCGTCCCCGCACAGTTTCGACGGCGAGGTCCTGCAGCTCGCGTTTACGACGGACGGACTGGCCGGCGCGTTCGGCCGCGGGGACCACGCGGACAACCTGCGCGCCGCCATCTCCAAGACGCTGGGCATCAATTGCCGCATCAACCCGGTCGCCGGCGGATCGCCGGGCGCCAGTTCGGGCGCTGAACCCGGCCCAAAAGCAGGTAACGGCTCCGCGGCCGAAACGCAGCACCCGGCACGTGCCACGGCCCCTGCACCCGCGGCTCCGGCAACCCCCGCCGCGGCGCCGGACCACCGCGCCGCGCCCGACGCAAGCAACGAACGGGTCTGGGCCCCGGCCCGGGGGTCCGCACCGGATCGACCCCAGCCGCAGTCGGAAACACGCCCCGCTGCCGGTTCCGGCCGTCCCCCGGCCCCGCCCGCCGCACGGCCGGAGTCCGATGACTGGGGACCTCTGCCGGAGGAACCCCCGCACCCCGATGAGGAGCCACCCCCGGAGTGGGCCGCGCCCGAGCAGCAGCGGCCCGCACACGCCCCGGCCGCTGCACCCCGAGCGGCGGAGCCTGGAACTGTACGCCGGGCGGCGGAGCCTGGAGGTGTATCCCGCGCGGCGGAGCCTGCGGGCGCGCCCGCCGTACCCAAGGTGGCGGATCCCGGATGGGGCGCCGCCCGGGACGCCCCGGACTGGGCGCGTCCGGCGCCAGGAACCGCAGGTCCGGCAGCGGGCGCCCCGCCGGCCGACGGGACGACGCCGGCCGGTGCCCCCGGTACGCCCGCGCCGGCCCCGCCGGTGCCGGTGAGCCGCTACGAGCGGCTGAAGAACAGCCCCGAAGCCCGGTCCGCCCGGGCCGCGGCGCCGGCGCGCAAAGTAGACTTGCCGTACGTCGAGGACGTCCCCGGCGAGGATGACGAAACCATCGAACAATCAGCGGTGGTGGGCCGTGCCGCCGTCGAACGCATCCTGGGCGGACGGTTGCTGGACGAAAAGCCCGTCAACGGGTCCTAGCCCCGGCGGGAACCCGAAGCGCGAAACGCAAGAACGCAAAACCACAAGGACATAGAGCGAGGCGACGGTGTACGAGGGAGCAGTTCAGGAGCTCATTGATGAGCTGGGCCGGCTGCCCGGGATCGGACCGAAATCCGCCCAACGGCTGGCCTTCCATATTCTGGAGTCGGATCCGGAGGATACAAAGCGCCTGGTCAGCGCCATTGTCACGGTCAAGGAGCGGGTGAAGTTCTGCAGTATCTGCGCCAACGTTTCCGAACAGGACACCTGCTCCATCTGCCGCGATCCGCGCCGTGACCCGACGATCATCTGCGTGGTCGAGGAGTCCAAGGACGTCCAGGCCGTGGAGCGGACCCGGTCCTTCCGCGGCCGCTACCATGTGCTCGGCGGCGCCATCAACCCCATCGCCGGCATCGGCCCCGACCAGCTGCGGATCCGGGACCTGCTGACCCGGCTCAATGACAGCCAGATCGAGGAAATCATCATCGCCACCGACCCCAACCTGGAGGGGGAGGCCACGGCGACCTATCTGGCCCGGATGCTCAAGTCCATCGGCATCAAGGTCACCAGGCTGGCCTCCGGGCTGCCCGTCGGCGGGGACCTGGAATACGCCGACGAAGTCACCCTGGGCCGGGCCTTCGAAGGCCGCCGGAACGCCCTGGCCTAGGGCCCGTCCGCCCCGCGCAGCCCGGCCCGGCGGAGGGTACCGGTGCGGCCCCGCGCGGCCTAGAGTGGTGCCATGGAAGACATGGACAAGGACCAGCCACAGCCGCGCGGACACTACGTCCAGCGCGACGACCAGGCCAAGGCCGATCAGGCCCGCGGCCACTACTACAAGAAGAACGGGGCCACCGTGTCCGCCGACGAGGCTGTCGGCCACTACACGGACCAGCAGCTGCCGGACGGAACCAAGGACGACGGTGCCGACGAGGGACCGGGCCATTACGTGGACAAAGACACGATCAGCTCTGACACCAAGGACACCACTGGCACCAAGGGCTCCGGCGCTGAAACCGGCTCCGGCGACTGACTGGCTGACCACGCCGGGGCCGGCGCATGACGCGCAACATTTGAGGGCGCGGGGCCGCAGAAGGATAAACTGGACGGGTTGCCTACCGCGCCAATGATGCCGTGCGGCCTCATTCCTGGATTTCGAAGCAGATAGCGCGTGGTGAGCCGATGAGTGTGTACCGATGAGTCTGATCGTCCAGAAATACGGCGGGTCCTCCGTTGCGGACGCCGCCGGAATCAAGCGTGTCGCCCGCCGGGTCGTCGACACCCAGCGCGCCGGTAACGAGGTCGTCGTCGTGGTGTCGGCCATGGGCGACACCACCGATGAACTCCTGGACCTCGCCGCGGAGGTTTCCGCGCTGCCCCCGGCCCGCGAACTGGACATGCTGATGACCGCCGGCGAGCGCATCTCCATGGCGCTGCTGGCCATGGCCATCAGCAGCCAGGGCGCCGTCGCCCAGTCCTTCACCGGCAGCCAGGCCGGGATGATCACCGACGGGATCCACGGCAAGGCCCGCATCATCGACGTGGATCCGTACCGTGTCCGGACCGCCATCGACAAGGGCAACATCGCCATCGTCGCGGGCTTCCAGGGCATGAGCAGGGCCACGAACGAGATCACCACGATGGGACGGGGCGGCTCCGATACCACCGCCGTCGCCCTCGCGGCGGCCCTGGACGCGGATGTCTGCGAAATCTACACCGACGTCGACGGCATCTACACCGCCGATCCGCGGGTGGTCAGCACGGCCCGGAAAATCGACAGGATCTCGAGCGAGGAGATGCTGGAAATGGCCGCGTCCGGGGCGAAGATCCTGCACCTGCGCTGCGTCGAGTACGCCCGGCGGTTTGGCCTGCCGATCCACGTCAGGTCATCGTTTTCGGACAAGGAGGGGACCTGGGTGCTGCCCAGCCCCGACGACAAAATCAAAATCTCAGAGGGAGTTGCCTTGGAGCAGCCAATCATCTCGGGCGTGGCGCACGACAGGTCCGAAGCCAAGGTCACCGTCGTCGGCGTTCCCGACATCCCCGGAAAGGCGGCCGAGATCTTCGGCATCATCGCCGGCGCGCACTCCAACATCGACATGATCGTGCAGAACATTTCGACCGCCGGGAACGGCCGCACGGACATCACGTTCACGCTGCCCATGGTCGAGGGGGCGGATGCGCTTACAGCGCTGCGCGACGCCCAGGCCAGCGTCGGTTTCGAGGGCCTTGTCTACGACGACCAGATCGGCAAGCTGTCCCTGATCGGAGCGGGAATGCGCTCGAACCCCGGGGTGTCCTTCACCTTCTTCAAGGCCCTCTCCGACGCAGGGGTGAACATCGACCTGATTTCCACCTCGGAGATCCGCATCTCCGTCGTGACGCGCGCGGACCTGCTGGACGCCGCCGTGCGGGCTGTCCACAAGGCCTTCGACCTCGACGTCGAGGACGCCGCTACCGTCTACGGCGGCACCGGGCGCTAGGCGGAGTCGGGTTTGCGCGTCCCGTAGTGGTGGCCTTCCGAGTCCGCCTCCACCTCGAAATGGGACAGGTCCTCCGCCGAGGCCTCCTCGAAATCGTCATGCCGGTGGACCACGGGCGAGTCGATGTCGGCGCGGTCGGCCTGCCCGAAGATGTTCTTGAGTTTGTCGGTGGCCGTCATGAACCGGTCCAGCAGATGCTGATTGTGCGGCATCTCCACCATCTCCTTCTCAGATAACGCCGTTACCCCGCGAGTACCTCAATTTTACGCTGGGCCGGCGCCGAAAGCTCCGGCGGTGTTCCGTGCATCTTCCGTCCGACGGCGGGTGCGGTCCAGGCCGGCGCCGCGGCCAGGAAGGCCACCGCGAGCACCGGCAACAAGGCCGCGCGGCCCCACACACCGATCATCACCAGCTGCGCCGCCGCGCCCGAGCCGATGTCCAGTCCCTGCGAAAACATCAGCATGGCCCCCACCCCGATGCAGGCGTCGACCACCGAGTAGGCCACGATCCAGCCCCAGCGGATCCGCAGCAGCACAAAGAACGGCAGCAGCCAGAGCATGTACTGCGGGGAATGGACCTTGTTCAGCAGCAGATAGAGGCACAGCATGGCGGCACACACCTGCAGCCAGGGGTAGGCGCCGAAGCGCCTGCGCAGCAGCACGCCGGCGCCGGCCGCCAGGACCAGCCCGGCCGCCGTCGCCAGCGTGGAGTCGGTGGACAGCATCCGCTGCAGGGCAGGATCGTTCACATCGCGCGGCCGCGAGCCCCAGTACCAGATGGAATTCGTGGTGAAGTCGATGGGCCTGCTCCACTGGAAGTGATAGGCCGCGGCCCAGCCCCGGTAGTCCAGGACCAGGAAGGGCACATTAAGCAGGATGAACACGCCGCCGGCCGTGGCGGCGAAAAGCAGCGCGGTCCGCCAGCGCGCGGACGCCGGCGCGCCGTCGCGGCCCGTCCCGCCGAACGCCAGCCACAGGGCCACGGGCAGGACGAACATCAGCGGATAGAATTTCAGCGCCCCGCCGGCGGCCAGCAGCACCGCCGCCGCGGCCAGCCAGCGCCCGTCCCGGCCGGTTCCGCGCTGCGCGAGCGCGGCCTTGCGGACGCAGACCAGGGCGCCCACCGTGGCCAGGACCACCATCAGGTCCCAGTTCAGGAAGGAATAGAGCACCAGCGCCGGGGCCAGCGCGAACCAGAGGGCGCGGCGGCCGCAGAACCGCGCGAGCAGGTACGCCGTCCCTGCCCCGCAGGCCGCCAGCGCCACGGCGGAGAGGTTGAAGAAGGCGAAATCCGTGCCGGCCGGCAGTGCCAGCAGGTAGACGATCACGCCGCCGAGCACAGGATATTCTATGAATCCCGGCGGCAGGTAGCCGCCCGTCAGCCCGCCGTGCAGATAGGGAAAAACGTGGTCGAACAGTGCCCGGCTGGACCACAGGGTCTGGATGTCCGAGTAGCACAAATCCACTGAACTGCGCCTGAACACATCCGGACCGCTGGCCCCGTGCGCGTCAAAGACGGGTCCGAAGCACTGGGCCTTGAGCAGATAGCCGGCAGCCATCACCACGATGGCGGCGACGACGACGGTGGACAGTAGCGCCGGTGTCCTGCGCCGGCCCGCGTGCGCGGGCAGGAGGCTGCGGGCATTCTTCACGCGGCACACCACTCCCGTTCTGACGGCCCTGTGCCCCGGCGGCACAGCGGATTACCGTTTGGCACCCTGGTGGCAGTTTAGCAAGGAGCCCTCGGCCCGGCCCCTACCGCAGGGACTTATCCTCCGGGTCCTTGGGCACCACGTAGGTGCTGCCGTCCGGCCGCGTCACCGTTTGCCACTGTTGCGCCTGCTTGGCCTGGCTCGCCAGCAGGGCCTTGTTCTCCGCGGTCATCTCGTGGTCGATGTCCGTGCGGGCCGCCGGGCCGAAGACTGCCCGCAGCCTGCC
>JBIOFK010000028.1:0-19239 GCA_044447065.1 Actinomycetales bacterium | reverse complement strand
GGATGCCGTCGAGCTTGGTGTCCAGCTGGATGGCCGTGACGAACTCGGCGGTACCGGCGACCTTGAAGTCCATGTCGCCGAAGGCATCTTCGGCGCCCAGGATGTCGGTCAGCGCCGCGTAGCGGGTCTGGCCGTCGACCTGGTCGGAGACGAGGCCCATGGCAATGCCGGCAACCGGCGCCTTCAGCGGCACACCGGCGTTGAGCAGCGACAGTGTCGAGGCGCAGACCGAACCCATCGAGGTGGAGCCGTTGGAGCTGAGCGCCTCGGAGACCTGGCGGATCGCGTAGGGGAATTCCTCACGCGAGGGCAGCACCGGCATCAGGGCCCGCTCGGCGAGGGCGCCGTGGCCGATTTCGCGGCGCTTGGGCGAACCCACGCGGCCGGTCTCCCCGGTGGAGTACGGCGGGAAGTTGTAGTTGTGCATGTAGCGCTTGCGCGTCACCGGGGAGAGCGAGTCGATCTGCTGTTCCATCTTGAGCATGTTCAGCGTGGTGACACCCATGATCTGGGTCTCGCCGCGTTCGAAGATCGCCGAACCGTGGACCCGGGGCAGGACCTCGACCTCGGCGGTGAGCTGGCGGATGTCCGTCAGTCCACGGCCGTCGATCCGGACCTGGTCCTTGAGGATGCGCTGGCGCACCACCTTCTTGGTGACGGCGCGGAACGCTGCGGAGATTTCCTTCTCGCGTCCCTCGAACGAGCCCGCCAGCGAGGTGGCAACCTCGTCCTTGAGCGCGTCGGAAGCCGCGTCGCGCTCCTGCTTGTCGGCGATCTGGAAGACGGCGGTCAGCCTGTCGGCCGCGGCGGCGTCGACGGCGGCGAAGGCGTCATCCTCGTAGTCCAGGAAGATCGGGAAGGTCACGGTCGGCTTGGCGGCGCGGGCGGCCAGGTCTGCCTGGGCCTCGCAGAGGGTCTTGATGAACGGCTTGGCCGCCTCCAGGCCCTCGGCAACAACCTCTTCGGTCGGGGCGGTGGCGCCCTCTTCCTTGATCAGCTTCCAGGCATTGTCGGTCGCTTCGGCTTCCACCATCATGATAGCGACATCATCGCCGGCAACCCGTCCTGCCACCACCATGGAGAACACGGCCTCGGCCAGTTCGGAGTGCTTCGGGAATGCTACCCACTGGTCGCCGATCAAAGCGACGCGAACGCCGCCGATCGGACCCGAGAACGGCAGGCCGGAGAGCTGGGTGGACATCGAGGACGCGTTGATCGCGACGACATCGTAGAGCACGTCGGGGTTGATCGCCAGAATGGTGACGACGATCTGGACCTCGTTGCGCAGGCCCTTCACGAAGGCCGGGCGCAGCGGACGGTCCATCAGCCGGCAGGCCAGGATCGCTTCGGTGGACGGGCGGCCTTCGCGGCGGAAGAACGAGCCCGGGATGCGGCCCGCGGCGTACATGCGCTCTTCGACGTCGACCGTCAGCGGGAAGAAGTCGAAGCCTTCACGGGGGTGCTTGCCCGCGGTGGTGGCGGACAGCAGGGTGGTGTCTTCGTCGATGTAGACCATCGCCGCGCCGGCGGCCTGCTGGGCAAGCCGGCCGGTCTCGAAGCGGATGGTGCGCGTTCCGAAGCGGCCGTTGTCGAGCACGGCTTCGGAGAATTGGATTTCGGGACCCTCCATTGAGAGTCACCTCCGTTTCTGTTTGATGCGGAGGCAGAGACCATCGTCCCAGAACTCCCACCGTGTCCTGCTGTGGGGCCTGTACGGCACCCGGTCTTCGATCGAGACCCACGGGCTGGTGTTCCCGTAGATCACTACCGAGGACCGCGAATGCGTGATGCGCTCTGTCTTCTGGTTAGCTGCACAAGTGTGCGGGTACTACCGCGTGAGGCGGTCCCTTCATTGCGGAAGGGACCGCCTCACGGTTGGTTATCGACGCAGGCCGAGGCGCTCAATGAGCGTACGGTAGCGCGAGATGTCGGTCTTCCGCAGGTAATCCAGCAGGCGACGGCGACGCCCCACCAGCAGCAGCAGGCCGCGGCGGGTGTGGTGGTCGTGCTTGTGGGCCTTCAGGTGTTCCGTCAGATCCAGGATCCGGCGGGACAACATGGCAACCTGGACTTCGGGTGAACCCGTGTCGCCCTCAACGGTGGCGTAGGCCTTCATGATTTCTTGCTTTACAGCGGCGTCAAGTGCCACAGGTAACTCCTTGAGACGTGCCGTGAATCCCGAAATAACGCTGCGTTACCGGGTGCCGCCCGTGACGGCAGCGTGGCTGCCGGAACAGGACGGAATCCAGCCGCCACGGACTGCAGCCGGATCCTCGGTACCAGTTTAGCCGCAGTTCGGCTGCTATGTCGACGCGACGGCCGCCAGAATGCCCGCGGCGGCCCGCACGTCGAGGTTCATCTGGTCGACCAGCGCCTCAGGACCGGTGTACGCGACCATGCCGCGCAGGCGTTCGACGAACTCCACCATCACCACCTGGCCGTAGAGGTCGAAGTCCTCCACCCGCTCGTGCGGGCGGCCCATGACGAACGCCTCGACCTGGCGGCTGACGCCGGCGAAGGTGGGGTTGGAGCCAACGGACACGGCGGCGGGCCAGCGGCTGCCGGCCGCGTCGGTCAGCCAGCCGGCGTAGATGCCGTCCGCCGGGATGAATCCGCTGGATTCGGGGGCGAGATTTGCGGTGGGGAAGCCCAGGTCGCGGCCGCGCGCGGCGCCGTGCACCACCTCTCCGCGCATGTGGTGCGAGCGGCCCAGCACCTCAGCGGCGGTCGCGACATCGCCGGCGGCCAGCGCCTCGCGCACCCAGGTCGAGGACCAGCGGCGGTCGTTGCCGAGTTCGTCAATCACGACGACGTCGAACCCCAGTTGGGTGCCGAGGTCGCGCATCGTGCCCACATCGCCGGCGTTGCCGCGGCCAAAGCGGGTGTCGTGGCCGATCACGACGGCGCAGGCGCCCAGGGCCTCGACGAAGACGCTCCGGACGAAGTCCTCGGCGCTCAGCGCGGCCAGCGTCAGCGAGTAGGGCATCACGAGGGTGGCGTCGATACCGGTCCGGGCCATCGTTTCCAGCCGGTCGGCCAGGGACATGATGGACGCCGGTGCGCTCTCCGGCCGGTGCACCGTGGACGGGTGCGGATCAAAGGTGATGGCGACGGCGCGGGCCCCCTTGGCCGCAGCGGTACCGGCCAGCCTGCGCAGGATCTGCTGATGGCCGCGGTGGACGCCGTCGAAGTTGCCCAAGGTGACTACTGTCGGAGCGAATCCCTGCGGGATTTCCTCCAGCGACTTCCAGATGTGCACGCGTGTCCTCAGCAATCGGTTCCGAACGGGAGTTTCCGGGTTCCTCCGGCCCATCCCATTATTGCCATAGTATTTGCTTCCGGATTGCCGCCGCGGCGGATCGGCCCCGGCAGCGGTCCCGCTCAGTCGCCGGCGACGGTCCGGTGCCGGTACAGCCAGATCAGTCCGAGCACGGGAAGCACCAGCGGAATGAAGACGTAACCGCGCCCGAACAGGCTCCAGACGGTCTCCTGCGGGAAGGCCTTGGCGTCAAAAAGGCTCAGCGCACCGACACTGAGCACGCCCAGGAGCTCCACGCAGACGGAGACGACGGCCATCCTGAACCAGAAGAGTCCCCTGCGCGCCAGCGAAACGGTGGCGGCGATATATACGACGGCGGCGAAGGCGGAGAGCAGGTATGCCAGTGGAGCGTCGGCGAATTTGGTGGCTATCTGGAACCCTGCCCGTGCCGTGGCGGCCAGCGCGAAAATCCCGTAGACGGCAATCAGGAGGCGGCCCGGTCCGCTGGCTTTGCCCTGGATTCCGGTGTGCGCGGGCTCGGTGCTGGTCATTCGGTGCTCGTTTCGTAGTGCATTTCAGATTCCGTTCAGTGGCAGGTTCCGACAGCGGCGGAGCCCGGCGGTGTCAGGGCCCGGCGGCGGTGCCGTACCAAATCTGCGCCATCCGCGCCATCATCACGATGACCGTCACGCCCACGGCGCCCAACACGTAGTTGCTCCAGAAGCTGCGCTCCAGGATGGCCCAGTAGAAGCCGCCGATCGGTATCACGGCGGCGGTCACCAGATAGGCCCAGAATTCCCAGGCCTGCCCGGCGATGTGTTCGCCGCCTGCCACCCGCACGATGGACGCCACCAGGAACACCAGCACGAACAGTTCCACCGCGGCCACGGACAGCAGCGTCACATCGTTGGGAACCTTCTTCAGGGCGGCGGCCCCAACGCAGATGGCGGTGGAGACCAGGCCCACCACGAGGGCAGCATAAAACCAGCCGTCGGCACTCACCGGCTACTCCCCCAGATCCGGGCGGAAAACCAGGACAGGCTTGGCTGCGTCGCCCGAATCGGCCAGCAGCGCAACCAGGGTACCGTCCGGGCCGAAGGCGGCGGCGGGGTGCTCCGCCGTGTGGCCGCCGCCGTCGCTGCACGCTATCCTGCGGCCGAAGGACAGTTCCACGGCTTCGGCTCCGCTCAGTTCCCGTACCGGCAGCAGGGCCCGCGCGGCGTCGGCGATGTCCAGCGTGTCCAGCCGCTCCGCCAGCTGGTCCAGCGTGCGGGCCTGCCCCACCGCGAACGGCCCGACCCTGGTCCGGCGAAGGGCTGTGAGATGGCCCCCGACACCGAGCCCCGCCCCGAGGTCCCGGGCGAGTGCCCGGATGTACGTGCCCGAGGAGCAGTCCACGGTGGCGCGGACATCGGTACGCTGCGCGTCGCCGTCGCCCGTCCGCTCGATGCCGTGGATCTCAAATCGGCTGACCGTCACCGGCCGCGCGGCCAGCGCCACCTCCTCGCCCGCCCGGACCCTCGCGTAGGAGCGCTCACCGTTGACCTTGATGGCGCTGACGCTGCTGGGGACCTGGGCGATGGTTCCGGTCAGGGCCAGCACGCCCGCGCGGATGTCGGCGTCCGGGATGTGCTGCGTCGATGCGCTGGAGGTGGTCTCGCCCTCGGCGTCATCGGTCAGGGTGCTTTCGCCGAGGCGGATGAGCGCCTCATAGGTCTTGCCGGTTCCCACGATGTAGGTCAGTAGCCGGGTGGCCTTGTTAAGGCCGATGACGAGCACGCCGGTGGCCATCGGATCCAGCGTGCCGGCGTGGCCGACCTTGCGGGTTCCGCCGAGCTTGCGGATGCGCGCGACAACGTCGTGGCTCGTCCAGCCCTGGGGTTTGTCCACGATGATCAGTCCGGATTGCACGCCTTCCAGTATATGGCCGCGGTACGGCGCGTTCCGCCGGGCTGCGTTCCGCCGGCGCTGCGTCTCGCCGGGGTTACGTCCCGCCGGCGGGACGCGACCAGGCGCAACCCCGAAGAACCGTCCAAGAGGAACGCCCTGCCGGTCAGGCCGCCGTCACCGCTGAGGTGGCCAGCACTGTTCCGTCCGCGGCCAGGGCCTGGACGGCTGCGTACTTGGCGCTGGCGACGGCCAGCATGGTTTCGAAACCGCGCCTCGGCACGGTGCCGGCGGCCTTGAGCGCGCTGCCGCTGTCCCCTGTCAGAATCCGCCAGGAGGCGACGTCGGTGGCTCCGTTCCAGCTGGCGAACACCTGCATGCTCCGACCGGCGCCCTTCTTGATCGCCATGCTCGGCGGCGTCTCCGGCTGGGCCGTCCAGGGAAAACGGTAGACCCGGTAGCAGCCGTTGCCGATCCCCGCCATTTCGAACACGGCCGTGCCGTCGGCGGTGAATTCGGTGGCGGAGGGGTCCGCGCCCCAGCCCACCATCACATTGCCGTTGGGCAGAATCTGGACGTTCCCTTCGGCGTTGCCGCCGTGGCCGGCGTTGGCGAACTCCTGCTTGAGGGTGACCGTCTTCGCCGTCTGATCGATGGTCAGCAGGAGACCCCGGGAGGTGCCCGACGCCTCCTCGGCGAAGTGATTGTCGAAGACGCTGATCAGCGTGGCGGAACGCAGCCGGGCATCGTGCTGCCAGGCGAACGCCGCGTTTGCCGCCACGGTGAAGTCGCTCTTCTTTCCGCCCATTCGCCAGCGGACTTCTCCGTCCGTGCGGCCGATGAGATAGAGGGTGTGGGTGTGCCGGGAGGAGACCAGGAGCGCATCCCCGGCATCGTCCACGGAGTTCAGGTGGAACGGGTCGAAGGCGTTGGCCTCGGTGGTGCCGTCCTTGGCCAGCTTCCCGCCGGGCGTCGCGTAGGTTTCGCTCAGGTCGATGTGGTCGGAAGCTTTCCAGTCCAGCAGGACGGCACCGCTGCGCACGTCGATTTCCTGCACGTGGCAGTCCAGCATGAAGCCCGTGGCGGGGCCGCCGACGGCGCTCAGGTCGGCCTGCGTCGTCGGATAGGCAATCAGCAGCGCGGTGCCGGCCGCGGTGAGCCTGAATTCATGCAGGTCGATGCTCAGACCGTTCCCGGCACTGACGGAGGCGACATTCCGGTACGCAGTGTCCAGGATCAGCCCCTTGCCGGCGCCGTGTCCGCCCTCGCTGGCGGTCCCCTGCCAGTAGGTGAGCACGGGTTTGCCTTCGAAGGTCTGCACCCGCAGGTCCATCACCCCGGCGCCGCCCGGTTCCATCCAGACGGGGCGGCTGGCGCCATCAAGGATGACCCCTGCCGAACCGTGTCCCTGCGGGGTGGCGAACACCAGCCCCGGCGCGGCCCGGTGATCGGTGCTCCAGCTGGTCACGTGCGGCGTTGTAAGTTTGGTGCTGACGAAGGTCCTGTCGGCCAGTGCGTCGCCGCCGGACGCCTGCCCTGCGGAGGGCGAAGCCGTAGCGACCGATGAGGGCCCCGCCGTCGTCGTCGAGACGCGCTCGGGGAGCAGGATCCTGCCCGCGAAGGCTCCGGCGGCCAGGGCCCCGACACCTGCCAGGCCCGCGCTGGTCAGCATGGACCGGCGGCTGACCATGCCGCGCAGCCACGGTTCGGCCTGATCGGGCTGCGGCTGCTCTTCGGGGTCGCTAATTGTTTCCATTCCGTAATCATCATCCGCCGGGCTCGGAGAAATCTAGGGAGTTCCTGTTAACGCCCTGTGAGTCAGCGGGACACAAACTATGGACACCGCGAACGCACTCGGCTATCCTTTGCCGCCCCAAGGCACCTTCCGCGGATGCGCTGCGGGGGAATCCACATCCGGTCTCGCTTTCCCGAACGAATCCTTGGAGCCGAAAATGCGTAAAACCCGCTGGCCGCGGCGGGGGCAACGGCCACCACTTTCGGCTGTTCGGCGGCCGGATTTGCGTCATCCGCTCAGGAAGTTTGACGCCGGTGGCGGCCCCGCCGGTCCCGCTGCCCGCGGACCGGAGGGGCCGGCCAGCGCAGATCCGTTCTGCGCGGCGCTGACAGCCTCGCGGTGCGCAGGACACTGTTCTGCGCACCGCCGGGACACTGCGGTGCGCAGGACGTCACCGCCCGCGAACGAGCGGGGGCGGCCCGCCCTACTCAGGCCTCGCCGTCGTCCTCGGCCTTCTTGTACGGGTCAGCCTCGCCGGCGAAGTCGGCGCCGGCGCGGATCGCGGCCACCTCTTCGTCCTTGGCCTTGGCCACCCGCAGGAGTTCCTCCAGATGGCTGGCGTTGACGGGGATCTGGTCGGCCACGAATTCCAGGGTCGGAGTCAGTCGCACGGTGATGTTGCGGCCCACTTCCTGCCGGAGCACCCCCTTGGCCTTCTCCAGTCCTGCCGCCGCGTCGGCCTGTGCCGCCTCGTCGCCGAGGACGGTGTAGTAGATGGTGGCGTGCTGGAGGTCATTGGTTACCCGCGCGTCGGTGACGGTGATGCCCTCGACGCGGGGGTCCTTGACCCGCCGGCGCAGCCCTTCGGCCACGACCACCTTTATCCGCTGCGCCAGTTTGGCGGCGCGTGCCGGATCAGCCATAACAAACTCCTCAATTATTGAATGAACGACGACGGCGCCGGAGAGTTCCGGGGGCGCCTCGGGTGTGGCTTCGGGCGCCCGGGCAACGCTCCGGACGCAGCCCGTGTGCGGCGCGATTGGTCCCACCGCGCGGACTGCTCTGCCGGGTCCCCGCTGCGGGGACCCGGCTGCGGGCTCGCGGTCAACGGGAACAGCCAGGGACGGGAGGAGGCGCCCCCAAAAATCGGAGGCGCCTCCGCCCTGCTGCCCCTGCTAGGCGCGCGGCTTCTCGCGCATCTCGAAGGTCTCGATGATGTCCTCGAGCTGCAGATCGTTGAAGGATCCCAGGCCGATACCGCACTCGAATCCGTCGCGGACCTCGGTGGCGTCGTCCTTGAACCGCTTGAGCGAATCCACGGTGAGGTTCTCCCCGATCACCTTGCCGGCACGAAGTACGCGTGCCCTGGCGTTGCGGCGGATGAGTCCGGAGCGCACGATAGAACCGGCGATGTTTCCGAACTTCGAGGACCGGAAGACCTCGCGGATCTCGGCGGTACCGAGCTGGACTTCCTCGTACTCCGGCTTGAGCATGCCCTTCAGGGCCAGCTCAATGTCGTCGATCGCCGCGTAGATGACCGAGTAGAAGCGCATGTCGACGCCCTCGCGGTCGGCCAGGTCGGCAACGCGCTCGGCCGGCTTGACGTTGAACCCGATGATGATCGCGTTGTCCACGGTCGCCAGGTTGACGTCGTTCTGCGTGATCGCACCGACACCTCGGTGGATGACGCGCAGCTGCACGCCGTCGCCCACATCGATCTTGAGCAGCGAATCTTCCAGCGCCTCAACGGCACCGGAGACGTCACCCTTGAGGATGAGGTTGAGGGTGTCAACCTTGCCCTCGGCCACAGCCTGGTCGAAGTCCTCCAGGGAGATGCGCTTGCGGCGCTTGGCCAGGGCGGCGTTGCGGTCGGCTGCTTCACGCTTTTCGGCGATCTGGCGGGCCGTGCGCTCGTCGTCGGTGACAAAGAAGGTGTCACCGGCGCGGGGAACGTTGGACAGACCCAGCACCTGGACCGGACGCGAGGGTCCGGCCTCGGTGATGATGCTGCCGTCCTCGTCGAACATCGCCCGGACGCGGCCGTGAGCCGTACCGGCCACGATCGTGTCCCCAACCTTCAGCGTTCCGGACTGGACCAGCACCGTCGCAACGGCACCGCGGCCCTTATCCAGGTTCGCTTCAATGGCAATACCGCGGGCGTCCTTGTTCGGGTTCGCCCGCATATCCAGGGCGGCGTCCGCGGTCAGCAGCACAGCCTCAAGCAGCTCGTCGATGTTCAGCTTCTGCCGGGCGGAGACGTCAACGAACATCGTGTCGCCTCCGTACTCCTCGGGAACCAGTCCGTATTCGGTCAGCTGGCCACGGATCTTCTCCGGGTTGGCGCCTTCCTTATCGATCTTGTTCACCGCGACGACGATCGGCACACCGGCGGCCTGGGCGTGGTTGAGCGCCTCAACGGTCTGCGGCATGACGCCGTCGTCCGCTGCGACAACCAGCACCGCGATATCGGTGACCTTGGCACCACGGGCCCGCATGGCCGTGAACGCCTCGTGGCCCGGCGTGTCAATGAAGGTGATCCGGCGTTCGGTGCCCTCATGATCGTGGCTGATCTGGTAGGCACCGATGTGCTGGGTAATGCCGCCGTGCTCGTCGGCCATGACGTCCGAGTTGCGGATCGCGTCCAGCAGGCGGGTCTTACCGTGGTCCACGTGGCCCATGACGGTAACCACCGGCGGGCGGACCTCAAGGTCCTCGTCGCCTTCGGCTTCCAGCTCGGCGTCGAAGTCGATGTCGAAGGCACTGAGCAGCTCGCGCTCCTCATCCTCCGGCGAGACCACCTGCAGCTTGTAGCCGAGTTCGTTGCCCAGCTGGGCAAAGGTGTCCTCGTCCAGGGATTGGGTGGCCGTTGCCATCTCACCGAGGTGGAAGAGCACGGTCACCAGCGCGGCCGGGTTCGCCTCGATCTTGTCGGCGAAGTCGGTGATGGAGGAGCCGCGGCGCAGCCGCACGATGGTGTTGCCGTCGCCGCGGGGTACGCTCACGCCACCCAGCGACGGAGCACTCATCTGCTCCAGTTCCTGCCGCTTCGCCCGCTTCGACTTGCGCTGCTTGCCGCGGCCGGCGCCTCCCTTACCGAAGGCACCCTGGGTTCCGCCGCGACCGCGGCCACCCTTGCCGAAGCCGCCGCCGGCGGGAGCGCCGCCACCGGCGCCCGGCGCGCCGCCGGGAGCACCCGGACGGCCGCGGCCGGGACCGCCGGCGCCCGGTGCACCGCGGCCCGGCGCTGCCGGACGTTCGGTGCGGTTGGGCATCATGCCCGGAGTGGGCCTGGTGCCACCCGGACCGCCACCCGGTCGGGGTGCACCCGGACGCGCGGCACCCGGGCGGGGTCCGCCGGCGCCTGCTGCCGGTCGGGGTCCCCCCGCACCTGCAGCGGGACGGGGTCCGCCGGCACCGGCATCGGCGCCGCGGCGCTCGCCCGGTCGCGGCATTCCCTGCGAGGGAGCAAACGGATTGTTGCCCGGGCGCGGGGCGCCCGGACGGTTGCCCTCGCCCTGGCGCGAGCCGGAGCGGGGCATTCCCTGGGAGGTCGCGAACGGGTTGTTACCCGGCCGCGGACCGCCCGGCCGCGTCGGCGCAGCCGGGGCGGCTGCTGCCGGCCGGGCTGGCGCTGCGGGTGCCGGGGCGGCCGGAGCCGGAGCGGCTGGAGCCGGTGCGCCCGGCTTCTGTGCGGGTGCGGCCGTCGGCGCAGCGGCGGACTTGTCGGCGGACGGGGCCGGAGCCGCCGGGGCAGCGGCGGATGGTGCCGGAGCTGCCGGGGCAGCGGCGGACGGCGCCGGTGCGGGGGATGCGGCCGGAGCCGGAGCGGCAGGAGCCGGGGCAGCCGCTGCCCCGGTCGCCTGGCCGGCCGGTTTCGGATTGGCGGAAGCAGGCTGGGACGGCGCGGCGCCGTTCTTCTGAGCCGGGAACGCGTCGCGAAGCTTCTTCACGACGGGGGCCTCAATGGTGGAGGAGGCGGAACGAACGAATTCGCCGAGCTCCTGCAGCTTGGTTACAGCTTGCTTTGAGGTGATGCCGAGCTCTTTAGCGAGCTCGTGTACGCGGGCCTTGGCCACATTACTCCTGTCTCGGCCCGCACCGGACAGGTACGAACCGTCTAATTCTTACTGCGGCATTCCACGTCGGAATATCCGCCTGCGGTGCTCAAACGAACACTCACTGTTGGGCACTCATCGCTGGGTACTCATCGGGTTTCCATCAGATTTCTGACCCGTCTTTCGGCTTGGACAGTTCTTGGTTGGTTCGTGCGGCCGTTAGGCATCGGCGGCGCTGGCGGACAGGTAGTCCTCCACCGCTGCGGTGTCCACCGGACCTCGAAAGGCCCGGGAAAATGCCCGCTTCTTCAGAGCCAGCGCCAGGCAACCGGCGTCGGGGTGCAACCAAGCACCCCTACCGGCCAGCCGGCGCCGGGGATCAGGAACGACAGCGGCGGTGCCGCTGGAGCCCAGGTCCCGGACAATCCGTAACAACTGGGACTGGGTGTCGCGGCGCCGGCATCCCACACATGTGCGTTCGGGCCGTGCCGGAAACAAAGGTTTCGCGTCTGACACAGATTTTGCCTCGAATGGGATTTGACGGTCGCTGGACCCGGTCTCCTCCATTCTAGCCTCTTACCCCAGTACCGACCTAACAGCTGCGGGGCGCTGCTACCCCGCGGCCTTGGCGGCGCTGGCCGCGTCGGAAACAATATCGATCCGCCAGCCGGTCAGCTTCGCGGCGAGGCGCGCGTTCTGCCCTTCCTTGCCGATGGCCAGCGACAGCTGGTCGTCGGGAACGACGACGCGGGCGGAGCGGGTGTCCGCGTCGGTGATCGTCACGGAGTTGACCTTCGACGGCGAGAGCGAGTTCGCGATGAACGTGGCCGGATCGTCGCTGTAGTCCACGATGTCGATCTTCTCGTCGTTCAGTTCGGTCATCACCGCACGCACCCGGGATCCCATCTCCCCGATGCAGGCGCCCTTGGCGTTAATTCCCTGCTGGTGGGCCTTGACCGCGATCTTGGTGCGGTGGCCCGCTTCCCTGGCGAGGGCGACAATCTCGACGGACTTGTCGGCGATCTCCGGCACTTCGAGTTCGAACAGTTTGCGGACCAGGCCCGGATGCGAGCGCGACAGCGTGATCGAGGGGCCCTTGAGCCCGCGGTGGACATCGATCACGAAGGCGCGCAGGCGGTTTCCGTGCTTATAGGACTCCCCCGGCACCTGCTCCGTCGGCGGCAGCACGGCCTCCACGGATCCGAGGTTGACCTGGATCATGTGCGGGTTGTGGCCCTGCTGGATCTGCCCGGCCACGAGCTCGCCTTCTTTGCCGCGGAATTCGCCCAGGACGTTGTCGTCCTCCACATCGCGCAGGCGCTGCAGGATGATCTGCCGGGCGGTGCTCGCCGCGATCCGGCCGAAGCCGGCGGGGGTGTCGTCAAACTCACCCACGGGGGTTCCGTCCTCGTCCAGTTCCGCGGCCCAGATGGTCACGTGGCCGCTCTTGCGGTCCAGCTCGGCACGGGCCTGCGTCACCGCTCCGGCGGTCTTGTGGTACGCCACCAGGAGCGCCTGCTCAATGGTCGGGATGAGAAGTTCCAAAGGAATCTCACGCTCGCGCTCCAGCAGCCTCAGGGCGCTCATATCGATATCCATGTCAGTCTTCCTCTCCAGCGGCTTCCCAGCCTGATTCAAGTTCCGTGCCGGGGTCTGCCCCGTCCGCGTGGCTGAATTCAACCTCCACCGTTCCCCGGCGGATCGAGGCGAACGGCACCGTCACAGGATCGCCCTGCTTCGGCTTCATTCCTTTTTTTACGCTCAGTTCGGGCCGCAACGTAACCCCTTCGTCGCTAACGGAAAGGATCCGGCCCATGACATCGTCGGCCTTGGTCAAGGAGACGGTGACCATCCGGCCCCGCGCGCGGTACCAATGCCGCAGTTCGGTGAGGGGCCGTCCGACGCCCGGTGAGGAGACCTCCAGATCGTACGGCCTGCCGTCGTCGTGCGGGTCCGCGTCCATCACCTCGGCGAGTGCCCGGGAAATCTCGGCGATCGTGTCAAGGTTCACCCCGCCGCTTTGGTCCCGTTCCAGGTCGACGACGACGCTGACGGTGCGGTGGTTGCCCGCGAGATGGACGGCGACATCCTCAAGGAACAGATGATGGGCCTCAACAGTGGGATTGAGCAACTCGCGCAGACGACGGTTTTCGTGCTCGTTGGCGCCGCCCGGGGCAGCGTGCGGCTCATGGGCCGATTCGGGATGTGATCCCTTGGGCCGGTCAGACGTGGACATACCCGTGCCGCCTCCCACTAGATGATGTTGTAGGTAATAGCGTACCGAGTTTCGGCCACCGCTGCGGACCACATCCGGGCCGGCTGGCAGTGATTTCCGCCGCCATGAGATGATCGACGATTGTGACTAACTCCCGCCCCCGCACCTCCGGCGGGCCGATCCCGGCAACTGGAAACCCGGGGACCGGGACCGCCTCCCGGCGGCGCGGCCCGCGCCGCGCGGGCGCCCCGGCGGGGCCTCCGCGCCACTCGCCGCCGCCGCTCGTGCTGACCGTCCCGGATACCGAAGCCGCAGTTAGTCAGGCCGCCGCCGCCCGTGAGGCCATCCCCTCCGCAGCCGTCCCTCCGGCCGACGCCGCCCCTGCAGCCATTCCGGCCGCAGCCGCCCCCGCAGCAGCCATCCGCTCCGCCGTTGCCGATCCGGCCCAGGACACCGCCCCGGCACCCCGGAAGACCGCCGCGGCCAGGCCTAGGCCGGCACGGGTTCGGGCGACAGCCGCCCCGGCGCCGCGGAAGCCTGCCCCGCAGAAACCGGCATCCCGGAAACAGGCACCGCAGAAACGGGCTCGCCGCGCGAGCGCAGCGGCCTGGCTCGGACGGACCCTGGCGCTGCTCGTGGTGGCCGCCGTCGTGCTGGCCATCGGTTCCATCGCGACCCGCGGACAACAGACCCCCGCCAGCATCGCCGTCAGCGAGCAGCTGCGCCGGAGCACTCTCGAGTCGGTGGATCAACTGGCTGCCGCACTTCCCGCCGCCGGGGCCACGCCCGCGGTCACCGGGCAGCTGGCGTCCATCTCCGCGGTGCTGGACACGCAGCGGGCGGCCCTGGCCGGAGGATCGGAAACCCACTCCGCTGCACCGGCGCCGGGCGCCACGGTCACTCCCGCGGTTCCGCCCGTGCCGGCAACCGTTCCCGACATGGTGTCCAAGCTCACCGCATCCGCGGCCGCTGCCACTGACGGTGCGCTGGCGGCCGACGGCGTGATGGCACGGCTGCTGGCGGCCACGGGCGCCGGGCAGCTCACCCAGGCCCGGGCACTCGCGGCGGCCGCCGGCCTCCCGGTCCCGGGGCCGCAGGTTCCGCCCGCCCCCACGCCTCCCGCAGCAGCAGCAACAGCCGCCGCCAGCGCCTCCGCCGGCTCCGGCCCGGCAGCCGGCGCCGCCGCAGCTGTCACGCCCAGCTGCAGCGCCCGACCGGCGCCGGAGGGGCTGAACACCGGTTCCGCGCTCTCGGCCGTGGCCGCCGCTGAACAAAAGGCCGTCTACGCCTACCAGGTCTCGGCCACGCGGATGACGAACCCGCGCTCCAGCCAGGCTGTTGCCCTCCTCGTGGAGCACCAGGACGCGCTCGCTGCGGCCCAGGACGAACTGCGGTCCAGCTGCCTGCCAGTGCCGAAGATCCAACCCGGCTACCAGCTGGACCCTGGTTTCACCGCAACCCCGGCGGCCGCGCTGGCCGGCCTCGAAACGCAGCTCACCGCTGTATACGGGGACCTGGTGGCCTTCACCGCGCCCGGGGACGGCGGCGCGGCGCTGCGCCGCGGCGCGGTCACTGCGATGGACAACTCCGCCTTGCGGGCTGCCTTCTGGGGAGCCGGACCTTCCGCGCTGCCCGGCATCGGCGTCGGATAGGGAATCCTTTCCTTGCTGGCGGGCCTCCGGCCATCGTGGTTGGCTGGATTCATGAGCGAGGTCCTTCCACCCCAGCAGCACCGCGGCGAACCCCACAACGGCGACCTGGCACAGAGGCTGAACTGGCTGCGCGCGGGCGTGCTTGGCGCCAATGACGGCATCGTGTCGGTGGCGGCCATCGTCGTCGGGGTGGCCGGAGTGACCACGGCCACCGGTCCCATCCTCACGGCCGGGCTGGCCGGCCTGGTCGGCGGCGCCGTCTCGATGGCCTTGGGCGAATACGTTTCCGTGAGCAGCCAGAGCGACAGCCAGCGGGCCCTGATCGAGAAGGAACGCCGCGAACTGGCGGAGCAGCCGGAGGAGGAGCTGGCCGAACTGGCCGGCCTCTACCAGGCCAAGGGACTCAGCGAAGCCACCGCCCGGACGGTGGCGGAGGAACTGACCGCCCACGATGCCCTTGCCGCACACCTCTCGGTTGAACTGAACATCGACGAAGGCGACGTCGTCAGTCCCTGGCATGCCGCCCTGGCCTCGGCGGTATCCTTCCTGATCGGCGCGGTGCTTCCCCTCCTGGCCGTCCTGCTGCCGCCGGAGCACCTGCGGGTTCCCGTAACGTTCGTGGCGGTACTGGTGGCCCTGGGCCTGACCGGCTGGTTGGGCGCCTACATCGGAGGCAGCCCCCGGCTGCGCGCGGCGGTGCGGGTGGTGGCCGGCGGGGCTGTCGCATTGGCGGCCACGTTCCTGATCGGCAGCCTGCTCGGGTCCAGCGGCGTCACCGGCTAGCGGCCCCGCGCCGAACCCGGCGGATCCCCCGAGCCGAACCCGTCGGGACCGCCAGGCCGCCCGACGAACCCGCCGGATCCCCCGGGCCGAATCCGTCTGGACGGCCCGGTCCCCGCCGCGCCCCGCCTGCCCCCACGGCGGGGATGCCACGACTAAACTGGCACTATGGCAACGCACGTGCCTATTCCGGCGGATCTGGCCCGCCGCTACCAGAACTCGGCGCCCCGGCGCGCCTGGCTTGCCGCCCTTCCGGATACCGTGGCGGCCGTGCTGGAGTCCTGGTCTCTGGAACAGGATCTCGCCCCCGGCCAGGAGCCCTGGAACGGTTTCGGCGCCATTGTTGTTCCGGTCCGCGCCGCCACCGGGGAACGCTGCGTGGTGAAGGTTTCCTTCCCGTACGAGGAGGCATTCCGGGAGCCGACGGCGCTGGCGCTCTGGGACGGCAACGGCGCCGTCCGCATGCTGGCCGCTGACAGCCGCTGCTGCGCGGTCCTGCTGGAACGCCTCGACGGACACCACAGCCTGGGCCAGGTCCCGATGGAGGACGCCGTCGCCGTGTGGGGAACGGTGGTGCGCTCACTGGCCATTGTTCCCGACGGGCGCCCCGGCTGGGACCTTCTGCCGCATATCGCGGCCACGGCCGAACGGTGGAGCGATGAGCTCCCGGAACAGTGGGAGCAGCGGGGACGGCCGTTCCCGCGCTGGCTCCTGGAGGCCGCCCTGGAAGTATGCCAGACCCGCGGGACCGTCGGACGGCGCTCCGGACGGGACGTCCTCGTGCACACGGACCTGCACTACCTGAACATCCTTGCCCGCCGGGACGGTTCCGGCTTTGCGGCCATTGATCCCCAGCCGCAGATCGGCGAGGCCGAATTCGCCGTCGCACCCACGCTGTGGAACCGGATCAGGGACCTGAGCCGCGCCGATCCGCGGCGCGGCCTGCGCGAACGCTGCGCCGCTCTCTGCGAGGCCGCGGGCCTGGACTATGAGATCGCCCGCCAGTGGAGCCTGGTCCGGGAGGTGGAGAACGCCCTCACCTATGCCTCCAAGCACGGCCATGAGGGGGACGCCGCCCGGTCCCTCTGGGTGGCGTCCACCATGGCCGGCAAGGTCCTTGCCGGGCTGCCGGCCGCGCACGAACTGAAAATCCTCTAGCCTCAGTGCCCGCGGATCGAATCGTTCCAGACATCCGTCCCCAGTTTGATGATCAGGGCCGCCACCACCACCAGGAACACGATGCGGATGAACTTGCTGCCCTGCCGGACCGCCGTCCGCGCGCCGAGGTAGCCGCCGGCCATGTTGGCCACCCCCACCATCGCGCCGAGGCCCCAGAGCAGGGATCCGTGCGGAATGAAGAACATCAGCGCTCCCGCATTCGTCGCCATGTTCACGATCTTGGCCTTGGCGCTGGCCTCAAGGAACGCGTACCCCATCAGGCTGACCAGGGCGATCACCAGGAAGGAGCCGGTTCCCGGACCGAGCATCCCATCGTAGAAGCCAATGACCCCGCCGATCAGGCACGCCATCAGGTAGTGCCGGTGGCCGCTGTGCCGGAGGATGGTCAGGTCCCCGACGTTCGGTTTGAGGGCGGTGAACACCGCCACCAGCACCAGCGCCGCCACGATGATCGGTTTGAAAACGGACTGCGGCAGGTGGGCCGCCAGGATGGCGCCGCAGAAGCTTCCGGCCAGGGCGATGGCTGCCATCGGCAGCGCCGTCCGCAGATCCGGTTTCACCCGCCGGTAGTACGTCACCGCACTGGTGGTCGTGCCGAAGATGGAACCCATCTTGTTCGTCGCAAGGGCCTGGACCGGGCTGATGCCCGGAATCAGCAGCAGGGCCGGCAGCTGGATCAGCCCGCCGCCGCCGACCACCGCGTCCACCCAGCCGGCGGCGAACCCGGCCACCACCACCAGCAGGAGGATGGCCGGGTCCGGATGTTCAAGTCCGGAGAGCACTACCGGGCGGCGTTGAGCACAAAGGCGACGGCGTCATCGACCGGAACGTTGTCCGCGTGACCCGTGACCCGGTCCTTAATTTCGACGACGCCGTCGGCCAGGCCGCGGCCGACCGCCAGGATGGTGGGCACCCCGAGGAGCTCGGCATCACCGAACTTCACCCCGGGAGAGACCTTGGGGCGGTCATCGTAGATGACCTCCAGGCCGGCGATTCCGAGGTCCAGGGCCAGCTTGGCCGCCGTCGCGAATATTTCCTCGCCGCGGCCCACGGCCACCACGTGCACATCCGCCGGGGCGACGCTCCGCGGCCAGGTCAGCCCCTTTTCGTCGTGGTTGGATTCGGCCAGCGCCGCGACGGCGCGGGTGACGCCGATGCCGTAGGAACCCATGGTCACCACCGCCAGTTTTCCGTTGGCGTCCAGGACCTTCAGGTCCAGGGCCTGGGCGTACTTGCGGCCCAGCGCGAAGATGTGGCCCATTTCGATACCGCGGGCGGCTTCGAGCGGTCCGGATCCGTCGGGGGCCTCGTCACCGGCGCGGACCTCGCTGGCCTCGATCACGCCGTCCCAGCCAAAGTCGCGTCCGGCCACGAGTCCGAAGACGTGCTGGCCGGGCGCGTTGGCCCCGGTGACCCAGCTGGTGCCCGCCACGATGCGCGGGTCCACCAGGTACAGCAGCGACGACGCGCCCTCGGCACCGAGGAACGGCTCCTCCAGGCTCAGTCCCGGACCGATGTAGCCCTTGACCAGATTCACAACCTTTTTCAAGTCAACGTCGTTGGCCGGTTCAACGCCGATCTCCCCGCCGATCGGCAGGAAGGAGCCGATGTTGGCCTCAATCCGCTTGAGGTCAACCGCCCGGTCTCCGGGCACGCCGATCACCACAAGCTGGCGTTCGCCGGTGGGTAGATCGACGGCCAGCACCACATTCTTCAGCGTGTCCGCCGCGGTCCACTCCCCGGCGTCCCGCGGTGCCAGCGTGTTGGCGGCGGCCACCAAGGTCGCGATCGTGGGGGTGTCGGGGGTATCCAGCACCCTGGCCGCGGGAGCTGAGCTGAAATCGATCTGGGCCGGAACCACCGTTGTGACGGCCTCGACATTGGCGGCGTACCCTCCGGCGGAGCGGACGAAGGTGTCCTCCCCGATCGGAGTCGGGTGCAGGAACTCCTCGCTGCGGGACCCGCCCATGGCCCCGGAGGTGGCTGCGACGGGTACGATTTCCAGCCCCAGACGCTCGAAAATCCGCAGGTAGGCGCCGCGGTGGGCCTCGTAGCTGGCGGCCAGGCCGTCGTCGTCGATGTCGAAGGAGTACGAGTCCTTCATGATGAATTCACGGCCGCGGAGCAGGCCGGCGCGGGGCCTGGCCTCATCCCGGTACTTGTTCTGGATCTGGTAGATGCTCAGCGGCAGGTCCTTGTAGGAACTGTAGAGATCCTTCACCAGCAGGGTGAACATTTCCTCGTGGGTGGGGGCCAGCAGATAGTCGGCCCCCTTGCGGTCCTGCAGCCTGAAGATCCCGTCACCGTACTCGGTCCAGCGGTTCGTCGCCTCGTATGGTTCCTTGGGCAGCAGGGCCGGGAAATGCACTTCCTGGGCGCCGATGGCATCCATCTCCTCGCGCACGATCGCTTCGACCTTGCGCAGCACGCGCAGCCCCAGCGGCAGCCAGGTGTAGATTCCCGGGGCGGCACGGCGG
>JBIOFK010000027.1:0-19493 GCA_044447065.1 Actinomycetales bacterium | reverse complement strand
TCCGGATCACGGGCCACCGCCGTCTCCGTCAGCGATTCCTCGATCAGTCCCAGCCCGGTGGCGGTGGTGCGGGACCTCGCGTCCCGCAGCGCGGCCAGGGAGATCCGCAGCGCATCCGGGCCGAGCAGGCCTTGGGCGGCCGCGGCGCCCAGGACCGGGTAGCGGGGTAGGACCGGAACCCCGGTCAGCGTCACCGAGGGCAGTACCGCCGCCCCCGTGGACAGCCGGGCGCGGGCGTCGCGGATCCCGATCCCCAGGATCCCCTGCAGATACTCCGCCGTCCGCCGAAACCCAGAGCCAGCACGTTTGGATGCGGCCGCGGATCCGGCGGGGATTCCGGCAGGGGTGTCGAAGGCGAACACCGCCTTGCCCTGATCCGCCCGCTCCGGGGTGTTCGCGGCCAGATTCGCGGCATCCACCGCCGACGCGGCCGTGATCTGCAGAAACCCGGCCAAACGGGCAATGTTCTCAATATCCAGTAGGCCCCGCACCAAGGCCGGTGCATCCAACAGGGCAGCCGCAGCCGGGCCGGCCTCGGCAGCCGTCGCCAGGAGCGACCGGACCGTTGCAAGCATGCCGGGAAAATCATCACCGGCCGGCACGGGCGGCAGGTCAGCGTCCGGATCCACCGCCGGACTCCCGGCGCGAGGAGCGGACGCCGGACGAGTAGCGCCCCGCGCCATGGCCGGCCGATCAGACCCCGGGAGTCCGGTGGCCGGAGCCAGGGCAGGAACACCACCCGCGCAATCAGCACGGCCCGCACCACAGGTCAGCCCTCCGTCGGTCACCGGGAAACCCGGACCCGCAGCACGGACCGGGACATCACCGGCAGGCACTGCCGGGTCCGGGGTCGTCCGCTGCTTCGAGTCCATACCAAGAGTTTATGTGAACATACATTCGATCAAAAAGGGGTCGCGGCCCGTATGTGCACAACCGGCAGCGAGAAACTGCCTGTGGAGGACAAGTGCCCGGCCCGGCAGGAGGCCCGACGCCTTCTGAACCCACACCTACGTCCCACGCCGGCAACCCCGCGGCGCGCGTTGTTCATTTGCGGCGGCCCACGCCCAACGTGCCCACGCCTCCGCTCCCCGCGCCGGTTCGCTCGCCCCACGCGTCCGCACGGCCCGACGCCGGCGACGCGGCGCGCGTTGTTCATTTGCAGCGGCCCACGCCCAACGGCCTACGTCCCAAGGCCCCGCGCCGGTTCGCTCGCCCCGCGCGTCCGCACGGCCCGACGCTCCGCGCTTTTGCACGGCCCGACGCCCCGGTGCCCCGCCTAGCCCGAACTCTCCGCTTAGAACGGGTAGTCCGCAATCTCCGGTCGCATGGTTAGCCACTGGATATCGGTAAACGCGTCAATATTCGCGCTCGCGCCACCGAAACGGGCGCCCGTGCCGGAGGCGCCAACGCCGCCAAACGGCGCATTGGACTCATCCGAAACGGTCTGTTCATTGATGTGGATTTTTCCCGAGTGCACCCGGTCAGCGATCGTCATGGCGGCACCCACGTCGCCGAGAATGCCTACGGAGAGCCCGTAATCGTTGCCATTGACCATTTCCACCACTTCGTCCAGGGTAGAGAACTTCATTACCGGCGCCACCGGCCCGAAGATTTCCTGCGCAAACGCGGGGTTGTCCAGTTCAAGGTCGGCCAGCACCGTGGGCCGGTAGAAAAGTCCGTGGTGCGTCCCGCCAGCAGCAAGGCGTGCACCTGCCCGGACGGCATCGTGCACGAGGGTGTGGATGTGTTTGAGCTGCTTCTCGTCGATGATCGGACCGAGTGCCACCTGCCCTCCGGCCGGATCCCCCACCGGGAGATTGCCGGCCTTCTCCGCGAGCGCGTGGACGTACTCCTCGTACAGTGAGGCGTGCACGAAATGCCGGCCGGTGGCCATGCAGATCTGACCCTGGTGCATGAATGAGCCGAACGCGCCGGCGGAGGCGGCCTTCGCCAGATCGGCGCCCGGCAGCACGATCAGGGCGTTGTTTCCGCCGAGTTCCAGGTGCGCGCGTTTAAGCAACCGGCCGGCTGACTCACCCACCGTCCGGCCGGCCGCCGTCGAACCTGTAAAGGAGACAACGCGTACCTCGGGGGCTTCGACGACGGCCGCCCCCGTCTCCGCGCCTCCCGGCAGCAGCGCCAATACGCCGGCGGGCAACCCCGCCTCCTCGAACACGCGCAGCAGCGTGACTCCACCGCAGACGGCGGTTCGCGGATCGGGCTTCAGCAGCACCGCATTGCCGAGCGCCAGGGCCGGCGCGACGGAACGGATGGACAGGATCAGCGGGAAATTGAACGGCGCAATCACGGACACCACCCCGCACGGGCGGCGCCGGGCGAAGGACCAGCGATCCTCGTTGGACGTCAGGACCTCGCCGGCGGGGTGCGCGGGCAGCGCGGCGGCGTCGTAGCACTCGTTCGCGGCCGTGTGCGTCTCAAGGGCGGCCTTCGCCTGGATTCCGCCGCCCTCCCGGACGATCCACCGGTTGATTTCCTCGGCGTGCTCCTCCCACAACTGCCCGGCACGGCGCAGGACGGCGGCACGCTCCTCGGGCCGCATAGCCGCCCACGCAGGCTGCGCCTTCGCAGCCACGGCCGCCGCCCGCCCGACGTCACCGGCGCTGGCAAGGCCCACCGTGCCCAGCATGCTGCCGGTGGCAGGCTCGAGGACCTCCCGGGTTCCGCCTTCGCCCTCGGTCCAGCCGTTAACGAAGATTTTGCCGTCCCAACGGGCGGTGTCGAGAAAGGTCATCGGGGTTCCTTTGTTGGGCGCCGGCCGGACTGGCCGGGCCGCCGCCCGGCGCGTGCGGATTCGAAAATGGTGGACCTGTGCGATGCTAGCGTCCGGCGGGGTAGGTGCGGTAGGGCCACAGCGCCAATGACCCTATTCCGCAGCGCCCCGATGGCCTACGATGAGCGCATGTCCAGCTACTCAGTGTCACGCAGCGCGCTCATCCCGGCGCCCGCCGCCCGGATCTTCCCGTACATCAACAGCTTCCATGAGTGGACCAAATGGTCTCCGTGGGAGTCCGTCGACCCTGCCATGGACAGGAGCTACTCCGGCAGGGAGTCGGGTGCGGGAGCGAAATATGTCTGGAGCGGGAACCGCAAGGCGGGTGCGGGGAACATGGAGATCATTGCCAGCGAGGAACCCTCCAGCGTCAGCATCAGGCTCGAATTCACCAAACCGTTTAAGGCCGTCAATCCAACAGTCTTCACCCTCGCCCCCGAGGGCTCCGGAACTCGGGTGACGTGGACCATGACGGGCGTGAACAAGGGCATCGGCAGGGTCTTCGCCCTGTTCATGAACATGGACAAGCTGGTGGGCGGCGACTTCGAAAAGGGCCTCGCCTCGCTGTCTGCGCAGGTGGGCAGCCAAGGCTAGCGCCGGCCGCCCGGCTGCGGGCGCAGGCCGCCCGGCTGCGGGCGCAGGCCGCCCGGCTGCGGGCGCAGGCCGCCCGGCTGCGGGCGCAGGCCGCCCGGCTGCGGGCGCCGGCCCCCGCCGTGATAGGAATGGATCCGGATTTCCTTTCCCAACCACCGGCAGGGCGGCGCATGACGGCGACAGCACTCTCCCGGCTGCCGCGCAGCTGGTTGCTGCTGGCGTGCATCGGGCTCATAGCGCTGAACATGCGCGGCCCGATCGTCTCGGTGGCCCCGGTGGTGGGCCCGATGAAGCTGGATCTGCACTTCTCCCCGGTGGAACTGGGTCTGCTGACAGGCATCCCGGTGCTCTGTTTCGCCCTCGCCGCGCCGCTGGCATCGCTGGCCGGACGCCGGTTCGGTGCGGAGTTCGCCATCACCCTGACGCTGCTCGGCGTCCTGGCGGGCGTGCTGATCCGTTCCCTGGGCGGAGGCGCCCTGGTGATCGCCGGAACGGCTGTCACCGGCGTGGCCATCACCATCGGCAACATCGCTGTTCCGCTGATCATCCGGAGGGACTTCTCCCCGCACCGCCAGGGCTCCGCCATGGGCATCTACACCGCGGCGCTGAACATCGGCTCGTTCCTGACCTCGGTGGTCACGGCCCCGCTCGCGGAACTGGTCGGCTGGCGGTGGGCCATCGCATCGTGCGGAATCCTCGCCGTGGCCGCCATGGCCGCCTGGATCGGCGCCGTCGGCCGCCGCGCCGCGTGGGTTCCGGCCCCTGTCCAGGCACCGGTCAAGGCCGCGGTAACGGGCAGCCGCGGATCCGGCTGGATCACGTTCGGCCTGACGGCGGGTTTTGCCGGCCAGGCGTTCTCCTATTACGGCGTCACCGCGTGGCTGCCAAGCTTCCTGGCGGACGAGCTGGGGATGGCGCCGTCCGCGGCCGGAGCCGGCTCTTCGCTCTTCCAGATCCTGGCCATCGCCGGCGGGCTGGGCGTACCGGTTGCCGCCAGGTTCGCCAGCACCCGGACGGTGGCGCTCAGCCTCGGGGTAATGTGGCTGACCGTGCCGCTGGGCCTGCTGTCCGCCCCAGGATTGTGGTGGCTCTGGTCCGGGTTAGGCGGCATCGCCCAGGGCGGCGGGATCACCGTGATCTTCATCGCCGTCATCAAACTTGCCCGCGACCAGGCGACCGCGGGCCGGATGTCAGCGATCGTCCAGGGCACCGGGTACTGCTTCGCTGCCCTGGCCCCCACCATCATCGGTTACGTGCACGGCGCCTCGGGCTCCTGGACCGCTCCCCTGCTGGTCATTCTCGGCTCGGTGGCGGTGTTTATTCTGTGCACGACCCTGTCGGTCCGCACGGTGCCGGGCGCGCGCTGAGGCGGGCCGCCGTCGTCCCCTCCCCTCGATTCAGGCGCGCACGGCGTAATGCAGATACACGACGCCGTTCGTGAAACGCTGTTCGGCCAGCAGATCCAGTCCCAGCCGCACCCCGTCGGGGAGGAACGCCTTACCGCCGCCCACGATCACGGGGCTGACGAAGACCCCGATCTCATCGACGAGTCCTGCCCGCAGCGCGTGGGCGGCCAGCTCCGGACCGCCGATGCTGAGGTCCCGTTCCGCCGACTCCTTCAGCCGCCGGACCGCCGTGGGGTCGAAGGTCCGCTCCAGGCGCGTCTTGGGGGTGCCGGCGGACGCGAGCGCCGTGGAGTAGACGACCTTGTCCGCGTCCCGCCAGATTCGGGCAAAATCGCCGACGACGGCGGGCTCGTCCGCGGTGGCCATCGTCTCCCAGACGGCCATCACCTCGTACATCCGGCGCCCGTACAGGTAGGTGCCGAGCGGGCGCACCAGCTCATTGACGAAGGCGTGCACTTCCTCGTCGGGTTCGCCCCAGTCGAAGCGGCCCGCGCTGTCGGCGGTGTAGCCGTCCGCGGAGGTGATGCCTGAGTAGATGAGTTTGGCCACGTCTCAGTCCTCCGGGCTATGCGCGGGGCGCCTGGGAGATGCGCACCATGTTCCCGGATGGATCCCGGAAAGCGCAGTCCCGCGGACCCCACGGCTGGTCGATCGGCTCCTGGAGCACCTCGGCGCCGGAGGCCCGCACCTTTTCAAAGGTTCCGTCGAGATCCTCGGAACGGAAGACGAGCAGCGGCAGGACGCCCTTGGTGAGGAGTTCCTGGAGCGCGTCGCCGTCGGCCTGCGAACGGCCGGCGTGCGGTTCGGAGAGCACGATTTCGAGATCCGGCTGGGCGGAGCTGCCCAGGGTGACCCAGCGGAAGCCGCCGGAGGCGACGTCGTTGCGGGTTTCAAGGCCGAGGCCGTCACGGTAGAAGGCGAGGGACTCGTCCAGATCGTTGACGGTGATGTTGGCGTACTGCACGGAAATGTTCATGCCCCAACGCTAGGCCGGGACCTGGCCGGCCGCTTCTTCATTCCTGCTCGGTTCGATCCTGCCGGGTTCGTTCCTGCCAGATTCGTTCCTGCTCGGCCGGGTGCGCACCTTGGCCACGCAGGCGGGCATCGCCCGCACTCCGGCGTGGGTGCGGGCCCGGTAGGCACTGGGGGTCTCGCCCGCCAGCTCGGTGAACCGTGTGCTGAACGAGCCCAATGACGTACAACCGACCTCCATGCAGGCATCCGTGACGCTCGTCCCGGCGCGCAGCAGCGCCATGGCCCGCTCGATCCGGCGGGTCATGAGATAGCTGTACGGGGTCTCGCCGTAGGCGGCACGGAATTTCCGGGAGAAATGCGCCGGCGACATCAGCGCGTGCCGGGCCATCGCCGGGACGTCCAGCGGCCGCGCGTAGTCCCTGTCGATGAGGTCACGCGCACGGCGCAGATGCGCGAGGTTGGCGAGGTCCTGCGGGGTCATGGGATGAGGCTACCACCGGGATGTGTTGCGGGCACCGGAAATGGCGCATAGCGTGTGGGCAGCACGGCGGCGCCGATTCCCGCGGATCGACGCCGCTTCCCCGTCCTACAAGCGAAAGAGGTCCGTCCATGGTCTCGACCCTGCACAGCATCGGCGCCGTCACCCTGTTCGCCGAAGATGTTCCGGGCACTAAGGCGTTCTACCAGGACGTCTTCGGCCTCCAGGTGATCTACGAGGACGAGAGCTCGGCGGTGCTGAGGCTGGACAACACGATGATCAACGTGCTGCAGGTTTCCGAAGCGGCGGGGCTGATCGGACCGGCGCCGGTAGGGGGGCCGGGCGCGGGCGCGCGGGCGATGTTCAGCATCTGGGTGGAGGACACGGACGCCGTCTGCGCACAGTTGCGGGACCGCGGCGTGACGCTGCTCAACGGACCCGTGGACCGGGACTGGGGTAAGCGCACCGCCAGCTTCGCGGACCCGGCGGGGAATGTCTGGGAGATCGCGCAAGACATTCCGCCCGCGCAGGGCTGAGTCATGGACGGCGAAAAAGCGCTGCTGCTGTCCGTGTTGGACCATCAGCGCCGGCATGTGCTGGGCACCGTGGACGGGCTGTCCGACGACGACCTGCGCCGGCCCGTGCTGCCGTCCGGGTGGTCGTGCGCGGGCATGATCCAGCACCTGACCATCGAGGTGGAGCGGTTCTGGATCCGCGGCGTCGTCGCCGGCGCCGCGATCGACCTGGGCGGGTCCGACAGGGATCCTGCGGCGGCCTGGCAGGTGGCGCGGGATGTGCCCGCCGTCGCGGTCCTGGCCGCGTACCGGCGCGAAACCGCACTCGCCGACGAGCTGATCGCCGCGACCGACCTGGATGCCGGTCCGGCGTGGTGGCCCGAAGACTTTCCGGGCGGCCGGCACCGCCATCTCCGTCAGACCCTGCTCCACGTGATTACCGAAACGGCCGCCCACACCGGCCATCTGGATGCCGCGCGCGAGCTGATCGATGGCCGCCAGTGGCTGGTCCTCACGGATTAGGGGCCCCTTGCCGACGTCGGACTATGAGTTGGGGGACGGAACGCCGCGGTACGGTGTCCGCAGCACCGGGACGAATCCGCCCCCGCAGCCAGGAACCCCGGGTGACTCCCCGCAGCGGATAGCCGAGCACGCGGCACGCCTGGATGCGGTGCAATTGCGGACCGCCGCCGACTACCGGTTCACGCTGGATCGGTTTGGTGCGGACGCCACGCTAATCGAGGCCCTGCGCGCCTGCAACCCTGCCGAACTGAAGGTAGCCGAAGAGCTGGTCCGGACGCGGCTCGCGTCGCCGCAGGAATGGCTGGACGGCGCCGCCAGGATCTACGCCGCCGGGCTGGTCACCTCGGGAACGGCGGCGGCGGTTTCTCCTGTGGCGCGTTTCGCTGCGGCTGCCGGATCCCTGGCCCTGGTATTCCTGCCGTTTGTGGCCTGGCTCGCCGTCAAGGAGACCGCGCCGGGGGACTTCTGGGCCATCGCTGCGTTCCTGCTGGCCCTGGCCGTCGCCGTCCCCCTGAGAATGCGGCTGAAGTGGACGGTACGCGGCGCGCTCCCCACCCGCCTCGGCGCGGCGGACCGCGAAACGCTGTGGAACGACGTCGTCAATGCCACGCTTACCGCCCTGGTCCTGTCCTGCGGGAAAGAAGTCGACTCAGCCACCGCACGCGCGGCCCGCCGGGGGTGGAACCACACCGTCTTCGCGGCCGCCCGGGTGAAGGAACTCGAGGCGAACCACGGCGACCTGCCGTGATGCTGTCCTAGCCCTGGGGGCGGTTCGGAATGTATTGCAGCGCCCACTTGTTGCCGTCCGGATCCGCGAAATTGACGAAGTGGCCCCAGTCCTGGACATCGATGTCGCTGACCTCAACGCCGTTCCGTTTCAGCTGATCGTGCGCGGCCTCAATGTCGCCCACCACGATCTGCATGGCTGGGGCGGTGCCCGGAGGGGCATCGGTGAGGCCCTCGCCGATGCAGATGGAACAGGCCGAACCCGGCGGGGTCAGCTGGACAAAGCGGATGGAGTCGCTGGGCCGCTCGTCGAAGTCGGCGTTGAAGCCGACCTTGTTTACATAGAAATCCTTGGCCCGGTCCACATCGGAGACGGGGACAAATACCAGTTCAAGTTTCCAGTCCATGCGCCACAGGGTAGCCGAGGCGGGGACAAACGGCTAGGGGCATCGGATCCGCCGCCGTTGCGGGCCATTGAATCGGCTTCCCGGCAAGGGCATACTTGCCCTATCCGCGGGGCGCCTCCCTGCGGATGAAACCGATGAAGAGGTTCGAGATGCCAAACACGGTGGACTATTTTGAGATCGGATCCCCGGATCCGGACGGCTCACAAGGGTTCTACGCCGGACTGTTCGGCTGGGAGGTCGGTCCGCCGTCGGCCGCCAGCTACAGCATGGTAAACGGGGACCAGGGCGGCCTGTGGGACACCTCGGCCATGGGCGGGGCGGACTGGGCCATCTTCTACGTCCACGTAGACGACGTCCAGGCCGCCATCGCCAAGGCCACCGGACTCGGCGCCACGGTAGCCCTTCCCCTGATCGACAACGGCAGCATTCAGTTCGCGCACCTGCTTGACCCCCGCGGGAACCGATTCGCCATCTGGCGTCCGAACGCCGGCTGACCGCGGAACTCTGTCCACCCGCTCCCTCCAGCCATATTTTTGTATCGTATTTTGGACGATCGTCACAGTCTTGTTATATATTGTTCCGAAGGCCCGGTTACACCGCCGGGTCCCGGAAGGTAGCCATGAACGAGGAAGCGACACCGCGGCCCGCGTGGAGCGCACTGCCGGTCGAGGGGCCACGGACGTGCGGAGCCACGGATTTGCGGAGGCACCGCCTCGGCCGCACGTCCCTGATCCGCGGCGTCGGGTCAGCGCCGTGATCCCCCTCCCCGCACCGCAGGTCCGCCATCAGCAACTCATCGTCACGATCTACGGGCTCTACAGCAGGAACCCGGGCGATGCACTGCCGGTCTCCGTCCTGATAGCCATGCTCGGAGACCTGGGCTACGACGCACCGGGGGTGCGGTCGTCCGTGTCCCGGCTCAAGGCCAAGGGCGTGCTGCACAGCGTCCGCCCGGACACGATGGCCAAGTATGAACTCTCGGAGCATGTCATGGACGTCTTCCGCGAGGGCGACGAGCGGATTTTCGCTCCCGAGGTGCCGCACGCCGACACCGGCTGGGTGCTGGCGGTGTTCTCGGTGCCGGAGTCGATGCGGAACCGCCGGCACCAGCTGCGCGCCGAACTGACAGCACTGGGATTCGGCTCAGTGGCCTCCGGAGCCTGGATCGCTCCTGCCACCGTCCATGACCAGGCCCGGCAGCGGCTCGAGGCCAAGGGCCTGGGCCAGTTCGTGGATTTCTTCCGGGGCGAATACCTGGCCGACGGCGCGGTGCGGGCCAAGGTCGCCCAGTGGTGGGATCTGTCGGCCCTTGACGCGCAGTTCAGCGAATTCCTCGCCCTCTATGGATCGGCCCTCCAGGAGTGGTCGGCGCTGGTGGGCGAGGATCCCTGCGCGGCGTTGGCGGCATCGGATGCCGGGTTGCGGCGCGAAGCCTTCAAGTATTACATCCCGATGCTGACCCTCTGGCGCCGCTTCCCGTACCGCGATCCCGGCCTGCCGCTGGAGTATCTGCCCGAAGACTGGAAGGGCCCGGCGGCCAGGAAGGCGTTCCTGGCCACGCACCGGCTCATCGCTCCGCTGGCCGCTGCCCATGCGCACGAACTGATCCACGGCGGAGCGGAGACCAACCGGCCGCTGGCGGCCCGGACCTAGGATTCCTGGATTACCGCTATGCCCTGGATCTCGATCAGGGCATCCTGCTGCCAGAGGCGGCTGACTCCGATGCCGGCCATGGCGGGGTATTCCGAGCCGGCCATGTCCCGCCAGATCTGTCCGATCTCGCGCCCGTTCGCCATGTAATCATCGACGTCCGTGAGGTAGATGGTCACGCTGACGAGGTCCTCCGGCCGTCCGCCGGCCTCGGACAAGGTGGCCAGGACGTTGGAAAATGCCTGCCTGAACTGTTCGACGATTCCACCCGGAACGATCCTCATCTCCCGGTCGAGCGCTGTCTGCCCGCCCAGGTACACCGTGTTTCCGGCGAGAATGCCGTGCGCGTAGCCGGACGGTTTGGGCAGCGACGCGGGATTGACTGTCGTGTTCTTCACGCTGTTCCTCCTGGTGTCTTCACGCGGTTCCCCCGGTACCTGGCGGCTTCCGGCGGAGGCTTCGGCGGCACGGATCAGGGCCTGTGCAGATACCCTCCGCCGTGCTACCTTGAGTATATGTGACGACCGTAACGAAATCGACATATGAGGCGATCCGCGGACGCGGCACCGGAAAACCACCTGACAGCCACTGCAGCAGAGGGATACAACACGGATGAAACTGGCCACCTTGAGGATCGGCGGTGCCGGCACGACGGCGGCCCTCGCCATGGGTGCCGGCGCGTACCTGCCGCTGCCGGCGTCGGACGTCGGGGCGCTGCTGGCTGATCCGCAGTGGCGGCGGACAGTCGAGGCAACGGAGGCCGCTGCCGGCGACGCGGACCTGATCCCGGCCTCGGAAGCGGACCTGGCACCGCTGCTGCCGCACGCGCGGAAGGTCATCTGCTGCGGCCTGAACTACAGCGACCACATTCTTGAGATGGGCCGCGAGCTGCCGGAATTTCCCACCCTGTTCGCGAAGTATGCGGACACCCTGACCGGGGCACGCGACACGATTGAGGTGCACGGCAGCGAGCGCGTCGATTGGGAAGCGGAGCTGGCGGTCGTCGTCGGGCTGCCGCTGTTCCGTGCCGGCGAGGAACAGGCCGCGCAGGCCATCGCCGGCTACACGGTGGCCAACGACGTCTCCATGCGGGACTGGCAGAACCGCACCCTGCAGTGGCTCCAGGGCAAGGCCTTCGACTCCACCACCCCGGTGGGCCCGGTCCTGCTGACCGCCGACAGCAACGACCCGTCCGACGGCGGATTCGACGTCCGCGGGTATGTCAACGGAGAGCTCGTGCAGTCAGGAAACACGGCGGATCTCGTGTTCAGCCCGGCCCGGCTCCTGTCCTACATTTCCGGCTTCACGGCGCTGCGTCCCGGGGATCTGGTCCTCACGGGCACCCCCGGCGGGGTCGGCATGGGCATGACGCCGCCGCGCTTCCTGGCCGACGGCGACGTCCTCCGCACGGAAATCGACGGCATCGGACAGCTGGAAAACATCATCCGGATCGGCCGGAACGACGGCAGCGCACCGGAAAGCGACGAACCGCCCAGCGCGGACAGCAACGAACAAGGAGTGGACCATGACTGACACCAGCACCGAATACCAGGGCACAGGCGACAACTCCGGCTACGCCGGAGCGGACGGGAAGGTCGTGCCCGTGGTGACCCGAGCCGGGGAGGAGGACACCAACACCGCGCAGTCAGGGGACGCCGTCCGCATTTCCGGTGTCTCCATCCAGCACACGCCCGCCACGAAACTCTGGTTCGGCCAGGTCTCCAACACCCCCGGGTACCGCTCCCTGCCCCACCACCACGGCGAGGCGGAGACCGGCGGTTATGTGCTGCGCGGCCACGGCCGCATCTATTACGGCGAAAACTACGCCGAGTTCCAGGACATGACAACCGGCGACTGGGTCTTCGTGCCGCCGTTCATGCCGCATGTGGAGGCCAACATGTCAGTCACGGAGGATCTGGTGTGGCTGACCGCGCGCACCCCGGAAAACATTGTCGTGAACCTGGCGGACGTCTCCGACGACATTCTCGCCGACTACCGCAGGGCGTAGCCACAGTGGAATCCGCAGCGCCGGGCACGGGAACGATGACGTCGGAGACCTTCCTGAAGGCCATCGAACTCACCCCAGTCCGCGCCCACACGGGCGACGAGGCCTACGAGGCCACCACCGGATACGTTCCGTGGCCCAAGGCCTACGGCGGCGACATGGTCGCCCAATGCGCGGCTGCCATGATGCGCTCGGTCGGCGCGGACCGGACCCTGCACTCCATGCACAGCTATTTCATGCGGCCCGTCGACGTCGGCACGACCGTGCGCTACGAGGTGGAACGGCTCCGCGACGGGCGCGGATATTCCACCCGCGGTGTCCGCGGCAGGCAGAACGGGAAGACCGTCTTCGCCGCGATGGGATCCTTCCACGTGCCCGAGGAAGGCCCGGACTACCAGCCCGCCGCCCCGGCCGCCGTCGAACCCGGATCCCTGCGCAGCGCCGCCCAGGTACTGGCGGGCCTCGACGGTCCCGCCGCGGACTACTGGTCCGCCGGACGCAGTTTCGACATGCGCCACGTTCCCGGGCCCGTCTACATCGACCTGGACGGCGGCGCGGTGCCGCAGCAGGCGGTATGGGTGAAGGCCTTCGACCGCCTCCCCGACGCGGCGGACGCGGCGGCGACCGCCAACCTGCACCGCATCGCCCTGGCCTACGTCTGCGACTACACGATCCTCGAGCCTCTCCTGCGGGTCAACGGACTGCACTGGTCCTCCCCAGGACTGGCCACCGCGAGCCTGGACCATTCAATGTGGTTCCACCGCGACGGCCGCGCCGATGACTGGGTGCTGTACGCCCAGGAAGCCGTCTCCGGCCAGCACAACAGGGGGCTGGGGCTGGGCCGCTTTTTCGACAGGCAGGGACGCCTGCTTGCCACCGCCGCCCAGGAGGGCATGATCCGCTCCGGTTCGTGATTCTTCCCGGCACACCCGGTTCGGTCCGGTCCGGGCCGCGCCAACCCGGCCCACCCCGTCCGGCCGGTCCGGGCCGCCGGGCCGCCAGCATTGACCCGTCACTATTGAAAGGAACGGCCGTGGCACTGACGCCATCAGCCCATCTGGACACCTTCACCCGGGACCACCTCCCGCCGGCCGACAGCTGGCCCGCGCTTGAGTTCACCCTGCCGGAGCTGCAGTACCCGGAACGGCTCAACGCGGCAGCCGTCCTGATCGATGACGCCGTCGCCACGTATGGTCCCGGCCGGCCCGCCCTGCACACCCCGGGCGGCGCCTCCTGGACCTACGGCGAACTGCAGCGCCGGGCCAACCAGGTGGCCCAGGTGCTCACCGAGGACCTCGGCGTGGTGCCGGGCAACCGGGTACTGCTGCGCGGACCCAACAATCCCTGGCTCGTCGCGGCCTGGCTCGGCGTGCTCAAGGCCGGCGCCGTCGTCGTGACCACCATGCCGATGCTGCGAAGCACCGAGGTTACGGCGCTGATCGGGCTCACCCGTCCCGTCGCCGCGATTTCCGACCACCGCTTCATGGGCGAGCTGGCTGCGGCGGCCGGCACCGGCGTGGCCGTCGTGCCCTACGGCGGGACCGGCGACGGCGGCGACCTCACCGTCCGCTGCGCCGCCAAGAGCGGCGACTTCACCGCCGTCGCCACCGCGGCCGACGACGTCGCGCTGCTCGGCCCGACGTCGGGCACCACCGGAGTGCCCAAGGTGACCATGCATTTCCACCGGGACATCCTGGCCAACGCGGACACCTTCGCCCGCTACCTCCTCCGGCCGACCCCGGACGACGTCTTCGCCGGGTCGCCGCCGCTGGCGTTCACCTTCGGCCTGGGCGGACTGGTCGTCTTTCCGCTGCGCTTCGGCGCCTCCGCGCTGCTGACCGAACGGGCCGCCCCCGTGGAGCTGGCCGAATACGCCGCCGCGGCGGGCGCCAGCATCCTGTTCACCGCGCCGACGGCGTACCGCGCCATCCTCAAGGCCGGCCGCGGCGAACTGCTGAGCCGCCTGCGGATCGGGGTTTCCGCCGGCGAACACCTGCCCAAGGAAACCTGGGAGGCCGTCCGCCGGGCCACCGGAATCCGGCTGGTCGACGGCATCGGCTCCACGGAAATGCTGCACGTGTTCATCTCCGCCGCCGGCGAGGACATCAGGCCGGGCGCCACCGGCAGGGCCGTTCCCGGCTTCCGGGCCACCATCCTGGACGCGGACGGCGCCGAGCTGGGGCCTAACGAGATCGGCCGCCTCGCCGTCATCGGCCCCACCGGGTGCCGGTACCTGGATGACGAACGGCAGGCCAATTACGTCAGCAACGGCTGGAACGTCACGGGCGACACCTTCCTGCGGGACGAGGACGGCTACTTCTACTATCAGGCGCGCTCGGACAACATGATCGTCTCCTCCGGCTACAACATCGGCGCCCCCGAGGTCGAGGCCGCCATTGACCAGCACCCCGACGTCGCCGAGAACGCCGTCGTCGCCCGCCCCGACACCGAGCGCGGCAGCATCGTCTGCGCCTTCATCGTGCTGCGGGACGGCGTCACCGGGGACTCCGCGAAACGCAAGGAAATCCAGGACTTCGTCAAGGCCACGATCGCCCCGTACAAGTACCCGCGGGACATCCGGTTCGTGGCCGAACTGCCCCGCAACCCCAGCGGCAAGCTACAGCACTTCCGGCTGCGCGAGAGCCTCGCCGCCGGTCCCGATGCCGGGGCAGACCGGCCGGCCGGCGTCCCCGCGGCCCAGGCCTAGAAGGAGAAGACCATGAAGATCGCCATTGTCGGAGGCGGCCCCGGAGGCCTGTACTTCGCCGCACTGATGAAACAGCTCGACCCGTCCCACGAGATCACCCTCTGGGAACGCAACGCCGCCTCGGACACGTTCGGTTTCGGCGTCGTCTTTTCCGATGAGACGCTCGGCGGCATCGGCAACGCCGACCCCGTCGTGGCCGATTACATGAGCCGGCGGTTCGCCCGCTGGTCGGACATCGACATCCACTACGGCGCGCAGACGGTGACCGTGGGCGGGCAGGGCTTCGCGGCGATGAGCCGCAAGGAACTGCTGGAACTGCTCCAGCACCGCTGCACCGGCCTCGGCGTCGACCTGCGGTTCAGCACCCCGGCGCCGCCCGTCGCGGACCTGCAGTCCGGCTACGACCTGGTCCTCGCCGCCGACGGGGTGAACTCACAGATCCGCGCCGCCTACGCGGAATCGTTCGGACCGGCGCTGGATCCGCGGCCCAACAAGTTCATCTGGCTGGGCACGGACCAGGTGTTCGAGGCGTTCAAATTCTTCGTCAAGGACACCGACTACGGGGTGATGCAGATCCACGGCTACCCCTACTCCGAGGAGGGCTCCACCTTCATTGTCGAGATGTCCCCCGAGGTCTGGGAGGCCGCGGGATTCGCCGAGACGGCCCAGACCGCCTTCGCCCCCGGCGTTTCGGACCAGCTGGCCATCGACAAGATCCGGACCATATTCGCCGCCGAACTCGACGGCTACGACGTTCTGGCCAACAACTCCAAATGGCTGAACTTCACCACCGTGCGGAACCGCAGCTGGCGGCACGGGAACATCGTCCTGCTCGGCGACGCCGCGCACACCGCCCACTTCTCCATCGGCTCCGGCACCAAACTGGCGATGGAGGACTCGCTCGCCCTGGCCGCCTGCCTGCACGAGCACCCGGACGTGGAAACGGCCCTGGCCGCGTACGAAACCGAGCGGCGCCCCGTCGTCGAATCCACCCAGCGCGCCGCCCAGGCGTCGCTGGAATGGTTCGAGGCGATCGGCCGGTACACAGGCCAGGACGCGACGCAGTTCGCGTTCAACCTGCTCACCCGCTCGCGCCGGATCACGCAGGAAAACCTGCGCCTGCGCGATCCCGAATTCGCCGACGCCGTGGACCGGAACTTTGCCGCGTCCCAGGGCCTGGCCGAGAGCGCGCCGGCGATGTTCCAGCCGTACCGGATCGGCGGCCTGGAGCTGAAGAACCGGGTGGTCGTCTCGGCGATGGACATGTACTCCGCGGCGGACGGGGACCCCGGGAACTTCCACCTGGTGCACCTGGGATCCAAGGCCCTCGGCGGCGCCGGGCTGGTGATGACGGAGATGATCTGCGTCTCGGCCGAAGGGCGGATCACGCCGGGCTGCTCGGGGCTGTACACCGACGACCAGCGGGACGCCTGGGGCTCCATCGTGGACTTCGTGCACGACCGCTCGACGGCGAAGATCGGCGCGCAGATCGGCCATGCGGGGCGCAAGGCGTCCACCCGGCTGATGTGGGAAGGCATGGACGAGCCGCTCGAATCGGGAAACTGGGAGGCCGTTGGCCCCTCCGCACTGCCGTACGGGCCGGGCAGCCAGGTGCCGCGGGAACTCGACGCGCCCGCCATGGCCGCGATCACGGCGGAGTTCGTCGCGGCGGCACGCCGCGCAGATGCGGCCGGGTTCGACCTGCTGGAGGTGCATGCGGCGCACGGCTACCTGCTCTCGTCCTTCCTCTCCCCCGTGTCCAACCGCCGCACCGATGCCTACGGCGGCTCCCTGGCGAACCGGCTGCGCTTCCCGCTGGAGGTCTTCGACGCGGTCCGGGCGGTGTGGCCGGCGGACAGGCCCGTCACCGTGCGCATCTCCGCCACCGATTGGATGGAGGGCGGCAACGGCGCCGACGACGGCGTGGAGATAGCCCGCGCGTTCGTCGCCCACGGCGCCGCCGGCATCGACGTCTCCACCGGCCAGGTGGCGAAGGACGAAAAACCGGCCTTCGGCCGCAGTTACCAGACCCCCTTCGCCGACCGGATCCGCCAGGAGGTCGCGGCCCCGGCGGGCGCCGCCGTGATCGCCGTCGGCGCCATCTCCACGTACGACGACGTCAATTCGGTCCTGCTGGCGGGCCGCGCCGACCTGGTGGCGCTGGGCCGAACGCACCTGTACGACCCGCAGTGGACCCTGCATGCCGCCGCCGAGCAGGACTACCAGGGACCGGGCAGCCGCTGGATTCCGCAGTTCGGCGCCGGCAGGCGTAAGCCCCCGGGCGCGCGCACGGACGCGGTGCGTCCGCGGCTGTCGCTGCTCAGGGCACCCGACGGCGACGGTTCCGGCACGCACCTGCGCTGGAAACCCGCCGCCGTTCCCGCCTCCGCACCCAACTGAGTCGCAGATAATGCACCCATGAGCCCCTCATAAGGGCACTATCTGCGACCCAGTTGGAAGGGAAGTCCCGAGCGCTCGACCAACTGATGGACATAGCCTTTGGCCCCGCGGCACCCCACATCGGAGTGCCGCGGAGCCGACGGCGCTGACCTGAATCCAATCAGCGGCTATTTGGTGTAACCGAATACCTTGTTCCACTTAGCAAGGTCGTCCTTGCCCGAAGCAAGGGCATCGGCGTTGGTCATGCGGTACACCTTGCCGGAATCGATGGCCGGCAGCTGCACGCCCATGATGGTCGGCGGAGCCATGTCCGTGCGTGCCGGATACTCACCGAGTTGGGCAAAGACCTTTTGCCCCTGCTTGGAGAAGTTGTAGTTCATGAAAACCTTGGCCGCAGCTGTATTCGTTGCCGAACTGGTCATACCGAGGAAGTAGTCGTAGGCGACGAGGCCCTCCTGCGGGACGATGAATTTGACCGGCGCCTTGTCCTGGACAGCGGAGATGTTCGTTCCGCTGATGGTAACGGTCCCTACCGCGACCTCACCCCGAGCCAGTGCCGTTGCTTCGGCACCAAGTGAATCGTAGATCGTCGGTTTCTGGCTTGCGTAACTCTGGAAGTAGTCCGGACCGAGCTTTGACTCCATGAACCTGTTGAGGGCAGCGGTACTGCCCCCTGACCCCCCTTGGACGATGCCGATTTTGCCCTGCCACTTGCCACTGACCGCGTCGGCCCAGGATTTGGGAGCGTCGGCTTCCTTGACCAGTTGGGTGTTGTAGCCCAAGGTATAGACAGAGTCGAACATCCGGGTGAATTTGCCCCCGTCGATGGACACGTCTTTGAAGGCCGAGGCTCCAGGCACGTCGTAGCTTTGCCAGACTCCCGCGTCTTCCATGGACTTGGCGATCCGGTAGTCCGAAGTGCGGATGACGTCGGCGCCTAGCTTGCCGGCGCCCTCCTCAGAGAGGACACGTTCGGCGAGCTTGTTCGGGGTCAGCCTCACGACGTTGACCTTGATGCCTGTGTCCTTGGTGAAGGCGGCAACCAGAGCACTCTCGGATGACTCCGTGTACCCGGAATACAGGGAAATTGTCTGGGTCTTGGCCTGGTCGTAGGTTGCCTTATCGGCGATGGTTTCGCCGTTGATGACGAGGCCGTTATCCGTCTTGACTTCGGCGCTGCCCGTGACGACGCTCGTGCTCTGGGCGGTGCCGCAGGCCCCCAGTCCCAGTGCAAGTACGATTCCGGTACCGATCAGGGGGATTTTGGACGCTAACTTCATTGTTGATCCTTTCAACTCTTCCGAGGATTGGTGCAGCGGTTCTATGTGAGGGGTTTGGGTTTGCGCTCTGCTCCCACCAGCTGGGCGACAACAGCGAGCACGGCGATGACGATGCAGTAGAGCACGCTCACCGCCGCAGCGGCCTGGCTTTGGCCGTTGTCGAAGTCGTCGAAGACAAGAATCGAGAGAATGCGTGTATTGGATGTGAACAGGAAGATGGAGGCACTCAGTTCACGCATCGAGAGCATCAGGAACAACAGGAACGACGAAGTGATTCCGACGCGCATGAGAGGCAGGGTGACGGAAACGATGGCCCGCGCGCGCCGGGCACCAAGCATGACGGCACTGTCTTCAAGGTCCTGGTCCATCTGAAGCATTGAGGCCGAGATACCCCGATAGCCCTGCGGCAGGAAGACCGCCACGCACGCGATAGCGAGGATAGCGAGGGTCCCGTATACCGGGAGCGGCAGGAGCAGCCAGGTCCAGAGCAGTCCGATTCCCATCACGATTGCCGGAACCGCCAGCGGAGTCATGGCGATCAATTCAATGATCGCCCCACCACGGCTCTTCGTTCGATACCTCAGGTAGGAGGCGATGAAGCTCAGCACCGTGCCGGAGACCGCTGCAAATATTGCGACCAAGACACTGTTGCGCAGTGCAAGCTGGAAATCATGTGAAGTGAACACTTCGCCGAGCTTCGAGAAGGTGAGGGCGCCGGTGTCGAAAAGCTGTGAGATCGACGCGACGAAGGGAGTCGCCTGCATCGAAGCGGTCAACAGGGTCAGCATGGGCAGCACGACGGAGACCGCGAAGTAGGCCAGCGCAAGAATCGTGAACGGCCACCGGAGCCTGCGGAGCGGGATCTGGCGCGGCCGATTGCCCTTTCCTGTCATGGTGGTGAATTTGCGCTTGTTGATGATGCGCTGCTGTACCAGGGTAATGACGAGCAGGGCCGCAGTCAGGACGACGGCGATGCTTGCCGCCTGGTTGCTCTTCGCCGGTGTGGCACTCATCAACCGGTAGATATAGGTAGGAAG
>JBIOFK010000026.1:0-19504 GCA_044447065.1 Actinomycetales bacterium | reverse complement strand
CACCCCTTCCGCCCAGCGCCCCGACCGGCTGCCGATGGCGGCGCTGCTGATCCTGGCGGCGATCGGCTTCACCGCTATCACCACCGAGCTGCTGCCCTCGGGCCTGCTGCCGCAGGTCAGCAGCGGACTCGGCGTCTCCGAGGCCACCGCCGGCTACCTGACGGCCGGCTACGCGGGAATCATCGTGGTGACGGTGATTCCGGTGACGATGCTCTTCGCCCGGGTGCCGCGCAAGGCCCTGCTGGTGTCCCTGGTGGTCGCGTTCGCGCTGAGCAACGTGCTGGTGGGCCTGGGCGCCAACTTCCCCTCCGCGCTGGGCGCCCGGCTGCTGGGCGGCATCGCGCACGGGCTGCTCTGGTCCACCATGGCCCCGTTCGTGGCCACGATCGTGCCGGCGCACAAGGTCGGCAAGGCGATGGCGGTGGTCTTCAGCGGCAACAGCCTGGGCCTGGCCATCGGCGCCCCGGTCGGCACCGCGCTGGGGACGCTGCTGGGCTGGCGCTGGTCCTTCCAGCTGCTCGCCGGCACCGCGGTGCTGCTGGCGCTGCTGGCCGGCTGGCTGCTGCCCCGGGTGGACAGGATCCGCAATGCCCGGCGGCCGTCGCTCAAACTGGCGATCGGCCAGCCCGGGGTGAAGGCGGTGGCCATCGCCTGGCCGCTGCTGCTGCTAGCGCACTTCGCCCTGTTCACCTACATCGCCCCGTTCATCAGCGCCGCCGGGCTGCCGTACTACACGATCACCGCGTCGCTGACCATCCTGGGCGTCTCCGGCCTGGTCGGAATCTGGATCGCCGGGGTGACCGTGGATTCCCGGCCGCGGCGTTCCATGCTGGTCACGACGGCGGCGCTGATCGCCGCCTTCGCGCTGCTGCCGTTCCTGGGCCGGACCCTGATCGGCGCGGGGATCCTGCTCGCCGTCTGGGGCACCGCCCTGGGCGCCATCGGCATCTATAACCAGTCGGCCATCCTGCGGGCCGGCCGGGAGCACCGCGACGCCGCCAACGGCCTGACCGTGCTGACCATCCAGATCGGGATCGCCGTCGGCGCCGTCTACGGCGCTCTCGCGCTGACCACGGCCGGGGCCCTGCTGGTGCCGCTGGCCGCCGCGGTGCCGACCGCCGTCGCCCTTCTCATCGTGCTGACCGGCCGCGCCGCCGCCTACCCGCCCGGGCCGAAGGAACGGCGCACCAGCAAACGGCCTGCCGCACCGGCCGTCGACGAGCCCGAGGCCGCCGACGGTGTATTCCGCGAATAGGGGCACTGCATGGGGGACGGGCTACCGCCTGATGGCCACCCGCAGCGGAACGCACATCCGGGTCAGCCAATCAATATCGTCGGGCAGGGCGAAAGCCCGCGCGAAATCCGGGTCAATCACCAGGTCGGCGCTGCCCACCCGGTCACCGAAGAACATATAGGCCCTTTCTGTGTTGCACCGGCGGCTCATCCACACGATCCCGTCAAAGCCGTCCTCGTGCGCTGCCGCGCTCCACCTCACCGTCTCTACGTAACGGTCCGATTCCGTCATGGTCAGATCCGCGGCATCGACACCAAGGGCCCGCAGCCCCGTTCCCATAAACGACGCCAGCCGCAGATGGCGATGCACCGTCAGGCGGCCCATCACCTTGTCCAGATAGTCGTCGGGCCGCAGTGCGCCGCCGGACAGGGGGACATCGTGCAGCAGCGTTTCGGCAACCGCGGATTCCTCTGCGCCCGCTGCGTAAAGCACCGGCACCACCGGATCACCGAAGAACGCGAAACGCGTCTGTCTTCCCTTGCCCGGATTGTACTCGTTCGCCAACCGCCCGGACCGATTGGAAAAGAGCCGGTACAGCACCTGCCCGGCGAACAGATCGACCGCCAGCGGGCGGAAGTCCCCTTTCGGTCCCTGCGTTACCACTCAACTCCGTAATGGTCCTGCGCCGCCGCGAGAACCTTCGCGGGCTTACTCAGGTAATCCACCGGCCGCCCTCCGCCGAAGTAGCCGCTGGGGTCGCACAGCCACTGCGCCAGATCCTCCTCATCGCGGTGGTGCTCGCGGATCACCGCGATCAGGCTGGGGACGACCGCACGAATCCTTCCGGCGGCGCCGTCGAACTGGAATCCTGGGTACAGCAGCGCGTTGCGCCTCTTAATGCCGATCAGCTGTCCGGCTTTTCGCTTGTCGGCGGCATAGCTGCTGCGGCCGCGGGCATGGGAACCGAGCAATTCCGCGACCTGGCTCCCGGTGAGAAAACCAAATTCGGCTTCCATATCCCGCCAGGCGTTCTCGGTGGACTGGACGCCGAGGACCATTTCCGGGCTGACGGAGACCGTCAGGGCGGCGACGGCGGGCCGGACCGCGGCCAGGCTGCGGTGCATGTTCCGCACGGCGGCCTCATACGCCTCCGGCTCCATGTCAGAGGCAGCCGGCTTCCGCTTGCGCGCGGCTGCGTCGCCGGATGTCGTTGCCATGAGTCTCTCTTTCCTGCATTTCCTGTTAAACAGCTTACGACAGGATACGCAGGGAGGATAGGTCTTCAGCCGCGGTCGCGGTCCTTCCGTGCGGCCGGATAGGGCTGACGACGCCGACCGCGCCGCAGAGGTTGCGTGTCAGGGATGAATAACCGAGCGTACTCACCCTTTGAGCCTGCAAGGCATCCAGGGGGCAAGCCTGAGGCCAAACCGGAGTACTGAATCCTTGTACACAGGAAATTCCGAAATCATTGGGCCGAAGTTGTCGACCGGGTGGGACTACAGCAAGCGAAGCAATTTTGGCACCACATCGCATCGACTCCAGGACAGAAGTCAGGGATAGCGTCCATCACGATTTTGCAGGGGAAGGCTGGGCTGCCAATGGCCGACGGCTGGTCCCGCACGCACCACTATGAGATCAGTGGCGCGGGTCGAATCGCACAACGAATATGCAGGCGGGGCTGGGGGAGATCCTCATCGAGTGGTTGCGATTATGACCATCAGCTACGGAAGCCACTGACCAAGGTTCGACAGCAGTATCCATGCCGCCAACCACTCTGGCGCAAGCTCTGAATCACCATCGGACAAAACATTGCCCAGGGAAAGTTCCAACGACTACCGCGGGCCTCGGGCGTGCTGCCGACGGATCGGGCGGCGCACGGTGGATGGCATTGACGGATCTACCTGCCCTGAAGCTGCCGGGGGTGGGCCACGATCGAACAGTGCACCGTCGTCCGGGCCCATCAGGGAGGCGCCCATGAGCGCATCGTGGATGTCGCCGAAGGCGGTGGAGTTCCGGCCGATCCGGAAACGTTTGTAGCGCAGGTAGCCCGCCACCCCGAAGCGGCGGGCTTCCAGAATCCCCGCTGCCTCCCGGCCAATTTTCGTCGCCATGGCCAGCCGCGGCTGGACGTAGCCGGACGCTAGCGTGGTTTGTAGACGTCGGCTCGGTGGTCGATGCGGTGGACGTACAGGATGTGGTCTTCAACGTCGAGGCTGAACAGGACGCGGTAGTTGCCGCGCTGTGCGGTGCACAGGCCGAGACGCTCGTTCGTGAGGGGTTTGCTCAACCGGCGGGGATTGTCGGCCAGCGCGCCGGTGACGAATTCAACGATCGCTGCTGCCGACTTCTCCGGCAGCCGGCGGAAACCCTTCAGGGCCGGACTCGTGACCTTGATCGTCCACGCCGCCGTATCGCCGGATTCCGTGCCGGTCACCGCGGCGGCAACCCAAATTCGCGGCGCAGTTCAGCTCCGCTTGTCGTGTCGCCGTCGGTGATCTCGCGCCGCGCCTGGTCCAGGTCTTCGCGGATACCCGGCCGGGACAGCCAGTGGATCGTTTCCTGCAGCGATTCCAGGTCGTCCGCGGACATCAGCACCGCTGATGGGTGCCCGTGCCGGGTAATCTGAATGATCTCGTGGGTCGTATCTGCTTCCTCCACGAGAGCAGACAGCTTGTCCTTCGCCTCGCTGAGCGGTACCGTTCTCATGCTTAAAATGTAGCCTGAAATATGGCCAACGACTAGCCTATCTTTTAGCCGATAAATCGGCTCGCCCACGCCAGCGTCCTCTTACCGGTTCCGGGTCCTGCCGGCCACGGCCTGCCGGGTGGTTTCCAGGGCGCCGATCGTCGCGTCGAAGCTGAGCTGGGCCACCCCGACGAACATGCAGTCCACCACGGCCAGCTGGGCGATCCTGGACGCCATCGCGCCGGCCCGAAACGCCGTCTCGCGCACCACTGTCAGCAGGCTGGCGTCGGCGGCCGCGGCCAGCGGCGACGTCGAAACGTTGGTCACCGCCACGGCCCTGCTGCCGGCGGCCTTGGCGGCACGGATGAACTCCAGGGTCTCCTGCGTCCGTCCGCTGTGCGAGAAGGCGATGGCGACGTCGTCCGGGCCCATCAGGGAGGCGCCCATGAGCGCATCGTGGATGTCGCCGAAGGCGGTGGCGTCCCGTCCGATCCGGAAAAGTTTGTACCGCAGATCATCCGCTACCATGCCTCCCGCCCCGACCCCGTAGAGCAGGATCTTGGGCGCCCGGTCGATGATCCCGACCACGGTTGAGAGCGCCTCAAGATCCAGGTTCCGCAGCGTCTCCTCCAGGCCCAGGGTCTCGGTGAACCTGACCTTCGCCACCGCGTCGGCCAAGGAATCCTCCGGGCTGATGTCCTCGCCGAAGCGGCGCGCTTCGGGAATCGCCGCTGCCTCCCGGCCGATTTCCGTGGCCATGGCCAGCCGCAGCTGGACGTAGCCGCTAAAACCGGCCAGCCTGCAGAACCTCACCACCGAGGGCTCGGACGTGCCGCACAGCTGCGCCAGCGCCGAAATGGTCAGCCGCAGCACCACGTCGGGGTCGGCGATGACGGCCTCGGCGACCCTTTTGGTCGACGGGGGCAGGGTGGGCAGCAGGGAATGGATGGTCGACTGGATGCTCATCCACGTCCTCCAACGGCTGGGTCGGCACTGGAGGTATCCAGTACTGATAACTTATCGACTATCACGCGGCGCCGAAACGGATGATACTAAGCTACGGGACAGTGTTCAATCTTCGTAACTCATTTACCGTTTAGGGAAGGACCCCATGTCCAGTCCGGACAATCGCGCAGGGCTGAGGGCCCAGCTGGACACCTTGGTGACCGAATCCTCCAATGACCGGCTCGGCGACCTCTCCGCCATGGCAACGGCCGACCTCGTGGCCGCGATGAACCGTGAAGACGCCGCGGTGCCCGCCGCCGTGGCCGGCGCCACCGCCATCATTGCCGGGGCCATCGACAGGATTGTCGAACGGATGCGCGACGGCGGCCGGCTGATCTATGTGGGCGCCGGGACTCCCGGGCGCCTCGGAATCCTCGACGCGAGCGAATGCCCGCCCACGTTCGGAACCAGTCCCGACCTGGTGGTCGGGGTGATCGCCGGCGGCACCGCGGCCATCCAGTCGGCCGTCGAAAACGCCGAAGACGATGAATCGGCCGGTGCGGCCGACATGGCGGAATTGCGCCTGACGCCGCGGGATTCCGTGATCGGTATATCCGCCTCCGGACGGACCCCCTACGTGCTGGCCGCCATCGCGGCGGCCTCGGCTGCGGGCGCGCTGACCGTCGGATTCAGCGCAAACAGCGGATCGCCGCTGGGCGCGTCGGCGGACATTGCGCTGGAGATCGAGGTCGGCCCCGAAATCCTGACGGGGTCCACGCGGCTCAAGGCCGGTACCTCGCAGAAGATGGTGCTGAACATGATCAGCACCATCGCCATGGTCCGGCTGGGAAAAACCTACCGGAACCTGATGGTGGACCTGCGGGCCACGAACGAAAAGCTGCGCGTGCGGAGCGAGCAGACCATCGTGCGGGCCACCGGCACCGACACGGCCACTGCCGCAGCCGTCCTCGACTCCGTGGGGGGCTCCGTGAAGGCGGCCATCCTGGTCATTATGACGGGACTGCCGCCGGAACACGCCTTCGAAATGCTGCGCCGCAACGGCGGCGATCTGGGCAGGGCCGTCAGCCCGACCTAGCCGGCGCGGGCCGCGCTTATGGCCCGACGGCGGTGAAGGTCAGGCTTTGGACGCGCGGAGTGTTCAGGGGAGTCAGCATGACGGCGCAGCTGAGGACTCCGCGGGTGCCGGGCATGGTCCACTCCAGCTGCGCCGGCGTCGGGCTCTCGCCGTCCGAACCCCGTTTCGGCCGCACCGGTCCGGTTTCCTCCAGTGCCGCGGCCAGCTGGCGGCGGCGCTCGTCAAGGGACGAGTCCAACTCAACGTTGTCCGCCAGGATGGAACGCGCCAGGGTGTCGTCCCAGTCCCTGGCCAGCCGCTCCACGACCGTCCGGGCCGCCTGCAGCTCTGGCCAGCGCGGCCAGTCGGGTGCCGGATCCGGAGCGGGTGCCGGATCCGGGCCGGCCGCCCGCGCTTGGCCCACCGCCGGGTCCGGTCCAGCCGCCGGTGCTTGGCCGGGCGCCGCAACCCGTTCCGCGCGCCCCTGGTCCGCCAGAACGCCGTCCAGCAGCCGGCGGACCAATATACCCACCCGGGAATATGTCGCGTTTTCGAAGCCGACCACCGCCGCGCCGCTCTCGGGGTGCCACCGCATGTGGGAGCTGAAGCCCGGGTAGCCGCCGGAGTGGCCGACAATCCGCCCGTGGGCCGGGTGGTGTTGGACCACCAGCCCGTAGCCGTAGCCCTCAACGGGACCCGCGCTGCCGCCGGCGCCCTCGGCACCGCCCGGATCGGCTGGCTTGGGCTGCTGGATCCGCTGCATGTCGCGGCGCGCGGCCCGGCTCAGCGGCACGGGCCCGGTTTCCGCACCGTGGCCGAATCCGTCCGCCAGCCACGCCGTCCACCGGCCCAGGTCGGCCAGGGTGCTGAAGAGTCCGCCGATCGCGGAGAAAGCCCCCGGCCGGCTGAACGGCTCCTCCACCCAGCCGGCATCGGTGCGCCGGAAGCCCGAGGCCACACCGCCGTCGGCGCACACACCGGAGTCAAAGCCGGTGGCACGCAGGCCCAGGGGTTCGAGCAGTTCGCTCCGGACGAAGTCCACGAAGGGCCGCCCGGCCACCGCCTCGATCACCCGGCCCAGCAGCGCATAGCCCAGGTTGGAATACTCGTAGGCTGTTCCGGGCGGCCGGGCCAGCCGGATCCCGGCCCGAAGCAGCTCGTCCATTTCCGCCACGCTCAGGCTTTCCTGCCTGTCGGCCCAGGGATCGTCGGTGGGCAGCCCGGAGGACATGCTCAGCAGGTGCCGCAGCCGCACGGGGCAGTTCCGGGCCGTGCCGCCGCCGGGGCCGAAAACCCGCAGCCCCGGCAGGTGGCCGGCAACGTCGTCGTCCAGGCCAAGCAGCCCGCGCTCCCGCAGGATCAGCACGGCCGCGGCGGTGAAGGATTTGGTGCAGGAAGCGATCCGGAAGGCCGTCCCGGGCCCTGGCGCCGTGCCGTTCCCGTCGATGCTCCCCAGCAGCCCGCTGTCTCGCATGGCGCCGCCGTCGAACACGGCCACCGCGAGGGCCGGCGCCACACCCTCGGCGAAGCGGGCCGCCACCAGGCCGGCAAAGCGGCCCGACAGCAGGCTGGCGAGCGGGAGTCCTGCCACCGTACTCACACCTGTCCGAGGAAGTCCTGCAGGATGAGCGCACCGCCGCGCACGCTTTCCACCGGAATCCGCTCATCCACTCCGTGCACGCCTTGGTGGGTGCGTCCCCCGGGATCCGCGCCGAGCGGTGCGAAGCCGTAACAGGCGATCCCCAGGGCGGTGAACGCCTTGGCATCAGTGCCGCCGCCCATGCACATCGGCACGACGACGGCGTCGGGGTCGTGCCGCAGCAGGGCCGCCTTCATCGCGGCGAACCACGGCGAGTCCATATCGGACTGCGTGGGCGGCTGGTACGAGAGGAATTCGCGGGTGATCCCCGCCCCCAGCAGTTCGTCAATGACGGCCAAGGTCGCGTCCTCGGTGCCCGGCAGCGCGCGAACGTCGATGTCCGCTTCGGCCTCGCCGGGGATGACATTGACCTTGTAGCCGGCGCGCAGGACGGTCGGGGTGGCCGAACACCGGATGGTCACCGATGCCACCTCGCCGGCCCGGCCCATCGCGGCGATAGCGGCCTCCACGCCGTCGTCGGTGCCGAGCTCGGCGCGGAAGCCCAGTGCCGCCGTCGTCTGTTCAATGTAGGCGCGCACCGTGGGCGTGAGCACCAGCGGCCACCGGTGGTCGCCCACCCGCTGCAGCGCACCGACCAGGTCTTTGATGGCGTTCCGGGCCACCGGGCGCGAGCCGTGGCCGGAAATCCCCGTCGCCCGGACCCGCAGGTGCAGCGTGCCGCGTTCCGCCACGGCCACCGGATAGAGCCGCACCGGGGAACCGTCCGCCGCGGTCAGTACCGTCGCGGTGCCGCCGGACTCGCCGATCGCGGCCTCCACGCCCTCGAACAGCTGCGGGTGTTCGGCCACCAGCCACAGTGCGCCGAACTCGCCCGTGTCCTCCTCGTCCGCGACGAAGGCGACCACGATATCCCGCCGCGGAACGGCTCCTTCCTGCGCCCAGTTCAGCAGCGTGGCCAACGTCATGGCCACCATGTCCTTCATGTCGCAGGCGCCGCGGCCGTGAATATAGCCGTCCCGCACCGCCCCCGAAAACGGGTCCTGCTGCCACTGGCCGGCCTCCGCCGGAACCACGTCCAGATGGGCATGGACCAGCAGCCCGGGCAGGGTGCGGTCCGCTCCGGCCACCCGCACCACCACGGAGGCCCGGCCGGGAGCGGACTCCAGCAGCGCCGGCTCGTAGCCGGCAGCGGTCAGCCGTGCGGCCAGGAATTCGGCCACCGCGCGCTCCCCGTTGCTGCGCCCCTCGCCGAAATTGGTGGTGTCGAAACGGATCAGCTCCGCGCACAGTCCGGCGGCATCGACGCTCATGGGTGGCCCTCTCCTCGCTGCTGGCGGGAACGGCGGCAATTGCCCGGAGCCGGGCGCCGCTATATGGTAAGCGTAAGTGATTTGCATCACCGCAATCAATTTCGTAACTCATTTACACGAATCCCACCGACTAAGGGGAACAGATATGGCGCAACGACGGGCCACCGCAACAGCAGTACCGGGCAGGAGGAAGCCCTGGTCCCGACCCCTGCTGGCCTCCGCCATGATCGCCGCGGCCGTCGCCCTGGCGCCCGCGCTGGCCGCCGCGCCGGCGCTGGCGGCAAGCGACGCGCCGTCGTCGAGCACCGCCGCCAAGGGAACCATCCTCAAGCTGGCGCTCACCGGCGACATCGACAGCCTGAACCCCTTCAAGGCGATCCTCGCCACCAGCACCAGCGTGCTGGCCCTGCAGTACCAGAACCTTGTCTCCTACGGAGCGGAGAACAACCAGGACTCCCCCGGCATGGCGGACACCTGGAAGACCTCCCCGGACGGAAAGGTCTGGACCTTCCACCTGCCCAAGGACCGCAAATGGTCCGACGGCCAGCCGATCACGGCCAAGGACGCCGAATGGACCTTCAACGCGATCAAGAGCAATGACAAGCTCAAGCAGGCCAACGGCGCCCTGCTGACCAGCATCGTCAGCGTGGTCGCCAAGGACCCCGAGACCCTGGTGATGACCCTCAAGCAGGCCCAGGCCCCCAACCCCGGGACCCAGCTGCCGATCATGCCGGAGCACATCTGGTCCAAACTGGCCGACCCCGCCAGCTACGCCAACGACAAGGACACCGTCGGCTCCGGACCCTTCGTCATCACCAGCTACGACAAGGCCGCCGGGGTCACCATGAAGGCCAACCCCAACTACTGGCAGGGCAAGGCGAAGGTGGACGGCATCACCTTTGCGCCCTACAAGAACAGCGACGCCGCCGTGCAGGCCCTGAAGACCGGCGAGATCGACGTCGTCAGCGGCCTGACTCCGGCGCAGTACCAGGCGCTGAAGAACCAGCCGGGGATCACCACCAATGCCGGAACCGGGCGCCGCTACCAGGCCATCGGGATCAATCCGGGCACCAAGGACGCCAGCGGCCAGCCGATGGGCGACGGCAACCCCGCGCTCCAGGATGTCACGCTGCGCCGGGCCATCGTGATGGCGATCGATAGCAAGACCCTGCTGGCGAAGGTGCTCCAGGGACTGGGCCAGCAGGCCACCGGCGAGGTGCCGGCCGCGTACCCGCTCTACCACTGGGACACCACCGACCTGCCGCTGAAATACAACGTCGACGCGGCCAACAAACTGCTGGACGACGCCGGCTACACCAAGGGCGCGGACGGCATCCGGCTGGACAAGACCGGCAAGCCGCTGAAGCTGCGCCTGATGGGCCGTAACACCGATCCGACGCACCAGCAGATGGCGGACTACGTCAAGCCCTGGCTGAAGGACATCGGCATCGATGTCACCACGGAGATGAAATCCTCCGCCCAGGTCAACAACGACTCGACGGTCGGTAACTACGACCTCTACTTCACCGGCTGGGGCATCGGACCGGATCCGGACTTCCAGCTCTCCATCAACCAGTGCTCCTCCCGGCCCAACGCCGACGGTACCGGGGCGACGTCGGAGAACAACTACTGCTCGCCCGCCTTCGACGCGCTGTACCTGCAGCAGCACACCGAGCTGGACCAGGCCAAGCGGAGCGACCTGGTCAAGAAGGCCCAGGAAAACATCTACAACGCGGCCGTGAACGACGTGCTCTACTACGCGAACTCGCTGGAGGCGTACCGCTCGGACAAGTTCGAGCCGTTCACCACCCAGCCCAAGAACGGCGGAGTGATCACCGGACAGAACGGTCCGTGGGGCTACTACAGCGCCACGCCCATCACCGCGGACCCCGCGTCCGCGACCTCCTCGACAGGCTTTAATCCGGCCATCGTGGTCGTTCCCGTGGTGGTCGTGCTGCTCGGCGCCGGCGCGTTCCTGCTTTACCGCCGCCGTATCCGCACCGCGGGCGACAGGGAGTAGGCGTGGCGGTATCGCTCACCGGCCAGGCCCTGGCTCCGGAGCCGGCACGGGACATTGACGAACCCGGCAGGGGATCCTCCTGGCTCCGCTACCTCGGCCTGAAGGCCGGCGGCGCCGCCATCTCGCTGGTGATGGTGGTGGTGCTGGGGTTCTTTGCCTTCCGGATCCTGCCGGGCGATCCCGTCCGCTCGCTGGCGGACGGGCGCCAGGTCACCGCCGAGCAGATGGACATCCTGCGCCGGCAGTACGGCCTGGACCAGCCCCTGCTGGGCCAGTTCTGGCGCTACCTGACCGACCTGTTCCAGGGCAAGCTGGGCGATTCCTACACCTACAACCGCCCGGTGATGGAGCTGATCCTGGACCGGATCGGCCCCACCCTGCTGCTCACCGGCACCGCCGCCGTGCTGTCCGTCCTGCTCGGCCTCTGGCTGGGCCAGCGGGCGGCGTGGCGGCGCGGCAGCAATTTTGACCGCTCGCAGACCGGCCTGGCCCTGGTCTTCTGGTCCGTGCCGACGTTCTGGCTGGGCCTGCTGCTGCTGCTCGCCTTTGCCGGCGGCCTGCACTGGTTCCCCACCGGCGGCATGGTCACCGCGGGCAGCACCCGGACCGGGATTGCCTATCTCTGGGACGTCGGGCGGCACATGGTCCTGCCGGTGCTGACGCTGGTGGCGGTGGTCTACGCGCAGTACCTGATGGTGATGCGGGCCTCGCTGCTGGAGGAGATGAGCTCGGACTACCTGGTCACCGCCCGGGCGAAGGGGCTGCGCGAGGACGACGTCCGGCGCAAGCACGCCGTGCCCAATGCGCTGCTGCCCACCGTGACGCTGATTTTCCTGACGCTGGGCGGCCTGGTCGGCGGCGCGGTCACCGTGGAGACAGTGTTTTCCTGGCCCGGCCTGGGCTACCTGACCTTCCAGGCGCTCTCCGCACCGGACTTCCCCCTGCTGCAGGGGACCTTCGTTGTCTTCTCCTCGATAGTGATCATCATGAATTTCTTTGCCGACATTGTGTACCGCATCCTCGATCCCCGGCTGCGTGCCGCATGAGCGCCACCGTGAACGTCGCGGCCGCGCGCAGGATCCAGCGCGGCAAGGAAGTCTGGAAGGAGTTCGCCGGAAACCGCGCGGGGCTGATTGGCCTCGGCGTGCTGGCGTTCGTCATCGCGCTGGCCCTGCTGGCCCCCGTGCTGGCTCCCGAGTCCACCCTGGACGTCACCAAGATCACGGCGCCGCAGAACCAGCCGCCCACCTGGGCCAATCCGCTGGGCACCGACCCCGCGGGCCGCTCGGTGCTGGCCATGCTGGTGTGGGGGGCACGGGTCTCGCTGCTGGTCGGGTTCTCGGCCACCGCCGTCTCGATGGTGATCGGAACCGTCGTCGGCATGTCGGCGGGGCATTTCACCGGCACCGCCCAGGCGGTGCTGATGCGCATCATCGATTTCTTCCTGGTGGTCCCGGGCCTGGTGCTGGCCATCGTGCTCTCCTCCGTGATCGGCCCGGGCGTGGCCACCATCATCATCGCCATCGGCATCACCTCCTGGGCGGGCACCGCACGCCTGGTCCGGTCCCAGACCCTGACGGTGGAGGCCCGGCCGTACATTGAACGCAGCTGGGCCCTGGGTGCCTCCGACGCGCACATCATCGGCAAGCACGTGCTGCCCGCCGTCATGCCGCTGGTGCTCGCCAACACCACCCTGACTGTCGGATCCGCCGTCATTGCCGAGTCCACGCTGTCCTTCCTCGGGCTCGGCGACCCGGGCAGCATCTCATGGGGTTCGATGCTCAAGACAGCCCTGGATACCGGCGCGGCCACCGGCGGATACTGGTGGTACGTCCTGACCCCGGGGATCGCCATCGTCATCGTCGTGCTGTCCTTCACGCTGGTGGGCCGCGCCGTGGAATCCGTCATCAACCCCACCCTGAGAGGCCGCTGATGCCACGCCTGGAATTCAAGGATGTCCGGATCACCTACCGGATCCAGACGGACAGCGGCCCGGATACCCTGGCCGCCGTCGACGGCGTCGACCTGGTGGTCGAGCCGGGCTCGACGCTGGGCCTGGCCGGCGAATCGGGCTGCGGAAAATCCACCCTGGCCATGTCCGTGCTGCGGCTGCTTCCGGCCAACGCCACGGTGCAGGGCAGCATCCTGCTCGGCGACGAGAATGTGTCCGAACTGAGCTGGGGGCGGCTGCGTACGGTCCGCTGGACCGAGGCGTCGATCGTTTTCCAGGGCGCCATGCACTCGCTCAACCCGGTCCGGAAGGTCCGGGACCAGATCGGCGAGGCGCTGCTGATTCATTCGCGCGACTCCGCCCCGGCGAACGCAGAGTCCACTCCCGGCGCCGCGGATCCGGTCAATACCCGCGCCAAATACAAGGACGACGCCGTCCGGCTGGCCCGGGTGGCCGAGCTGCTGGACCTGGTGGACCTGCCGCCGGCGAAGGGCGCGTCCTACCCGCACGAGCTCTCCGGCGGGCAGAAGCAGCGGGTGATGATTGCGATGGCGCTGGCCTGCGACCCGGAGCTGATCATCGCCGACGAGCCGACGACGGCGCTGGACGTGGTGGTCCAGGCGCAGGTCCTGAACGTGATCACCGGTCTGGTACGCTCCCGCGGCCTCTCGCTGGTGATGATCAGCCACGACCTGTCCGTGCTCGCCGCCACCTGCGAGCGCATCGTGGTGATGCAGCACGGGAAAATCGTGGAGGACGGCCCCTCCGCGGAGGTGATGGGAAACCCGCAGCACCCGCATACCCGGGCGCTCGCCTCGGCCTTCCCGCTGATCGGCGACAAGGCCTCCCGGCTGCGGCTGCCCGGCTACACCGCCCCCGACGCGCCGCTGGCAACACCGGCCGAGCGGGCCGGCACCTTCCTGGCCCCGGAACCCGGGGACGTGGTGCTGGAGGCGCGGAACCTGTCGGTGACCTTCGCGGGCCGCGGCGGGAACGTCAGGGCTGTCGACGGCGTCAGCCTCCGCTGCGGCCGCGGCGAAATCGTCGCCCTGGTGGGCCAGTCCGGTTCGGGGAAAACGACCCTGGCCCGCGCCATGCTGGGGCTGCAGAAACCCAGCGCCGGGGAGGTCCTCTTCGAGGGCAAGGTGCTGGACCACCGGCGGAAGGCGCTCAAGGCCTACCGGAAGTCCGTCCAGTTCGTGCTGCAGGATCCCACCGCGGCCCTGAACCCCAAGCACAGCGTCTATGAGGCGGTCGCGGAAGGGCCGCGGCTGCACAAGCTGCCCGGCGACGAGCGTGCCCTCGTGGTGGAAGCCCTGCGCCGGGCCGAGCTCAATCCCCCGGAACGCTTCCTGTCCGCCATTCCGCAGGAGCTTTCCGGCGGCCAGCGCCAGCGGGTGGTCATCGCCGGGGCCCTGGCCCTGGACCCCGAGTTCCTGGTCGCCGACGAGCCGGTGGCCAGCCTGGACGCCTCGGTCCGGGCCGAGATCCTGGCCCTGATGCTGCGCCTGCGCTGCGAACTGGGCCTGGGCGCCCTGGTCATCACCCATGACCTCGGGCTGGCCTGGAACATCGCGGACCGGGTGGTGGTCATGTACCAGGGACGCATCGTGGAGGAGGGACAGGTGGAACAGGTGCTGCTGGACCCGCAGCACGAGTACACCCGCAAGCTGCTCAGCGTGGTGCCGACCAACAATGTTGTTTCGGGTGCCGCCGCGCACCCCGGCGCCAGCGGCTCGGCAATCCGCTGACCATGGGGCTGGGGCCGCTGACGCGCGGGGACCGGGTGGGCCTGGTCGCCACCTCCGGGGCGCCGAAACTTGAGCAGCTGCGGCGGGCCAGCGCCCTGCTCCGGTCCTGGGACCTGGTCCCCGTGCCGGGCGACAACCTCCAGGCGGTTCATCCCCGGGCGCCGTATTTGGCGGGTACCGACCGGCAGCGGGCGGCGGATCTGCAGCAGGCCTGGTGCGACCCGTCGCTGGCAGCGGTTTTCGTGGTCCGGGGCGGCTACGGAGCCGCCCGCCTGCTGGACCTGCTGGACACCGGGGCGCTGGCCGCCGCGGGTCCGAAACCCCTGTTCGGCTCCTCCGATGTGACCGCCCTTCACGAGTTCTGGGCGGACACGCTGGGCGTGCCCACCTGGTTCGCGCCGATGATCGCCACCGGAGCTCTGCTGGACGACGCGGCGGCGGTGGCCAGCCTCCGCCACGCCGTCTTCGAGCCGCTGTCCGGCCGGCGCTACTGCGGACCGGACGCCGAAACCCTGGTGCCGGGCACCGCGCACGGGATCCTGACCGGCGGAAACCTGAGCCTGCTGGCGATGACCATGGGGGCCGGCGGGAAAGCCAAGTCCCCGAACCGCGGACGGATCGGACTGCTGGAGGACGTGACCGAAGACGTCTACAAACTGGACGGCCTGCTCACCACCTTGCTGCGGTCCGGCTGGTTCGAGGGCATGGCCGGCCTGGCGCTGGGCTCCTGGAAGGACTGCGGCGAACCCGCCGAGGTCAAGGCCCTCTGCACCGAACTGCTGGCGCCGTTGGGCATCCCGTTGGTCTGGGAACTTGGTTTCGGCCATGGAGCGGGCGCCCACACCATTCCGCTGGGCGTATCCGCGGTCCTGACCGCGGACGACTCGCCGCGGCTGGTGCTGGACTGACACGGGCGGCGGACGCGATGCCGGCGGCGAACCCGACAACGACGAAAAACCCAGTAACGGAGGCGGGCCCCATGCAGCTGGAAGCCATCGAGCGGATCCTCACCGATGCCGTGGCCGACGGCGTCACCCCCTCCGCGGTCTGCGTGGCGGCGGTGCACGGTACGCGCCTGCCGCCGGTCGTCGTCGGCGACGCGGTCCGTTTCGGCACGGACGGAGCCGAGCTGCCCGGCGCCCGGCGCATCCCCGCCACCGCCGATACGGTCTATGACCTGGCCTCGGTCACGAAGATCTTCACGGCCGTGACGGCCCTGACGCTGGTGGACGAGGGCGTGCTGGACCTGGACCGGCCGCTCGGTCACTGGCTGGCCGGTTACCGGCCCGGCGCCGCACCAGCCACCGAAGCCACCGGGCCTGGCAGCCCGGCCGGCAGGGAATCCGTCACCCTGCGGCACCTGCTCACCCACACCTCCGGACTGCCGCCGATCTGGTCCGGCTGGCGGGAGTCGCTGGAATCCGGCCGGCCCTTCGACCGGCAGGCACTGCTGGCGGACCTGCTCGCCACGCCGCTGGCCGCACCGCCCGGAACCGCCTTTGACTACTCCTGCGTGGGCTTCAACACGGTGATGGCCCTGTCCGAAGCCGCAACCGGACGCCGCTGGCCGGAGCTGGTGGCCGAACGCGTGCTGGACAAACTGCCGCCCGGCCTGACGTTCAGCCCCGACCCGGACCGCTGCGCGGCCACCGAATACCAGCCCGACCACGGCCGGGGCATGGTCCGCGGCACCGTCCACGACGAAACCGCCTGGTCGCTGGGCGGAGGCTGCGGCAACGCCGGGCTGTTCGGCACCGCCGGCGCCCTGCTGGACTTCGGCGAAGCGCTCCGGGCGGGGCTGCCGGGCATCCTGTCCCCCGGCTCGGCCCGGGAAATGTGGCGCGACCAGCTGCCGGACACGCTGGGCGGCGCGGCGGCCGCCGTCGGGCCCGGCTACGGCCTCGGGCTGGGGCTGCGGATCGGGCACACGGCCTGGATGGGGGCCTCCGGCACCACCGCCCGCGGCCACAACGGCTTCACCGGAACGTCCCTGCTGGTGGACCGGGAGGCGGGCGTCACGCTGGTCCTGCTCACCAACAGGGTCCATCCGCGGCGTGAGCGCTCGGACGTCCAGGCGCTGCGCAGCGCGGTGGCCGACGCCCTCTATGCCGCGCTGCCTTAGGACGCCGATGCCCATCACCTCGGACTACAGCGACGGCGTCCCGGTCATCGCCTACTGCCTCGCCGGCATGGACGGCACCGTGCTGGCCGAACGGCACGCCGACCTGCGGTTCTACGCCGCGAGCACTATCAAACTGGCCGTCCTGGTCACCGTGGTCCGGGCGGTCGAGCAGGGCCGGCTGAGCCTGGACCAGACGCTGGCCGCCACCCACACCTTCCCCGGTGGCACCGGCGGCGAGTTCAGTTTTGATCCGGCGGAGTTCGACGACGGGATGCCCGCCGCCGGGACGCCGATGCCGCTGCGCGAGGTGCTGTGGCGGATGATCGCGGTCTCCTCCAACGAGGCGACGAACATGGCCGTGGGACTGGTCGGATTCGCCGAGATCAACGCCGTTTTGCGCTCCTGCGGTGCCAGGTCGTCGAGCATGGAACGGCTGATCGGCGACCTTGGCGCCCTGGCCGCGGGACTGACGCACGAGGTGACGGCCCGGGACCTGGTCGCGCTGATGCGCGTGATCACCAGCGGCTCGGCCGCCGGTGCCGGGCTGACGGACCTCATGCTCGGCTACCTGCGGGCCCAGGAATTCCCGCTCATCGGCAGCGAGCTCGACGCGGCCGGCCGGAACGCCTCCTGGGGCAGCAAGTCCGGGTGGGTGACCGGCATTACCCACGACGTGGCGTTCATTGTTCCACCCGGCGCGGACCTTTCCACCGGCTATCTGCTGGCTGTCTGCACCCGCGGATACGACGGGCCGGACGGCCGGGAGGCCATCGGGGCGGTCACCGGCCTGGCCTGGGACCTGATCCTGGCCGGCAGGAGGCCGGCGGCGGGGACCTAGGAGGCCGGCAGCGGGGACAGGGCGCCGATCCCCAGCCCGGGACCTGACGCCAGGCGGATCACCTTGCCCTCGTAGCGCGCCCCGCCGGTGACCGGGGAGCTCCGCAGCCACAGGCCGCCGTCCAGGTCCTGGTCCCGCCCGGCACCCGCGCCCACGCCGGCGCCTGCGTCTATGCCGGCGCCCATGATTGCGGCCAGGGACGCCGCGGCCGCGATTCCCACAGGGCTCTCCAGCATGCAGCCGATCACCACGCCGATGCCCTCCGCCGTGGCCCGCTCCAGCAGTCTGCGGGCGTGATGGAGGCCGCCTGTCTTGGCCAGCTTGATGTTGATCATCGGAGCCGCCCGGTACCGCAGCAGGGTCTGCAGGTCAGCCAGGGTCCGGACACTTTCGTCGGCCATCACGGGAGTGCCGACGGCGGCGCTCACCTCGGCCAGGCCCTGCCAGTCCCCCGCCGCCACCGGCTGCTCCACCAGCTCCACCGCCAGCCCGGCATCCTCCAGCGCCCGGATGACCCGCACCGCCTCGGCGGGCTGGAAGGCCTGGTTGGCGTCGACCCGCAGCGTCACGGCGGAGCCGACCGCGGCGCGGACGGCCCGCAGCGCGGCAACGGCGTCGCCGCGGCTGCCCAGCTTGATTTTGAGGGTGTCAAAGCCGTTGCTGACGTGGCCGGCAGCGGCCGTGGCCAACTCCTCCGGTCCGGCGATGGAGAGGGTCATGTCCGTCGGCACGCCCGCCAGCGGTGCGACGGCTGTGCGGGCCGCACCCGGCTGGGCGGGGAATCGGGTCATCGACTGGGCGAGGTAGTGGGCCAGGGACAGCTCCCGGTGCTGGGCGGCAAGGTCATGGAGCGCGCAATCGACAGCCATCCGCGCCGCCGCCGGCTCCGGGGAACGTTCCAGCCGCTCGAGGGCAGGCTCCGGCTCGGCAAGGTCCACTCCTTTGACAAGCGCCCACAGCGGCCCCTCGACGCTGGCTGCCACCTGCTCGGTCGTCACCCCTGTCACCCTGCTGACCGGCGCCTCCCCCCAGCCCTGCCGGCCGTCGTCGTCGACCGCCTGGACCAGCACCGTCTCCAGCTCGGAGGCGCTGCGCACCGCCGTGGTGAAGTGGCCCAGCAGCGGAATCCGGACGCGGTGGACCTGCAGCGACTTCAGCGACGGCATGGCAGCCTTCCGTAAGTGAATGACGATATCGGTTCCAGTCTAGTAACCGAACTACGTCATTATCCCCGAGCTGGCCGATCTGCGGGCCCACGTCGTCTCCGATCCTGACACAGGACCAGGGGTTGGCCGTCCGGGAGGCCACTTCCCAGCCATGATTCCGTGCGGTTTCTTCCGCGGAGCTCACCATGACGGTATTACCGATGCTCCCGGCCCCGGTGATGATGGTGAGAAGTCCCGGAGCGCCTGAGCCCTGGCGCAGGCCGTACTCGAATTCGTCCAATAGCCCGGCGCACCCGATCAGGTCCGGCGGCGTGGCGCCGGACCTAGGTTTGAAAGGGTTCCGCCCCTGACCTCCTGGGTGAAACCGGGTGAAACTGGTGAAACTCCAGTCGGCGCTTCCAACTGGGCTCCGCCCCGGACTCCGAACTCAACTGGCTGGACGACTCCGAGAGTGCCGGCGATCCCCGGGAGGGCCGTAACCTCTATGACGGAGCCGGTCTCGCGCCACCTGCGCCGCAGTGCGAGGGATCCGGTGATGCCGCCGGATCGTGACCCAAACGAGGCACGTAAGCCCCCGGGCGCGGCGCCGGCGCGGCGTACGATGACCTCAGTGGGCGTTTCCTACCGCCGGGCTGAAGGTCAGAGGCCCGGAAGTTCCTCGCAACGTCCGTTTGCGCCGCGCGTCGGCGGGCCCAGGTGGCCCGGCACCCACGCCCGGCCAGGCGCCCGCTCCCGGCCCGTCGTCGTCGGCCCCGGGATTCCCGCCACCACAGCCCGCGGTGCCCGAGCCCACGGGACCCCCATTTG
>JBIOFK010000025.1:0-19561 GCA_044447065.1 Actinomycetales bacterium | reverse complement strand
GCTGGGGGCCATTTCGCTGGAGCGGCTGCGGTCGGTGGCGCCGTCGGTGCTTGGTCCGGTCGAGGCCTGACGCCGGCGGCTACGCAGCCCCGCGGGGGCTCCGCGGGGCAACATCGCAGCAGCGGGGCACCGTAGCCCGTGAAGATGTGCATGCCGGAAATTGGAGGACCGGTTCCGGGTCAGGCCCTGCCGTCCACGATTGTCGACGCCACCGGGGGCGTGTTGCGTGTCGTCCGCCTGTGGGCCATCTCGTTGGAGCGGCTCCGGTCGGTGGCGCGGTCGGTGCTTGGTCCGGTCGAGGCCTGACGTCGGCGGCTACGCTGCCCCGCTTGGGCTACGTGGGGCAGCATCGCAGCAGCGGGGCACCGTAGCCCCTGGCGATGTGAAGGCCGGAAATTGGAGGACCGGTTCCGGTTCAGGCCCTGCCGTCCACGATTGTCGACGCCACCGGGGGCGTGCTGCGGGTCGTCCGCCTGGGGGCCATCCCGCAGGAGCGGGGCACCGTAGCCCCTGGAGATGTGACGGCCGGATCAGGCCCAGAACGCCTTGAGCCTCAGCCGCTTGGGCCTAAACCGGTTGAGCCTCAGCCGGTCAGCGGGGGCATCGGCTCCCAGCCGGTCTCGCGGAACAGGACGCGCGAGGCGCGCCAGCCCCGCCAGAGCGAAAGCGTGCCGCGGAGCCGTTTCTCGACGGCCACCAGGCGCAGGATTTCTTTCAGCGCCGTAAGCGCCGTCCCCACCGCGAACAGGGGTGCGTTGAACCTGCCATGGGCCTTGAGGTAGTTGGCGACATAGGCTCGGTTGCGCATCACATAGAACCGGCTCAGGTCCGAGGAATCGTTCAGGTGCCGGATTCCGAGATCGATCTGGCGCTGCGGCCGGGTCTTGCGCAGGACGAATTCGTTCACGTAGGCCACCGGGGTGTGCAGGCTCATCAGCCAGCCGTAAACGGCGTCGTCCCACGTCAGGAAGAACCTCGGATCCGGCAGGCCGGTGGCCCGGACTGCCCCGGCGCTGAACAGCATGCCCTCGAAGCAGCCCACATTGGTTTCGAAGACGTTGCTGTGCTCAAACAGGTTCCCGTGCACGGGCAGGAAAATACCCAGCGCCTCGTGGAAGCGGTTCTGCCAGAAGAACGGGTCTCCGTTGGCGTCATACCGCCGACCCACCAGCGCACTGTACTTGGCCAGCCACGGGGCAAACGCGGCGATGGCACCGGGCAGCACCTCGACGTCGTCGTCCATCACCCAGATCCAGTCCGCCCCGTCCGCCAGCGCCTTGGCGACGCCGGCGGAAAACGCGCCCGAGCCGCCGAGGTTTTCCGGCATCCGGTGGTGGACCAGCGGGACGGGCGAGGCGGCGGCGGCGGCCGCGATGACCTGCGCCGTGGCGTCGGTGCTGGCGTTATCGACCACGATCACCCGGGCCGGTGCGGGCTCCATGGACCTGATGGACTCCAGCAACGGCGCCAGGTAGTCGGACCTGTTGTACGTCGCGACGACGATATCGAACTGCATCAGAGGCCGAGGTCCTTGGGAGATCCGAAGCCGCGGTTCCGCAGCCCGGCCAGATAGCTGGTAGCCCACAGCCGCAGTCCCTTGAGGTCGCGCGTGCGGGCAAAGTGCAGCGGATAACCGACGACGTCCGCCACCAGCGACTTGGGCCGCCGGTGCCGGCGGGTGATGACCCCGCGGTTGCGGAAGTAGTAATAGCGTTTGAGGGCGGTCTCCGGCACCAGCACGTGCAGCCTGTCGCCCAGGAGCAGGTGCACCTCGGCCCAGCCGGCCGGGTGGCTTAGCGCGACAGTGGTGACGGTGCCGAACGGAATGCCCGCCCCGCGCAGGCGGAGCATGAAGTCCACCTCGTCGCCGCGGATGAAGAGTTTCATATCCGGCAGCCCGACCCGGAAAAAGACGCTGGTGCGGATCAGGGCGCCGTTGAAGAAATGGCCGACGCCGGGCAGGAAGCCGAGCTTCTCGATCTCGGCCCGGTCGTGGGTCAGGTGTCCGCCCGGCCGGAACGGGAAGGACAGCGTGCCGCTCTCGCCGGGGGCGACGACGATGGGCAGCACCACATCGAGGTTCCGCTCCTTGGCTTCGGCCAGCAGCTTGGCCAGGGCGCCGGAATCCTCCGGATGAGCGTCATCGTCCATGATCCAGACCCAGTCGGCTCCGGAGGCGATGGCGGACAGAATGGCCAGGGAGAAGCCGCCTGCCCCGCCCAGATTGGCCAGCGAACGGATGTAGTTCACCGGGGCCGCGCTGTCGCGGGCGAGCTGTTCCACGTCCGAGGTTCCCGAATCCACCAGGGCCACGCTGTGCAGCGGGTGGCTCTGGGCCGCCAAGGCATCAAGCAGGGTCCGCACATCGTCGGGACGGTCAAAGGTCACGGCCGCCACGGCCACGGTGTCCTGCAAGGAGGGGTCCTTCCCATTGGTCCGGTGTTGATCCGGTGTTGATCCGGTGTTCGGCGAATCCAGTTCCGGGTGCCGCCGGCGGAGCCGCGGAGCCGTCACTGACGGGCATTTGGTCCCAGCCCACTCTAGTCGAGGGGACCGGCAATGGAGGCCCCGGGGGTGTCCGCGCAGGGAACCGGCAGGCATCAATGGCAGAATGTTGGCATGTCTCCTTCCGCTCACCCGGGTGCATTCCTGCCCGGGACCCGCCGACGCGGCACCGTGCCCCGCCAGCGGAGTCAGGCGGCACGCGCCACATGACAATGTATTTGCTGATGATGGCGCTGGCCGCCATCGTCTCCTTCGCCGCCACGTCCGGGGCCCGCCGGGTGGCCCTGCGGTACAACGTTTCCACCCCCATCCGGGCCCGCGATGTCCACTCGGACCTGGTGCCGCGGCTGGGCGGGGTGGGCATCTTCGCCGGCTTCGTGGTCGCGCTGCTGGTGGCGTCGAAATCATATTTTGTCTCCGAGATTTTTAAGGACACGTTTGCGCCCTGGGGCATCCTGATCGGCGCCGCGATCGTGATGGCCGTCGGGGTGGTCGACGACGTGGTCGACCTGCGCTGGTGGGTCAAGCTGCTGGGGCAGATCGCCGCGGCCCTGGCTGTCGCTCTCTGGGGCGTGCGGCTGACGGTGATTCCCTTCGTGCCCGCCCCGATCGCGGTGTCCTCCCGGGTGGTCCAGATCCTGCTGACCGTGTTCCTGATCCTGGTCACCATCAACGCCATCAATTTCGTGGACGGGCTGGACGGCCTGGCCGCCGGCGTGGCGGCCATCGGGGGAGCGGCGTTCTTCATCTGCTCCTATTGGGTGCACCGCAACGCGCTGCTGCCCAACTACTCGGACCTGGCCACACTGCTGATGGCGCTGCTGGTGGGTGCGTGCCTGGGGTTCCTGCCGCACAACGCGCATCCGGCCAAGATTTTCATGGGGGATTCCGGGGCGATGCTGATCGGACTGCTGATGGCCTCGGGCGGCATCGTGGCCTCCGGCCAGATCTTTTCCGGACTGTACAACCGGGCCAACGGGCTGCCGTCGTTCATGCCCGTGGTGCTGCCGATTGCCATCCTCGTAGTGCCCCTCCTTGACCTGGGCCTGGCGGTGTTACGCAGGACGGCGGCGGGCCGGTCCCCGTTTTCGGCCGACCGCGGGCACCTCCACCACAAGCTGCTGGACCTGGGCTTCTCGCACCGGGCGGCCGTTCTGATGATGTACCTGTGGACGTTCGTGCTCGCTTTCGGCGGCATCGCGTACGCGTTTTTTCCCTGGCGGATCGTTTCGGTAGTGCTCGGCGCGGCGATTGCCGCCGTCGTCGTGCTGACGCTCAGGCCCTACCTGCGCCAGCTGAAGAGATAGCGGCCCTGCGCCGGCTGGGGCGTGGCCGCCGGCAGGATGCCGCGGTCTTCTATCTCGTGTAGAATTTAGCCCGATCATACAAACCATACGGTCCGCTGACAGCGCCCCAATGATTGGCTTTTCCTTGACTGACTCCACCCCAGAGGACGGCGCACCCCGCGGTGCCGGCTACCGGGCGCCGCCGCTGGCGGCCTCCGGCCCCACCGCCTCGCCCTGGATGAGGATCCTGAAGTACTGCCTGGCCGTGACGGCGGCGGTACTGGTGGCCGTCGCCGTCATCTCGGGAATCGCCTCCGGAGCCCACGCGGCCCTTTCGGCGGCCATCGGCTGGCTGGTGGTGGTGGTCTTTTTCGGGATCAGCCTGCTGGTGGGCCACTTCGCCGGCAGGAACGCCTCCTCGGGCGCCATCGGCGTGTTCATGGCCACGTATGTGGTCAAGGTGGTGTGTTTCGGCGCCATCCTCGCCTTCTTTGCGCTGCCGGGCTGGATGGATCCCGCGTGGTTCCTGATTTCGGCCGTTGCCACCGTGGTGATCTGGCAGGGGACAGAGGTCTACACCTTCGCCCGGACCCGGGTGCTGATATTCCATGATGGCACCGGCACCGGCACCGGCACCGGCACCGGCACCGGCACCGGCACCGGCACCGGCACCGGTGCAGGCGACGGCGCCCCCGGCACCACCGGCGGCACCCGTGGCTAGCGCCGCCGGGCCCGGTGGGCCACGTCCGGAAAAACCCGGCAAAGACGACAAATACTCGGTGGCCGATTCCGGCTCCGCAGGCCGCGGAAGCGGTAGCGGTTACAACTCCGGAATGGCCGTCTTCAGCTATATTGCTGGCGGAATCCTTGTCTGGAGTTTGATAGGGTGGGGGCTGGATGTCCTCTTGGGTACCTCCTGGTTTGTGCTGATCGGAGCGTTTATCGGGCTTGCCGGAGGATTTTACTTGTCCTTCTCCCCACGCCTGGTCCGTTCCCGCAGCGATGACGCTGACGGAACACCGCAGGCTACGGACGCACCGCCCGCCGGAGACTCATGACCGGGGAATATTTCAATAACGATGGGGGCGGCGACACCGCTCCCAGGACAATGCCCAACGATGGACACTGCAGAGAGGAAACGCGTTGATCGCGCTTACGCTCCCCGCCCAAGAGGGTGGCACATTCACCCCGCCCGGCGTCAACAGCCACCTGCCGGCGATATTCGCCATTGGAAACTTCGAGTTCACCAAGCAAATGCTGCTGGTTCTGATTTCGGTGGTTGTCATTGCCTGGTTCTTCCTGGCCGCGGCACGCAAGGGCCAGCTCGTCCCCGGCAGGCTCCAGTTCATGGGTGAGGTGGGTTACGGATTCGTCCGCAACTCCGTGGCCAAGGACGTCATCGGCGGCAAGGACTTCGTCAAGTTCGTCCCGCTGCTGTTCTCGCTCTTCTTCTTCATCCTGATCAACAACATTTACGGGACCATCCCGATCCTGCAGCTGCCGAGCTTCTCGCATGTCGGCGGCGCCTACCTGCTGGCGGCCATCGTCTATGTGACCTGGATCAGCGTCGGGGTCAAGAAAAACGGCCTGCGGTTCTTCAAGCTGGCGGTCGTTCCCTCCGGAGTGCCGTGGTACATCCTGCCGCTGGTGGTGCCGATCGAGATCATCTCCAACTTCGTGGTCCGCCCGATGACCCACAGCCTGCGACTTTTTGCGACCATGCTCTCCGGCCACCTGATCGTCGGCATTTCCGGCTCGGGCATCGCCTTCCTGCTGGCCCAGGAGAGCGTCCTGCTTAAGGGAACGTCGCTGCTGGTGCTGGTCGGCGCGATCGCCATGTACATGCTCGAAGCTTTGATCATGGTCCTGCAGGCGTATGTCTTCACCCTGCTGACGGCCATCTACATTGAGGGCGCCGTCCACGCGGACAGCCACTAACCCAAGCATTCCCCCCGGGGGATATCTAGAACCAAACAACCTGCCTGCGGGCATCTTGAAAGGAACAACATGAACGGCACGATCAACGGCTCCCTGAACCTCATCGGCTACGGCCTCTCCGCCATCGGCGGAGCCATCGGTGTGGGTCTGGTTTTCGCTGCGTACATCAACGGCGTTGCCCGCCAGCCGGAAGCGCAGCGCGTTCTCCAGCCCATCGCCTTCCTGGGCCTGGCGCTGACCGAAGCCCTCGCCATCCTCGGTCTGGTATTCGCGTTCGTTCTTCACTAACGGATCCGTTCACCGATATTTGCGAGTAGAGAGGACGGGTGAGATATGCATAACGTCATGACGTTAGCCGCCGCTGAGGCCGAGAACCCCCTGGTGCCCAACATCTGGGAAATCGTTGTGGTGGGCATCGGCTTCATCATTCTCATGGTCATCGTGGTCAAGTACGTTGTCCCGATGTTCGAGAAGACTTTTGCCGAGCGTAGTGAAGCCATTGAAGGCGGCATTGCCAAGGCCGAGAAGGCCCAGGCCGAGGCAACCGCAGCGCTGGAGGAATACAAGCAGCAGCTCACGGACGCCCGCGCCGAGGCCAACCGCATCCGCGAGGAAGCCCGTGCCGAGGGTGCCCAGATTCTGGCGGACCTGAAGGAACGGGCCGCCGCCGAGTCCGCCCGCATGACCGAGCAGGCACACACGGCCATCGCCGCGGAGCGCCAGGCCGCCGTCGTGTCCCTGCGTACCGAGGTTGGAACGTTGGCGACGACGCTGGCCGGACGGATCGTGGGCGAGTCCCTTAACGACGACGAGCGCGCAGCCCGTGTCGTGGACCGGTTCCTGGCCGACCTTGAGCAGTCGGGCCGGGAAAGCCAGAGCGCGGGTGCAGCACAGTAATGGCGGGGATATCGAGCGAATCGCTGTCCGCAGCGCTGAAGGAACTGGAAGCGGAACTTCCGCACGCGACGCTGTCGCTGGCGCAGGAACTCTTCGGGATCCTCGCCGCGGTGGACAGCTCGGCCGGACTGCGGCGGTCCCTGACCGACGTCTCCAGGTCCGGGACCGAGAAGTCCGAACTGGTGGCGCGCCTGTTCGGGGGAAAGGTCTCCGCCCAGGCGGTTGCCATTACCTCCGCTCTGGCAGCCTCCCGCTGGGCCGCTGCGCGTGACATCGGCGATGCCCTCGAGACCTTGGCCGCCACGGTGGCCATAGCCGTTGCCGAAAACCGCTCCGCCACGGCCGCCGAGGCAACCGGACTGACCGGACTGGAGCAGCTGGAGAACGATCTGTTCTCCTTCAACCGCAGCGTTGACTCCAGCCACGAGATCCAGCGCGCCCTGACGGAGCCGCAGGCCGGGGCGGCAGCCAAGACCGAACTCGCGCACAAACTGGTTCCCGAGGCCGGTGACGAGGCGAAGCTGCTCATCGGCCAGGCCGTCAGCCACCCGCGCGGTGCGAAGCCGACCAAGCTGGTGGACACCTTCGCGGCCCTGGCCGCGGCACGCCAGCAACGCTGGATCGGCAGCGTCAGTGTCAGCCGTCCGCTGACACCGGCACAGACCGAACGGCTGCAGTCGGGCCTAAACTCGCTCTATGGCCGTGAGCTGAAGATCAACACCACCGTTGATCCTGAGCTGATCGGCGGCGTGCGGGTCCGCGTCGGGGACGAAGTAGTGGATGCTTCGACTCTTTCGAAGTTGAACAACCTCAGCCGCCAGCTGGCTGGATAATTTACAACAGAGACAACATGACCGCCGCTCAGCTGAGCAGATCCGGTCAAAACCCCGGTCATCGGTGACTGACGATGATCATGAAATAGGAGAGCAGGGACTGCAGATGGCCGAATTGACCATCAACGCCGACGACGTCCGTAATGCGTTGAACGAGTTCGCGGCGTCCTACGAGCCCGGTAACGCCGAGCGCGTTGAAGTTGGCCGCGTGACCAGCGCCAGTGATGGCATTGCCCGCGTGGAGGGTCTTCCCTCTGTAATGGCAAACGAGCTGCTTCGCTTCGAGGACGGAACCCTGGGCCTGGCCCAGAACCTGGACGTGCGCGAAATCGGCGTGATCGTCCTCGGCGACTTCACCGGCATCGAAGAGGGCCAGGAAGTCCACCGCACCGGTGAGGTTCTGTCCGTTCCGGTCGGGGACGAGTTCCTCGGCCGCGTCGTCGACCCCCTCGGCGTCCCGATCGATGACCTGGGTGAGATTAATGCCGAGGCACGCCGCGCCCTGGAACTCCAGGCGCCCGGCGTGACCGAGCGCAAGAGCGTCCACGAGCCGATGCAGACCGGTCTGAAGGCCATTGACGCGATGATCCCGATCGGCCGCGGCCAGCGCCAGCTCATCATCGGTGACCGCCAGACCGGTAAGTCGGCCATCGCCATCGACACGATCATCAACCAGAAGGCCAACTGGGCTTCCGGAGACGTGAAGAAGCAGGTCCGCTGCATCTACGTCGCCATCGGCCAGAAGGCCTCGACGATCGCTGCCATCCGGCAGACGCTCAAGGACCACGATGCGCTGGAATACACCACCATCGTCGCCTCTCCCGCGTCCGACCCGGCCGGCTTCAAGTACCTCGCGCCGTATGCGGGCTCGGCCATCGGCCAGCACTGGATGTACGGCGGCAAGCACGTCCTGATCGTCTTCGATGACCTGTCCAAGCAGGCCGAGGCCTACCGCGCGGTTTCGCTGCTGCTGCGGCGCCCGCCGGGCCGCGAGGCCTACCCGGGCGACGTCTTCTACCTGCACTCCCGCCTGCTGGAACGTTGTGCCAAGCTCTCCGACGAGCTCGGTGCCGGGTCGATGACGGGCCTGCCGATCATCGAGACCAAGGCGAACGACGTGTCCGCCTACATCCCGACGAACGTCATCTCCATCACCGACGGCCAGATCTTCCTGCAGTCGGACCTTTTCAACGCCAACCAGCGCCCCGCCGTCGACGTCGGTGTTTCCGTCTCCCGCGTCGGTGGTGCCGCGCAGGTGAAGTCGATGAAGAAGGTCTCCGGTACGTTGAAGCTGGACCTGGCCCAGTACCGGGACATGCAGGCGTTCGCGATGTTCGCCTCGGACCTGGATGCCGCCTCCAAGCAGCAGCTCACCCGCGGCGCCCGGCTGATGGAACTGCTCAAGCAGGGCCAGTACTCGCCGTTCCCGATCGAGAACCAGGTCGTGTCGATCTGGGCCGGCACCAACGGCTATCTCGATGACGTCCCGGTGGAGGACATCGGCCGCTTTGAGGGGGAGTTCCTGGAGCACCTGGGGCACAGCTCCTCCGTGCTGACGACCCTGGCGCAGACCAACGTCATGGACGAGGACACCGCCGCGGCGCTGAAGTCGTCGATCGTCGAGTTCAAGAAGGGCTTCTTCGGCGAGGGCGACGACCACCTGGTCGGCGCCGGCCACGAGGAACACCCGGCACTGGACGAGGGCGACGTGGACCAAGAAAAGATCGTCCGCCAGAAGCGCTAACGGCCCCGCCGCCGGCCCAGACCGTCCCGCAGATCGTCAGCTGTACCTGAAAGGAAAAGTATGGGAGCCCAGATCCGGGTCTACCGCCAGAAGATTTCCTCGACCACGTCGATGCGTAAGATCTTCAAGGCGATGGAGCTGATCGCTACCTCGCGGATCGGCAAGGCACGCACCCGCGTCGCCGCGTCGCTGCCGTACGCGAATGCCATCACCCGCGCGGTTTCCGCGGTGGCGTCGCAGAGCGAAATCGACCACCCCCTGACCACCGAGCCGGAGCAGATCCGGCGCGCCGCCGTCGTCATTGTCGCCTCGGACCGCGGACTTGCCGGTTCCTACTCGGCCGGCGTCCTGAAGCAGGCTGAGCAGCTGCGCGAGCTCCTGACCGACGAGGGCAAGGACATCAAGTACTACCTGGTCGGCCGCAAGGCGCAGGCGTACTTCGAATTCCGCGGCCGCGAATTCGAGCAGGTCTGGACCGGGGGCACCGACGCGCCCGAGTTCGCCACCGCCCGGGAAATCAGCGCCGCCGTCCTGGCGGCCTTCGGCACGGAATTCGACAAGGGCGGCGTGGACGAGATCCATGTTGTTTCGACCCGGTTCCAGTCCATGGTCATCCAGGTTCCCACCGTCGTCCGGCTCCTGCCGCTGGAGGTCGTGGAGGAATCCGCAGCCTCCGAGGACGAGCTGCTTCCGCTGTACGAGTTCGAGCCGGAAACGGACAGGGTGCTGGACGCCCTGCTGCCGCGCTACATCGAGTCCCGGATCTTCGCCGCCCTCCTGCAGGCAGCCGCCAGCGAGCTGGCCGCCCGCCAGCGGGCCATGAAGTCCGCGGGGGACAATGCGACGGACCTGATCAAGAAGTACACCCGGCTGCGCAACACGGCCCGCCAGGCCGAGATCACCCAGGAACTGTCCGAGATTGTGGCCGGTGCGGACGCGTTGAACGCGTCCTGACCGTCCGCCGCCCGGCAAGACAGTACCTAAAGCTAGACTTAACCCCACGCCATCTACTGATTGAAGTGAGAGAGATGACTGCCACCACCACAGAGCAGGTTGCCGCCAAGGCCGGTTCCACCGGGCGCATCGCGCGCGTCATTGGTCCCGTCGTCGACGTCGAATTCCCCGCCGACTCCATTCCGGGCATCTACCACGCCCTGACCACCCAGGTCACCCTCGCCGGGGTCACCCGCACGATCACCTTTGAGACCTCCCAGCACCTGGGCGACAACCTCATCAGGGCCATCTCGCTGCAGGCCACCGACGGACTCGTCCGCGGTACCGCCGTCGTCGACACCGGTGCGCCGATTTCGGTGCCCGTGGGCGACGTCGTCAAGGGCCACATCTTCAACGTCCTCGGCGAGCCGCTGGACATCGAAGAGTCGGAGCTGAACATCACCGAGCGCTGGCCGATCCACCGCAAGCCGCCGGCGTTCGCGACGCTGGAGGGCTCCACCGAGATGCTGGAGACCGGCATCAAGGTCATCGACCTTCTGACCCCCTACATCAAGGGTGGAAAGATCGGCCTGTTCGGCGGCGCCGGTGTCGGCAAGACCGTGCTGATCCAGGAAATGATCACCCGTGTGGCGCGCAACTTCGGCGGTACGTCAGTATTCGCCGGTGTTGGCGAGCGCACCCGTGAGGGCAACGACCTCTGGGTTGAAATGGAAGAGGCCGGCGTCCTGAAGGACACCGCCCTTGTCTTCGGCCAGATGGATGAGCCGCCGGGAACGCGCCTGCGCGTGGCCCTGTCCGCGCTGACCATGGCGGAGTATTTCCGCGATGTGCAGAACCAGGACGTGCTGCTGTTCATCGACAACATCTTCCGCTTCACGCAGGCCGGTTCCGAGGTCTCCACGCTGCTGGGCCGGATGCCCTCCGCCGTGGGTTACCAGCCGAACCTGGCCGACGAGATGGGTCTGCTCCAGGAGCGCATCACGTCCACCAAGGGCCACTCCATCACGTCGATGCAGGCCATCTACGTCCCCGCCGATGACTACACGGACCCGGCCCCGGCCACGACGTTCGCGCACCTGGACGCCACCACCGAGCTCTCCCGTGAGATCGCCTCGCGCGGGCTGTACCCGGCCGTGGATCCGCTGAGCTCCACCTCGCGCATCCTGGATCCGCAGTACATCGGCAAGGACCACTACAACACCGCGGTGCGTGTGAAGCAGATCCTGCAGAAGAACAAGGAACTCCAGGACATCATCGCCATCCTCGGTGTCGATGAGCTCTCCGAGGAGGACAAGATTGTGGTGAGCCGGGCCCGGCGCATCCAGCAGTTCCTCTCGCAGAACACCTACACCGCCAAGCAGTTCACCGGCGTCGAGGGCTCCACCGTGTCCATCAAGGACACCATCGAGGGCTTCACGGCCATCTGCGACGGCGATGTCGACCACATCGCCGAGCAGGCGTTCTTCAACGTCGGCGGCATGGACGACGTTGAGCGCCAGTGGGCCAAGATCCAAGAGTCAACCGGATCGACCAAGTAACATGGCCGAACTCCAGGTTGAGATCGTCGCGGCGGACCACTTCGTGTGGTCCGGCGCGGCGAGCATGGTCAAGGCCCGAACGGCCGACGGCGAGATCGGGATCCTGCCGGGTCACTCCCCGCTGCTGGCGATCCTGGCCGAGGGTGACCTGATGATCGCCCCGGTGAACGGCGACCGCATCCACGTGGTCGTGGACGCCGGATTCTTCTCGGTGGACAGCGACAAGGTCACCATCGTCGCGGACAACGCGAAGCTGCAGAGCGCTGCAGACGCGGCCAACGCGGGAAACCGGTAGCACTGCCTAGATGAACGATCCGGGTACGCCGTTCATCGCCATAGCAGCCGTTTTCGTTGTCCTCGTCCTGGCCCTGTGCCTCTTCGCGGTGCGCCGCTACCAGCTGCGGCGCGCCGTGGGCACGGTGGACGCCTCCATCTGCATGGCGGACAACCGCTGGCGGCTGGGGGTCTGCCGCTACCAGGACAAGGAACTCGAGTGGTTCAGGCTGCTGTCGTTGAGTCCCCGGGCCAAGTTTTCGTTCCGCCGGAGTTCCCTGGAGCTGCTGGGGCGGCGGCCGCCCACCGAGGCCGAGCGGGCAGCCGTGCAGCCGGACGTGGTGGTCGTCTCGCTGCGGCACGAAGGACAGGACCTGTTTCTGGCCATGAAGTTTGATGCTTACGCGGGCCTGTCCTCCTGGCTGGAGGCCGGTCCCGTGATCGGCGTCGGGACCTGGCGGTAGGCGTATCCGGCAGCCGTTCCCGAAGACGCCAGAGAAGACGCCAGGGAAAAGGCTGCGCGCCACGGACATGTCCGTGGCGCACAGCCTTTACTCTGGCGTTTCTGCGGCGTCTCTGCCGTCTAGAGGGCGGTGACGCCCGTCGCCTGGGGGCCCTTGGCGCCCTGGCCGATCTCGAACTGGACGCGCTGGTTCTCGTCCAGGGTCTTGAACCCGCCACTCTGGATTTCCGAGTAGTGGACGAATACGTCGCCGTCGGCGTCGTCCGGGGTGATGAAGCCAAAGCCCTTTTCGGCGTTGAACCACTTAACGGTTCCCTGTGCCATCTATTTCTCCTCATTATGGAACTGCCGGGCGCGCACACAGCGCACGTGCCCCCGTCACTTTGCGGGAAGAAATTCTTCCGCTCGCAACACGTCTTGCGAGCATGAAAACCACACGTACACAAAGACTGGCTCCAGCATGTCACGGGCCCGAAGAAGGGGTCAACGCCCGCGGCACAGAATTAAGCAGGAGTTAACGAATCCGGTCAAGAACGCCTGATTCCAGAGCCGGCGATAGGCAGCATGCTGTCGATTGTTGTGACAATGCGGCGGGACGGCGTCCTAGAAGAGCCTCGTGGAACTATCGTCCACGCCGCGCATGGCGTCGTAGTCCAGGGTGAGGCATTCAATGCCCCGGTCCGCGGCAAGCACGCGCGCCTGCGGCTTGATCTGCTGGGCGGCAAACACCCCGCGGACGGGGGCCAGCAGGGGATCGCGGTTGAGCAGTTCGAGGTAGCGGGTCAGCTGCTCGACGCCGTCGATGTCACCGCGGCGCTTGAGCTCGATCGCGACCGTGGCGCCGGTGGCGTCGCGGGCCAGGATGTCCACCGGGCCGATGGCCGTGAAATACTCGCGCCGGATCAGGGTAAACCCCGGACCGACGGCGTGAAGCTGTTCGGCCAGCAGGCGCTGCAGGTCAGCCTCCACGCCGTCCTTGATCAGGCCCGGGTCGACCCCCAGGTCGTGGCTGCTCTCGTGCAGCATGTCATAAATGTTGATGATCAGCCGGTCATCGGCCTTGGCCGACTGCACCGTCCACTGTTCCCGGACGCCGTCCTCCAGGTCGGTCTCCGCTGCGGAGGAAACGCGCAGCGTCGCGGGCGGGCTCATCCAGTTCAGCGGCTTGTACGACCCGCCGTCGGAATGGACCAGCACGGAACCGTCGGCCTTCACCAGCAGCAGCCGGACGGCCAGCGGGAGATGGGCTTTCAGGCGGCCGACGTAGTCAACGGAGCAACGGGCTATAACAAGGCGCACCCCGCTACTCTACCGGTGCGGCACAATGGATCCATGCCCCGTTCCAACCGCCCGCGCCGCCGTCCGGCGCGCGCGCCGGAGCTGGAACCGGAGGAGCTGGACCTGGAACGGGCCCGCTCCGGCTTCGCCCGGCGCGAATCAGCGCCGGACGGTGCGTGGCTGGTGCGCCCGGTCACGGCGCGCAACGCTGCCAAGGCCTACACCTGTCCGGGCTGCCACCGCAGCGTGGAACCGGGAACCGCGCACCTGGTGGTCTGGGCCGAGGACTCGCTGTTCGGCGCCGAGGCGGCGCTGCGTGAGCGCCGGCACTGGCACAGCAACTGCTGGTCCACGCGCAGCTACCGCTACCGCTGACGGCGCCGGGCGCCGGGATCCGTAAACTGGGATCCATGACTTCCACACCTGCCGCCGCCGCCGAGATCCGAGCCTCCACCGTGCTGGCCGCCCGCCGGGAGGACATTGAGCTGCGCACCGGCGATGGCCTGACGCTGGTGGGGGAGCTGGCGGTGCCGGAATCGGGGGACATCGCGGCCACCCTGATCACCCTCCACCCGCTGCCCACCCATGGCGGTTTCATGGACTCGCACGTGTTCAAGAAGGCCTCGAACAGGCTGCCGGCGCTGGCCGGGATCGCTGTGCTGCGCTTCAACACCCGCGGCACCGGGTCGCCCCGCGGGGTCAGCGGGGGAACGTTCGACGGCGGTGCGGGGGAGAGCGCCGACGTCGCTGCCGCGGTGGCCTTCGCGGTGTCCCGCGGGCTGCCCAACAGGTGGCTGGTGGGCTGGTCCTTTGGCACCGAGCTGGCGCTGCGGTACGGCGCGTCGGGGCCGGTGGCCGAGCAGACCGAGGGTGCGGTGCTGCTGTCTCCGCCGCTGCACCGGGCCACGGATGCCGACCTGGATGTCTGGGCGTCCTCCGGGCGGCCGCTGACGGCACTCGTGCCGGAACTTGACGACTATCTGCGTCCCGCCGAAGCGGCCCGGCGTTTCGCCCGCGTCCCGCAGGCCCGGGTGGTGGGGGTGGAGGGCGCGAAGCACCTGTGGGTCGGTGAGAAGTACGTCAGGCGCGCGCTCAACGAGATAGTCTCCACCGTGACGGGCGCGGCCGGGACGGTGCTGCCGGACCACGTCCCGGCGGACTGACACATCGCCGGCGCCGGTCCGGCTGGGACGTCGGGCGCACGGCGGCGGCGGTCTGCGTCAGTGCTTGTCCTGCCGGGCGACGAAAACCTCCCGGACCAGCAGCAGTACGGCGGCCGCCGTCGGAATCGCGATCAGCGCGCCGAGCACGCCGAGCAGGCTGCCGCCGGCAATCACCGAAATGACGGCCAGCGAGCCGGGAACCGCCACAGCGCGCTGCATGACACGGGGCGAGACGAAGTACGCCTCGAACTGCAGGTAGGCGAAGTACAGGATCGCGTACAACACGGCCGTCTGCCAGCCGGCGGTCAGCGCCACCAGCGTCACCGTGATCCCGGCGATCAGTCCGCCGACCAGCGGAATGAAGGCCAGCAGCGCCACCATGAACGCCAGCAGGACACTGAACGGCACGTGCACGATGGACATGACGATGAAGGCGTAGGTGGCGTTCAGCACCGCCACGCAGGCCTGGCCGATGACGTAATTGCCCACGGAGCGGGTGATCTCATCCGAGAGGACCTCCACCCGGGCCCGCCGGGAACGCGGGGCGAGCCGGTAGGCCCAGCGCTTCATGGCCGGCAGCGAGGCGAGGAAATACAGCGAGAGCACCAGGACGATCAGCGCACCGAAGAGCCCGTTCGCGATGGTGGTTCCCACGCCCAGCACGCCGCCGAAGATGCCGCCGACGGCCTGGGTGTTGGCGGCAAACTTGGTCACCTGCTCCGTGATGGTGTCCCGGACGTGGTACTGGTTGTCGATGCTGCGGAAAAAGTCGCTGTTCAGGAAGTCGGTGATCCAGCCCGGCGCCTTGGCCACCAGCTGCGTGGTCTGATCGACAATGGTCGGTATCAGCGTCGCGAAGAAGGCCGTCACCAGGCCCACCAGCACTACCAGGGCAATGACGATCCCGGCCGGACGGGGAATCTTCCGGCCCTCCAGCCAGCGCACCACCGGGTCCAGGCCCAGGGCGATGAACAGCGCGGTGAGGATCCACAGCAGCAGCTGCTGGATGTTGGTGAAAATGGAATACACGCCCAGCGCGATGCCGACGCCCACGGCGCCCATGAAGCCCATATAAAGCGGATGCCTGGGGGACATCCGGGGCCCGGGGTGGCCGAACTGGGCGACGGAGGGTCCGTGGGGATCGTCGGTTTCCTCGGCTGCCGGTTCCTCGTCCTCCACCACCGGCGGCATCACAAAGCGGATTCTGGGCTGCGCGCCCGGCAGCGGACGGCGCAGCCGATCCGTTATCGCCCGGATCCTGGCGCCCAGGCCGCCGGCCGCCCCGGCCGCGGAGGAATCGGCGGTCTGGACCGTACCGTGGTCGGGAACATTGTTCTCGCTGCTCAACGTAGTGTCACTGCCCTTTTCGTTGTGTGGACGCGCTTGCCGGAGCCCTATTGTGGCACACCTTAGCAGCAGACCCGGGGTGACGAATGCCTCATCGGCCCGCGCGGCGCGGGGCGGCCGAGGGCCCGGGATCCGCGCGGGCACGCGGATCCGGCTGCTGCGGCACAGGGGAGTCCGGGCCGCCGTCGGACGGGGCCGCGGGGCCCGGAGGGGCCCGGATCAGGCTCTTTCCCTGCCGATCAGATAACTAAACAGTTACCCTTGAATGGACGGATGTAGGTATTTTCCGCTGACGATAGGTGTATAAGTGCGTTCAAAATTTGCTTTGGCGGTGGCCGTCCTTGGTCTGCTGCTGCTCGCTCTCGGAATCGGGCAGAGGACCCTGTGGGCGCCGCCGGAGACGCTGACGGCCACCGTGGCCGCCGGCTCCAAGTCCGCCCCCGTGACCGTGCTGACGCCTGCCCTGCTCAAGGACCACTCCGGTCCGGTCAGTCTCACCATCAAGTCGTCCGGTCCGATTGTGCTGGCGGCCGGAAGGTCCGACGACGTCGCGGCGTGGGTGGGCAAGGCCGCGCACCTTTCCGTCACCGGCGCCGACGCCGACTACAAGGACCTCGCCACCTCGTTCACCGCGGGCGAGGCCACCGTGCCGAACCCGGCGGGTTCGGACCTGTGGACCCTGGAGCAAAGCGGCAGCAAGGAACTGCACTACACCTGGGACAGCTCCGCGGGAAACGACACCTCCCTGCTGCTGGCCTCGGACGGGACGGCTCCGGCCCCCACTGACATTTCGGCCACCGTCGCCAACGACACCGCCACCCCGTGGGCGGTGCCGCTGATGGTGCTCGGCAGCCTGCTGCTGGTCGCCGGGCTGCTGGTGTTCTTCATTAAGCCTAAACGCTCCAGCGGCCGGCGCGGCGGACCGCCCGCCAGGCCTCTTGCGCGGAACAGCGGCCGGCCGGTGCAGGGGAATACGGTGCAGCGGCCCGGATCCGTGCCCGAAGGGAACGCCCCGAGGCTGGCCCACCGGCTCCCGGTGCGCGCACGCCTGGCGGCAGGCACCGCCGTCGCCCTTTCCGCAGCCCTGGGCGCAGCAGGGGTCCAGACCGCGCAGGCGGATACCGCCAGCCCGTCGTCCAGTGCCTCCGCCAGCCCGTCGGCGAGTGCCTCCGCGGCCGCAGCGGACACGGCGCCCGTCGTCAACGACGCTCAGTTCAACCGGATCCTGGATGCCGTCGCCAAGGTCGCCGCAGCCGGGGACGCGGCCAAGGATGCCAAGGAGCTGGCCGGCCGTTTTGACGGTTCCGCCCTGGCCCTGCGTACCGGCAACTATAAGGTCCGTTCGCAGGTGGCCGACTATGAGGCCGTCGTCCCGGTGACCAGCACCAAACTGCTGACCAAGACCATCAGCACCAACCGCGCCTGGCCGCGCACCTTCGTGGCCGTCACCCAGGGGCCCGACAACAAGGTTCCGCAGATCCTGACCCTCGTGCAGAACACACCGAGGGAGAACTACAAGCTGATCTCCGCCACCGGCCTGCTGCCCGGCCAGACACTGCCGCTGGCGGACAAAAACGGCGCCCCCACGCTGGCGCCCGGCGACAAGAGCGGCCTGCAGTACTCCACCACCGAGGCCCTGGCCGCCGTCACGGACCGGCTCGGCAAGGCGGACAGCGTCTGGAAGGACAAGATTCCCGACAACGCCTACCTGACGGACACGCTGGCGTATGAGGCCAAGTCCGTCACGGACAGCCCCGACGCGGCCCTGGTCTTCAGCCACACGGTCGTCGGCGGCTCGGTCCATACCTTCCGTGTCTCCGACGGCGGGGCCCTGGTGATGGCGAACCTGGCGTTCACCATCACGGCCACGCCCAAGACCGACGGCGTCACCCTGTCCTTCGTCAAGAACGACGCACCGGTCTTCACCGGGGGCAAGGACACGAAGACCGGGTACGAGCTGAACTATACGGAGCCCGTGGTGGTGTACATCCCGGCGGAGAAGGCCAGCACCAAACTGACTCTGCTGGCGGCCAACCGGGGACTGACCGGGGCATCCTTTAAGTAAGAGCTAAGCTGATTCCATGACGCAACCTGGATCCCGTCCCGCCAACCCGGCACCGGCCCCGAGCCTGAACCTGCGTGGTGCCGTGGACCTGTCCACCCTGAAAAACGCCCGCCCCGCGGCGGCGCCTCCCGGCGGAACCGGCGCGGCCGCGCCGACCTCGGCGGGACCGGGCGCGGAGCCCGGGGACGGAACGCCGAGTTACGCCGTCGACGTCAATGAGGAGAGCTTCCAGGAGCTGATCCAGCTCTCCGCGCAGGTCCCGGTCGTGGTGTCCCTGGGGGCGTCCTGGTCGGCCGCGTCCGCCAGCCTGAACGCCACCCTGGAGTCCATCATCGGTTCCTACTCGGGCCGGATGGTCCTGGCCCGGGTGGATGCCGAAACCAGTCCCGGGATCGCCCAGGCGTTCGGCGCCGAGGCCGTTCCGACAGCCGTTGCGCTGCTCAAGGGCAGGCCGGTGCCGCTGTTCGAGGGCGAGCTTTCCGAACAGCAGATCCGTGGCTTCCTGGAGGAACTGCTCAAGGTCGCCGCCGCCAACGGGGTGGATGGTGCCCTGGGCGGAGCCGCCGCCGCCGAGGAGCCGCCGCTGCCGCCGCTGCACCAGGCGGCCCTGGAGGCGATCGAGGCCGGCGACTACGCCGGCGCAGCGGCCAACTACCGCAAGGCGCTGGCCGAAATGCCGGCGGATGCCGATGCCAAGGCGGGCCTGGCCCAGTCCGAATTGCTGGAGCGGACCGCAGCCATCACGGCGCCGCAGGCCGAGGAACTGCGCCGCAGGGCTGCCGACGATCCCTCCGACCTGGACGCGGCGCTGGCCGTGGCCGATGTCGATGTCACCGGCGGCCATGTGGAGGACGCCTTCGCCCGGCTGGTGGCGTTCATCGGCGCGCACTTCGGTCCGGAACGAGAAACAGTCCGGGTGCGGCTGCTGGATCTCTTCGAAGTCGTAGGCATCGCCGATCCGCGGGTCTCCGCGGCCCGGCAGAAACTGGCCCGCGTCCTGTTCTAGCGCCACCCAACTGGGTCGCAGATAATGCACTCATGGGGCGCCCATAAGTGCATTACCTGCGACCCAGTTGGGCCGGCCCTGGGAATGCCGCGGACCCGCCCGGTGTTGGCCCGAAGGTGACTACACCAAGACTTCTGTCCCCGATTTCCCTACGATCCCTGGAACTCTCGCACCGCGGCTGGGTATCGCCCATGTGCCAGTACTCGGCCGATCCTGTCGCCGCGCCGGGGGTCCCCACCGACTGGCATCTGATGCACCTGGGCCAGTTCGC
>JBIOFK010000024.1:0-21286 GCA_044447065.1 Actinomycetales bacterium | reverse complement strand
TCGAAGCCGCTGAGGGCAAGCCACGCCCTGGCACTGTCCGTCACATCCAGCGTCAGCCGCCGGCCGTGCAGCCGGGCGGCCAGTGACTGGACCTGCAGCTCGACGATCCGGGACAGCTCGTCCACGCTGAGCGCATCGAACATGACGATGTCGTCGAGGCGGTTGAGGAATTCCGGCTTGAAGGACGCGTTGACCACGCTCATCACGGCGCTGCGCTTCGCGTCCATGCTCAATGCGGGATCCACCAGGAACTGGCTGCCGAGATTGGACGTCAGGACGAGGATGACGTTGCGGAAATCGACGGTGCGGCCCTGTCCGTCGGTGAGGCGGCCGTCGTCGAGCACCTGCAGGAGGATGTCGAAGGCCTCCGGGTGGGCCTTCTCCACCTCGTCCAGCAGCACCACCGAATACGGGCGCCGGCGCACGGCCTCGGTCAGCTGGCCGCCTTCCTCGTAGCCGACGTATCCCGGCGGGGCGCCGACCAGGCGGGCCACCGAGTGCTTCTCCGAATACTCGCTCATGTCGATCCGGACCATGGCCCGCTCGTCATCGAACAGGAAATCCGCGAGCGCCTTGGCCAGCTCCGTTTTCCCGACACCGGTGGGGCCAAGGAACAGGAACGAACCCGTGGGCCGGTCCGGGTCGCTGACCCCGGCCCGGGCTCGGCGCACCGCATCGGAGACCGCGGCAACGGCCTTGGACTGTCCGATCAGCCGGGCGCCGAGGACCTGCTCCATCTGCAGCAGCTTCGCCGACTCGCCCTGCAGCATCCTGCCGGCCGGGATCCCGGTCCACGCGGAGATCACCTCCGCGATATCGTCCGCCGTGACCTCCTCCGCCACCATCAGCTCGGGCTTATCGCCTACGGCGGCCTCGGCTTCCGCTGCGGCGCTGAGTTCGCGTTCGACGGCGGGGATGTCACCGTAGAGCACCCGGGACGCCTGCTCGAGGTCGCCGTCGCGCTGGGCCTTGTCCGCGATGGACCGCAGCTCGTCCAGCCTGGCCTTGAGTTCTCCGACCCGGTTCAGCCCGGCCTTCTCGGACTCCCAGCGGGCATTCAGCGCACCGAGCTCCTCCTTCCTGTCGGCCATATCCGCCCGCAGCGCGGCCAGGCGCTCCACGGAGGCGGCGTCCGTTTCGCCCGACAGGGCCAGCTCCTCCATGGTCAGCCGGTCCACGGAGCGGCGCAGCTGGTCGATTTCCTCCGGCGCCGAGTCGATCTCCATCCGCAGCCGGGACGCGGCCTCATCCACCAGGTCGATCGCCTTGTCCGGCAGCTGGCGGCCGGCGATGTAGCGGTTGGACAGCGTCGCGGCCGCCACTAGGGCGGAGTCCGCGATGGCCACCTTGTGGTGCGCCTCGTAACGCTCCTTGAGGCCGCGGAGAATGCCGATCGTGTCCTCCACGCTGGGCTCGCCGACGTACACCTGCTGGAACCGGCGTTCCAGGGCCGGATCCTTCTCGATCCGCTCGCGGTACTCATCCAGCGTCGTCGCCCCGATCAGCCGCAGTTCACCCCGGGCCAGCATCGGTTTGAGCATGTTGCCGGCGTCCATGGAGCCCTCGGACGCCCCGGCGCCGACCACCGTGTGGATCTCGTCGATGAACGTGACGATCTGGCCGTCGGAATTCTTGATTTCCTCCAGGACGGCCTTGAGCCGCTCCTCGAATTCGCCGCGGTACTTGGCGCCGGCCACCATGGCCGCCAGGTCCAGGCTGATCAGCGCCTTGCCGCGCAGGCTCTCCGGCACGTCCCCGGCCACGATCCGCTGGGCCAGGCCCTCGACGACAGCCGTCTTGCCGACCCCGGGCTCGCCGATCAGCACCGGGTTGTTCTTGGTGCGGCGGCTGAGCACCTGCATGACGCGCCGGATCTCCGAGTCGCGGCCGATCACGGGGTCCAGTTTTCCGCTGCGGGCGACGGCGGTCAGGTCTACCCCGTACTTCTCCAGCGCCTGGAAGGTGTTTTCCGGATCGGGAGAGGTCACTTTTCCGCCGCGGATGGCAGGAAGCGCCGCTTCCAGGGCCTTACGTTCCGCGCCTGCCTGACGCAGGAGGCGGCCGACGTCGCCCGCGTCACTGGCGAGGCCCAGCAGCAGGTGCTCGGTGGACACATAGCTGTCGCCCATGCTGTCGGCCGCCTGCTGGGCGCCCTGGATGGCCAGCAGCGCGTTGCGGCTGAGCTGGGCCTGCGCCACCGAGGTGCCGGAGGACGCCGGCAGGGCCTTGATCGCGGCGCTGGCCTTCACGCTGACCGCGTCGGGCTCGACGCCGGCCGCCTTCAGCAGCGCAACCGCGACACCCTCGCGCTGGTCCATCAGGGCCTTCAGCAGGTGGGCCGGCTCGACCTGCGGGTTTCCCGCCGTGGAGGCGTTCATGGCGGCGGCGGAGAGCGCCTCCTGGCTTTTGGTGGTGAATTTGGCGTCCATCAAAGGCTCCTTGCCTGGCGATCCGGTGCTGCGGTGAAACTTGAATGTGATGGTTCTGCAGCAAAAAGTTGAGTGCGCTGCGGTGAAACTGTATACCGGGCCCCTGGACCTCCCAACTAGGTCGCAGATATCGCATTCATCACCCCGTCATAACTGCATCTGCTGCGACCCAGTTGGGCGAGCGGATCGGGGCGGAGCACCTTCCTCCGATAACGTTGGAACCGTGACCTCCTCAAGTGACGCCTCCGCAGAACGGCCGCTCTGGAGACCCGACGGCGAAAATCTTGTCATCGAGGCGGACAATCTCGAATTCCTGGGGACACTTCCGGCCGGGAGCTTCCGCCTGATCTACATTGATCCTCCATTCAACACCGGCACCGTCCAGACCCGCCAGACGATGAAGAATGTCCGCTCCGCGACCGGCAATCGGGTCGGATTCAAGGGGCAGTCCTATGACACGGTCAAGGGCATCGCCTACGGCTACAACGATTCCTTCGGCGAGTATTGGGACTTCCTTGAGCCCCGGCTGGAGGAGGCATGGCGGCTGCTGGCCGATGACGGCACCCTGTACCTGCACCTCGACTACCGCGAGGTGCACTATGCGAAGGTCCTGCTGGACGCACTGTTCGGGCGTGCCAGCTTCCTGAACGAGATCATCTGGGCGTACGACTACGGCGCCCGCTCCCAGAAGAAGTGGCCGGCCAAACACGACAACATCCTGGTCTACGTCAAGAATCCGGACGGGTACTTCTTCAACAACTCCGAGGTGGACCGCGAGCCCTACATGGCACCGGGATTGGTGACGCCGGAGAAGGTCGCCCTCGGCAAGCTTCCGACCGACACCTGGTGGCACACCATCGTCTCACCCAACGGCAAGGAGAAGACCGGCTACCCGACGCAGAAGCCACTGGGCATCCTGCGCAGGATCATCCAGGCCAGCAGCGAACGCGGCGACTGGGTGCTGGACTTCTTCGGCGGCAGCGGGACCACCGGGGCCGCCGCCGCGGAACTCGGCAGGAAGTTCGTACTGGTGGACCGCAACCCCGAGGCCATCGGCGTCATGAGGGCGCGCCTTGACGACAATGGCATGCTTCACGCGCCGGTGAGATTCGCGTCGATGAATCCCCACCCCGTTCCCCCAACTGAGTAGCAGATAACGCAGTTCTGAGCCCCCCATAACTGCGTTAGCTGCGACCCAGTTGGGCGATACACTGACCGGCATGGCCGTGTACATTGACCCGCCGTTCTGGCCCGCGCACGGAACGCTGTTCTCCCACCTGATCTCGGATTCCTCCATCGCGGAGCTGCAGGGTTTCGCGGCGGCCGCCGGAATTCCATCCCGTGCCTTCGACTTGGACCACTACGACGTGCCGCAGCGGCGCTACGCGGACCTGGTCGCCGCCGGCGCGCGGGAGGTCGCCGGGAAGGAGCTGGTCCGGCTGCTGGCGGCCTCGGGGCTGCGCGTCCGGGCCCGGCACCGCGGCACGTCGCTGGACACGGCGCTGCTGGACCGCTGGGAACGGCTGCTGCCGGGGCAGGCTCATCTCGGATCCGCCCTGCTTGAGCGATGGTCCGAACCGCACCGGCGGTACCACGACCGGTCGCACCTGCTGGCGGTGCTGGAGGCGCTGTCCCTGCTGGCGCCGAAGGTGCCGCGCGACGTCGGGCTGGCCGCCTGGTTCCATGACGCGGTGTACGACGGCGTCCCCGGCGTCGATGAGGAGCGCTCCGCCGCGCTGCTGGAGACGTCCCTGCCGCCGGCGGGCATACCGGCGGCCGAGGTGGCCCGGGCCGCGCGCCTGGTCCGGCTGACCGCGAGCCACGATCCGGAGCCCGGGGACACCGCCGGGGCGCTGTTATGCGATGCAGATCTTTCCGTCCTCGGCAGCGAGCCCGGGCTGTACGCCCGCTATCTCTCAGCCGTCAGGGCCGACTACGCCCACCTGGGCGACGCGGACTTCGCAGCCGGACGCGCCGCCGTCGTCCGCCGGCTCCTGGAACTGGACCCGCTGTTCCACACGGACGCGGGCCGCGACAGGTGGCAGGCGCGGGCGCGGGAAAACCTGGCCGGCGAATTGGCCCGCCGGGGCCGATAGGCTGGATCCATGTCTATCCACATCGGCGCAGCAGCCGGCCAGATTGCCCCCACCGTCCTGATGCCCGGGGATCCGCTCCGCGCGGAATGGATCGCCAACACCTACCTGGACAATCCCGTCCGCTACAGCACCGTGCGGAACATGTTCGGTTTCACGGGAACGTACAACGGCATGCCCGTCTCCGTGCAGGGCAGCGGCATGGGCCAGCCCTCCATGGCCATCTACGCCACGGAACTGATGAAGGACTACGGCGTGACGACCATCGTCCGGGTGGGCACGTGCGGCGCCATCTCCACCCGGGCGCGGATGCGCGACGTGGTGATCGGCCAGAGCGCCTGCACCGACGCCGCCATCAACCGGCTCCGCTTCCACGGCATCGACTTCGCACCCGCGGCCGACTTCACGCTGCTCCGCCACGCCTACGACGTCGCCGCCGAATCCGGCCTGCCCGCCGTCGTGGGCGGACTGTTCACCTCCGATTCGTTCTACAACGACCGCAGCGAACTGTGCATGCAACTGGCGGACTACGGCGTGCTGGCCGTGGAAATGGAGACCTCCGCGCTCTACACCCTCGCCGCCAAGTACGGCCGCCGGGCCCTGACTCTGGCGACGGTCTCGGACCATCTGGTCACCGGCGAAGCCACCAGTGCGGAGGAACGCCAGCAGACCTTCTCCGACATGATCGTCATGGCCCTCAAAACCGTCGAACGGGCAGCGCCCTGATGCCCGTCAAGGTGAGTCCGCCCAGGATCGCCCCGCTGCGGCTCGACGGTCTCCGGGACGTGGACGAGGCCGTCTTTGAGGCCGGGGAGACGTATGACGGCGAACGCTACCGCCGGCCGGCGCTGGACGGACTGGATCTGAGCGGGGCGGACTTCATCGACTGCGAACTCAACGGAGCGAGCCTGAACGAGGCCCAGCTGCGCGGCGTGCGTTTCCGTCACTGCCGGCTGGCGGATTCCTTCGCCCCGGTGCTGAGCGCCGTCCGCAGCACCTGGCGGGAGGTGGAGGTCACCTCCCCGCGCTGGGGATCCGCGGAGCTGCACGACGCGACATTCGCGTCGGTGCGGATCGACGGCGGCAAGCTGGACTACCTGAACCTTCGCGCCGCCAAGATCACCGACCTGGTGATTACCGGCTGCATCATCAACGAACTGGACCTCTCCGGTGCCGCCGCCACGCGGGTGTCCCTGCAGGACTGCACGATCGGAACCCTCGACGTCCGAGCCGCCAAACTCAAGGACGTGGACCTGCGCACCTCGTCGCTGCGCACCCTCAACGGCATCGGCAGCCTGGCCGGCGCCGTGATCGACGACGATCAGCTGGCACTGATGGCGCCGCTGTTCGCGGCGCAGCTGGGCATCACCGTCCTGTAGCGGGCCGGTCCGGGCGTGGGCACGGCGGGCCTGGCGCGGCGTGCGTCGGCCCCGCCCGGACACAAGCCCGGAACCCTCAGGGCTCCACCGACCGCTGTTCGCGGAGCTTGGCCAGCTCCTGCTCCACCTCGTTGTCCGCGGTAAGCGCATCAAGCTGGCGCTGCACCGGATCGCGGAACGGTCTGGACGGATCCTCCAGGACCCCGGTGCTGAACAGCTCGTCCAGCGCGGCGGAGCGGGCCTGCATCCGCCGGGCGTGGTCCTCGGCCCGCTGCATGACCTGGTTGACCGCCGACATCTCGCTGCCCAGGCCCGCGAGCGACTCCCCGATCCGGCTCTGCGCCTCCGCAGCCGAGTAGCTGGCCTTCACCGTCTCCGCCCGCGTCCGGAAACTCTCAACCCGCGTCTGCAGCTGGCCGAGGCCGACCGTCAGCTTCGTTTCCTGTTCGTACAGCGCGTCGCGGGCGGTGGTGATCTCGGCCAGCTGCTCGCCGAGCGCAGCGCGCCGGGTCAGGGCGGCCCTGGCCAGGTCCTCGCGGTTGAGGGACAGGGCCTGGCCGGCCTGGCCGTGCAGCCGCAGCATGGCCGCGTGGAGTTCGTTCGCCTGCAGCTCCAGCCGCTGCCTGCTGGTCGCGACGTCGGCGATGCCCCGACGGACCTCATGCAAGGCGTTGAGCTGCTGCTGGTAGGAATACTCCATGCTCTGCTGCGGATCCTCATTCTTATCGGCCGCGGCGTGCGCGCGCGAGCGCAGGATCCTGCTGATCCGGTGCGAAATCTTCACGCCGCCCCTTCCTGGTGGCCGGGCCGCTGCAGCCGGGTGAACGTGGCGGACCAGTTGGCGAGCATGGCCGCCTCCACGTCCAGCCGCTGGGTCAGCTCGGAAAGTCCGACGACGGCGAGCGGCTGGGCGCTGCGGGCCAGTGCCGTGCGCACCCCGGTGGAGGTCGAGAGGATCTGCTCCACTTGGACCCCGAGCGTTTCGGTATACACGCGGCGGATGGCCGGGTCGGGATCCTTCTGGGCCACGGCCAGCTGGCGGTCCACCACGTCCGCCGCGTGGCTGAGGCTCTGCACAATCGGGTCGAGCCGGCCGATATGCTGCCGGGATTCGCGCGCCACCTCGAGGCTGCGCCGGGTCGCGGCCACCGAGTCCTGGAGTTGGAGGCGCAGTCCCGCGATTTCGCGCCCGCTGGCGCTGCCCGCCGTCGCCCGAGCCCTCAGGATGGACCGCCGCACGGCCCCGGGAACCGGCCGCCGGGCCAGCCTCCGCAGCGCCTTGTAGAGCAGGACGGACAGGGTGATGGCGGTGCCCGCCCCGACGACAAGGACACCGAGCAACACCAGGAGAATAACGCTGCCAGGATCCACGGATTGCCTCCCGCACACTGCCGGTCCGGCACCCGAATGCCGGTTTTGGCCCAAGCCTAGCACCGCCGCCGGACACCGCACCGGGTGCGCGGCACGCCGGTCCGGTTCAGGTGCCGCTCAGGGGGATCCCCGATAGGAAGTGTCGGTCGAACAGGGAAGAATGGGGTCCATGAAGACGATTCTGAACCTGATTTGGCTGCTGTTCGGGGGGCTCTGGCTGGCTCTGGGTTATGCCGTGGCCGGGCTGGTGTGCTGCCTGCTCATCGTGACGATTCCGTGGGGCATCGCGTCCTTCCGGATCGCCGGCTATGCGCTCTGGCCCTTCGGCCGCTCGGTGGTGGACAAACCCGGCGGTGCCGGTGTCTTTTCCATGCTGGGCAATATCATCTGGCTGCTGGTTGCCGGAATCTGGATCGCCATCGGACACGTGCTTACTGCCGTCGCCATGGCCGTGACGATCGTCGGGATCCCGCTGGCCATCGCCAACCTGAAACTCATCCCGGTCTCGCTGATGCCGCTGGGTAAGGTCATCGTCGATACGCCGAACAGCATCCTCTAAAGCTGCGCCATTCTCCGGAGGTTCTGCCGGGCGGGACCGCTGGCGCTTCCGGCTGGCCGCACTGCCGGTCGGCCACACTTCCAGCCGCACAGCGGCACTTCCGGCCGGCGCACCGACTCGGCCCCGGGTCAGTGCCCCGTCACGAGCTTGGCCGCGAGCGCCAGCATCGTCACGGCGATCACCGAGTCCAGCACCCGCCACGAAGCCGTGCGGGCGAAGAAGCCTCGCAGCAGCCGCGCGCCGAACCCCAGGGCGGTGAACCACAGCACGCTTCCCAGCGCGGCCCCCGCGCCGAAGGCCCAGCGCAGCGAACCGCCCTGCGCATTGGCCAGCGAGCCGAGCAGCAGCACCGTGTCCAGGTACACGTGCGGATTCAGCCAGGTCAGCGCCAGAACGGCGACGACGGCGCCCCGGGCCCCGCGGTCCGGTCCCGCTGCCGCGGGGCGGACTGCCGCCGGGAGGACGTCTGTGCGCAGCCCCGCGCGCGGGCGACCGATACCCGCACCGAGCTCCGCGCAGCCGGCGGCCGCAACGGCGCCGAAGTCCGGCTCGGCGTGGTGGGCACCGGCACCGGAGTCCGAGCCGGGGCGGTGGAGGGCACCGGCGGTCCCGGAAGGAACGGTCAGGGCCCGCGGATGCACCGCCCGCCGCACAGCGGCCAGCGCATAGCACAGCAGGAACGCCGCTCCGGCCCAGCGCAACACCGTCACCGCCTGCGGCGCGGCGGTCACAAACGGCCCGAGGCCGGCGATTCCGGCGCCGATCAGCAGCACGTCGGAGAGCGCGCAGACCAGCACCACCGAGCGCACATGCCGGCCCGCAATCCCCGTCCGCAGCACAAAGACGTTCTGCGCGCCGATGGCCACGATCAGGGCGAGGCCGGTCCCCAGGCCGAGCAGGGCCACGCTCAGGGCTGCTGGAATCATCACCCTCATCACGCTACGGGGATCGTCGGAACCAGTACAGCTAATGATTCTGATGCTGCGTAAGTTGAGCTTATGACAATGTTTTCGCCCGAACAGCTGCAGACGTTTTCCGCCGTCCTGGCGGAAGGCACCTTTGACGCCGCCGCACGCGTGCTGCACATCACGCCGTCGGCCGTCTCGCAGCGCATCAGGGCGCTGGAGCACGCGGCCGGCAGGGTACTGCTGCAGCGCAGCAATCCGGTTGCGGCCACCGAATCCGGCGCCGTTGTGCTCCGGCTGGCCCGCCAGTGCGGGCAGCTGATGGCCGACGCCGGGCGCGAGCTTGGGCTCGACGGCCCCTCCGGGGGTCCGCTGTCGATTCCGCTGGCGGTCAACGCCGATTCCCTGGCCGTGTGGTTCCTTCAGGCGCTGGCCGGCGTCCCGGAGAGCCTGGGTCTGACATTCGAGCTGCACCGCGACGACGAGCAGCATTCCACCGGCCTGCTGCGCTCCGGCACCGTGATGGCCGCCGTCACCGCCAGCCCCGAACCGGTGCAGGGCTGCAGCGTCCGCAGCCTCGGAGCCATGCGGTACCGGGCAGTGGCGGCGCCGGGCTTCGTGGACAGATGGCGGGACGACGGCGGCACGCTTGCGTGGCTGGGCCGCGCGCCGGCGGTCGACTACGACCGCAAGGACTCCTACCAGCACCGCTTCCTTCATGACGCCGGTGTGGGAGCGGGGATGGGAGCCGGGATGGGAGCCGGGATTGCGGCGGTCGGCGCGGCTGCGGAGCCCGGCGCGGCAGCGGCAGCCGCCTCCGGCGCAGGGCCGCGGCACTTCATTCCGTCCTCGCGCGAGTACGCGGATGCGGTCCGCTGGGGCCTGGGCTGGGGGCTGTTGCCGCAGTTGCAGTGCGCCGCCGATCTTGCCGCCGGCCGGCTGGTCGAACTGGACCCGGCCAGGCCGATGGACGTTCCGCTGTACTGGCAGCGCTGGCGGATCCGCTCGGCCGCGCTGGACGCCGTGACGGAGGCGGTGGTCGGCACGGCGGCGGCGATCCTGGACGGATAGCATGGTGGGAAAGCCGCGCGGACACCGACCGGAGGAGCACACCATGATCACTCGAGCACTCGGAGATTCCCTGCGCGTCAGCGCCCTGGGATTCGGCGGGATGGCGTTGACCCCCGTGTACGGGGCCGTTGATCCGGACGAGGCGCTGGCGACCCTGCACCACGCCGTCGACGCCGGCGTCACCTTTCTGGACACGGCGAACATCTACGGCGGCGGCAGCAACGAGGAACTGTTCGCCAAGCTGCTGGCGGACCGCCGGGACGAGGTCCAGCTGGCCACGAAGTTCGCCCTGGTGGGCAACCCGGCCGAGGGGTACACGGGCATCCGCGGCGATGCTGCCTACGTCCATCAGGCGGCCGAGGAATCGCTGGCCAGGCTCGGCACCGGCGTGATCGACCTCTATTACATGCACCGCCGCGACCTCCGCGTCCCCATTGAGGAAACCGTCGGCGCCATGGCGGAGCTCGTGACCGCCGGCAAGGTCCGCCACCTCGGCCTCTCCGAGGTCACCGCCGAGGAACTCCGCGCAGCCCACGCGGTCCACCCGATCGCCGCCGTGCAAAGCGAATGGTCCATCTGGAGCCGCGACGTGGAGGCGCACGTGGTGCCCGTCGCGGCGGAGCTCGGCGTCGGGTTCGTCCCGTACTCGCCGCTGGGGCGCGGATTCCTGACCGGAACCGTGAGCGCCCGGGACCTGGGCGCCGGAGACTACCGGCGCAACATACCCCGTTTCGCGCAGGACGCGATCACGGCGAACGAGGGCGTCATTGCCGCGGTCAGGGCGGTGGCCGCGGAACAGGGGGCGACGGCGGCCCAGGTCGCCCTGGCCTGGCTTCTCGCGCAGGGCATCCGGCTCGGATTGCCGGTGGTGCCGATCCCGGGGACACGCCGGGCCGCCCGGATCGACGAGAACCTCGGCGCGCTCACCCTCCAGCTCACCGCCGCCCAACTGGAGGCGCTCGACGCGGCCGCAGGCGCCGTCGTCGGCTCCCGCTCCGCCAACCCGGAATGGGTCTCCGAGGGCCGCGAGTAGCCCAACTGGGTCGCACTTAAGGCGCTTATGGACCCCTCAGAACTGCGTTATCTGCGACACAGTTGGGCGGGGCGGGTCTAGACTGGCGGCCAGCACAGGAGCACACCCACCTTGGAGGACCTCATGAGCAAGGCAGCGGACCCGCAGTCAATCTGGCGGCGCAAGCCCATTGACCAGATGGACGAAGAGAGCGAAAAGAGCGGGCTGACCAAGGCGCTGGGGCTGTGGCAGCTCACCGCCATCGGGGTCGGCGGAATCATCGGCGTCGGCATCTTCTCCCTGGCCGGTCTGGTGGCCCACGGGGATCCGAACAATCCCGGGGTCGGGCCCGGCGTGCTGATCTCCTTCCTCATCGCAGGCCTCGCCTCGGCCGCCGCTGCCCTGTCGTATGCGGAATTCGCCGGCATGATTCCGCGCGCCGGCTCCGCCTACACGTACGGCTACGTGGCCCTGGGCGAGATCACCGGCTGGTTCATCGGCTGGGACCTGCTGTTGGAATACATCGCCATCGTGGCCGTCGTCGCCATCGGCATTTCCGGCTACTTCGACGCGTTCCTCTCCGGATTCGGGATCCACCTGCCGGCCTGGATGACCTCCACCCCGGATGAGGGGACGGGCGGCATCATCAACCTGCCTGCGATCATCATCTGCCTGCTGGTGGCCTGGATCCTCAGCCGCGGAGCGAAGGCGTTCGGCCGGTTCGAGCTCGCGGTGGTGGCGGTGAAAATCGTCCTGATCCTCTTCATCGTGGGCCTGGGACTGTTCTATGTGAACACCAACAACTACAACCCGTTCATGCCCAGCGGATTCGGCCCCGTGGTGACCGGCGCGGCCACCGTCTTCTTCGCCGTCTTCGGCTACGACGCGATGAGCACCGCGGCCGAGGAAGCCACCGACGGCAAGAAGCACATGCCCAAGGCCATCATCATGTCCCTGGTCATCGCCATGATCCTGTACGTGGCCGCGACCCTCGTGCTGACCGGAATGCAGAACTACAAGGACATCGACCCGAAGGCCGGCTTCGCGTCGGCCTTCCAGGGCGTGGGGCTGCCGGTGATCGCCAGCATCATCTCCGTCTTCGCCGTGCTCTCGATCATGACCGTGATGCTGACCTTCCTGCTGGGCGTGACGCGCGTCTGGTTCTCGATGAGCCGCGACGGGCTGCTGCCCAAGTGGTTCTCCAAGGTGGACCACCGCGGCACCCCGCAGCGGGTGACCTGGATCGCCGGAATCGGTTCGGCCATACTGGCCGGGGTGCTGCCGATCCGTGCCGTCGCCGACCTGACGAACATCGGCATCCTGGCCGCCTTCGTGGTGGTCTGCGTATCGGTCATCGTGTTCCGCAGGACCAAACCGGACGCGGACCGTTCCTTCCGGCTGCCCTGGATGCCTGTGGTCCCCGCCTTCGGCGTGATCGCATCCTTGTTCCTGATTACCCAGCTGCACTGGGAGACCTGGCTGCGCTTCGTCGTCTGGCTGATCATCGGCCTGATCATCTACTTCACCTACAGCAGGCGGAATTCCGTGATGAACCCCGACAGTCCACGGCACCAGGAAGTTTCCGCGTAGCAGGCGGAAGGTACCCTTGGGGTATGCGTAAGAAGAAGACGGATTGGGCGGACCTGGCATTCCAGTTCCTCAGCTTTGCCGTGATGTGCCTGATCCTGTCGGTGCTGCGGATGCCGTTCATCGCCAAGGTCATCCTGGCCTTCGGCGTCTCATTCCTGCTCTCGGTGGCCTGGGCGTACTGCCGCAAACTGTGGCGCAGGCGCCGCGCCGAACCCAAGCGCATCCGCGTGGTGTCGGTCAAGAACGCCGACGACTGAGCGTGGAGATCGTCAGGTACGCGGAGCTGCCGCCCGCGCGGTGGGCCAACGGCGGCGGAACCACCCGGGTGCTGGCCAGTAAATACCTCGGCGACGGGGACGCCGCCGAACTGCAGTGGCGGCTGAGCATCGCGGAGGTGGCCGCCGCCGGACCGTTTTCCGCCTATCCGGGGCTGGACCGCATCCTGACGGTGGTCGCCGGCGAGCTTGTCCTGCTCACCATTGACGGCGCTGAGCAACCCCTGGAACGGTACCGTCCGCACAAGTTCTCCGGCGACTCCGAGGCCGGCGCCTCCCTGCCCACCGGCCCGGTCATGGACCTGAACGTGATGACCCGGCGGGGCGCCTACCGTGGGTTCACCACCATCCTGGAATTATCCAAGAAGCGGCCGCATCCTGTGTTTGAGGGCCAGTTCGCGGTGCTCCTGGAGGGCAGGGCCGACGTCGGTGCGCCCCCGGGAGCCGACGGCGGCGCCACCGCACCCGCCGAGGGCAGGGCGGACGACGGCGGCGCCCGCCCCACGCAGGTGCTGGGCCGGTACGACACCGTCGTAGGATCAGCCGAGGCGCCGGAAATCTTGGGCCGCGGGTTCCTTGCCGTCGTCACCATTGAGGCCCTTTAAACGCCACAAGGCGCAGAACTGCCGGGTAGGCGGGAAAAACTCCCTGTACCCGGCGGCTCTGCGCCCACTTCGTGTCTATGCGGCGCTGGTTAGCGGCTGCGGCGCTGGTTCGACGCCGGCGCCGACGCCCTGCGCGGTCCGCCGGAGCGGGCCGGACGGCCGGAGCCGCCCGAGGCGCCGCCGAAGCTGCCGCCCGAGGTGCCACCCGTCGTCGAGGACCATACCGCGGCCGAACCCTGTGCCCGCGCCGGACGGGACTGGCCCGAACCGGCGGCACGGCTGCCGGCTGCATCATTGCGGTGCTCGGATCCCTGCGGAGCGCGCTTGGGTCCGCGTGCCACATCGCCGTCGGCGCGGGCGGGCCTGCGGCCCTCGCTGCCGAAACGCGGCGCCTGCGCCTGATCCTTGCGGCGGTCCTGCCGGTTGCCACCCTCGGCCGGGGCCGCGGAGACGCGGCCGCGACCGCCGCGGCCACCCCGTCCGCCGGCGGCCGGAGCCGCCCCCGAACGGTTGGACCGCTTGCGTTCGGCGTTCGCGCCGGTCGACTGGCCACCGCCCTGCTGGTTCTTGGCGGTCAGCAGTGCGGCGCGGGTGCGCGGGTCGATCTTGTCGGCAACGTTGCCCACCAGCTTGGCCACCAGCGGGGATGACGCCGTGACCCGCTCGAAAGAGACGTCCACGCCTGCGGCCTTCATCAGCTTCTTCACGTCGCTCTGCTGTTCCGGCAGGGTGATGGTCACCACGGTCCCGTCGGAGCCGGCGCGGGCGGTGCGGCCGGAGCGGTGCAGGTAGGCCTTGTGCTCGGTGGGCGGGTCAACGTGGATGACGAGTTCGACGTCGTCCACGTGGACTCCGCGGGCCGCGACATCGGTGGCCACCAGTACGCGCACGTCCCCACTGGCGAATTCTGCCAGGTTGCGGTCGCGTGCGTTCTGGGACAGGTTGCCGTGCAGGTCGACGGCGGGGATGCCGGCGTCCGTGAGCGTCTTGGCCAGCTTGCGGGCGTGGTGCTTGGTGCGCATGAACAGCAGGCGGCGGCCGGCCCCGGAGGCCAGCTCGACGATCAGCTGCTTCTTCACGGTCTGGTCCCCGACCACCAGGACGTGGTGTTCCATCGTGGTGATCGACGCCGTCGGGTCATCGACGGAGTGGGTCAGCGGGTTGGACAGGTAACGCTGGACGATCTTGTCGACGCCGTTGTCCAGGGTGGCGGAGAAGAGCAGCCGCTGGCCGTTCTTGGGGGTGGTGTCCAGCAGGCGCTTGACCACCGGAAGGAAGCCGAGGTCCGCCATGTGGTCGGCCTCGTCCAGGACGGTGATCTCGACGGCTTCGAGGCTGATGAGCCGCTGCTTCATCAGGTCCTCAAGCCGGCCGGGGCAGGCGATGACGATGTCCACGCCGGCGCGCAGGGCCTTTTCCTGCCGGGCCTGGGACACTCCGCCATAGATGACGGTCGTGGTCAGGCCGAGCTCCTTGGCCAGCGGCTCGACGGTGTTGTTGATCTGGGTGGCCAGCTCGCGGGTCGGGGCGAGGACCAGGCCCAGCGGGCGGCCCGGCTTGCGGCGGTAGGCGGCTTCACCCTCGGCCAGCCGCGCCACCAGGGGCAGCGCGAAGGCGATTGTCTTGCCGGAACCGGTGCGGCCGCGGCCCAGCACGTCGCGTCCGGCCAGGGTGTCCGGCAGGGTCTTGACCTGGATGGGGAACGCCTCGTCGATGCCCTGGGCGGACAGCGAAGCGGCGAGGGCCTTGGGCACACCAAGGGCAGCGAAAGTAGTCATAGAGAAATGGCTTTCTGGCAATGCAAGCAGCGTCAGGGAGGCTGTTTTGCGCTATCGGCCCCCGGCACCAGTTGGGCCAAGGGTTCGCCGAAGAAATGTCAGACGGTCAACCGGGAGAATCCGGGACCGCAGGAATGCGTTCATCGACGCAGGATGGGCCTCACACTGAAAGGGACCGCCCGTGGGCGGCTTTCCGGCACATCAAGTCCTGTCAGTCTAGCAGGGGCACGACGGCGGCCGGGACCATAGTGCGCGAAGTCACCCCCGGTGCCGGGCCGAGAGCGCCCGGTACTGTTAAACAAATGACTGAAACCCCAGTTCCGCGCCCCGTGACCGAGGGCAGCCAGGCTTCGTTCGGTACGTACCATTCGCAGCCGCTGAGCTTTGTCCGCCGCGGTACCCGCCTGCAGGGCCGCCGGCAGCAGGCCTGGGAGGAGCACGCCGGGCATCTGGTGCTCGACGTCCCGCGGCACGTGGCGGACACCTCGGTGCACCCGGAGTATGTCTTCGACGCGGAGGCGGAGTTCGGCCGCAGGGCTGAGCTGGTGGTGGAGATCGGTTCAGGTCTCGGCGAGGCCGTCGTACACGCGGCGGAGCAGCACCCGGAACGGAATTTCCTGGCCGTGGAGGTCTACAAGCCCGGCCTGGCCAACACGCTGCTACGGGTGGGCCAGCGCGGGCTGGAGAACGTCAGGGTGGTCCAAGCCAACGCCCCGGAAGTCCTCGGCACGATGCTGCCCGCCGGCTCCGTCACGGAGGTGTGGGTGTTCTTCCCGGATCCCTGGCACAAGACCAAGCATCACAAGCGGCGGATGGTGCGGGCGGACTTCGCCGCCCTGGTGGCGCGGGTGCTGCGCCCGGAAGGCCTCTGGCGGCTGGCCACAGACTGGTCGGGGTACGCGGTCCAGATGCGCGACGTTGCCGCCGCCTCGGAGCAGTTCGCCAACGACCACGACGGCGAACGGTCCGGTGTGGCGAGCCCCCTCACCGAGGCGCGGGCCTCCGGCGCGGACTGCGAAAAGACGGCGGAGCTGGACACCGTTGGCGGCTGGGCACCCCGATTCGAGGGGCGGGTGCTGACCAGTTTCGAGAACAAGGCGCATCAGGCGGGGCGGACCATTTTCGACCTCGCGCTGCGCCGGGTCTGAGCTCCGGACCGGTGGGGCGCGGGCGGCCCGGCACCGTCAGCGAGCCGTCACCAGCGCGGTAGGCGATGCGGTGAACCGGCCGTCGACGGGCCTCGTCTAGAAGGCAGAAGCGCTCCAGCTTCGCCCGACATCAGGAGGATTCCCATGGGACGGTTCAGGTTTACCCTCGTTTCCGGCGCGGCCGCGGCAGTGCTGCTGCTCAGCGCCTGTGGCAGTTCCGGCACCGCCGGGGCGGGAAGTTCCGCTCCGCCCTCCGCGTCCGCCTCATCATCCGCATCTGCCTCGACCTCGGAATCCTCGTCGGCTGCCGCGGGCCCTGTCGCACTGATGACAGCGCAAAACACCCTGGGCACGATCGTGGCGGACACGGCCGGACGGACGGTGTACGTCTTCGACAAGGACAAGCCCGGGTCCGGAACCAGCGCCTGCGCCGGATCGTGTGCGACGCTGTGGCCCGCGGTGATGGCCACAGCGACGGCTCCGACGGCGCAGGGCGTTACCGGAACGCTGGGCACGATTAGCACAGCCTCCGGCGCCAAGCAGCTCACGCTGAACGGCATGCCGCTGTACTACTACTCGAAGGATTCGGCGGCCGGCGACGCCAAGGGCCAGGGCTTCATGGGTATCTGGTGGGTGCTGGGAGCCGACGGAACCAAAATGTCGGCGCCAGCAACCACCAGCGGGTACTAGCCGTCCTGGCCGCGGCGGCCCGGGGGCGTAATTTCCGCTCCGCCGCCGGGCTGCCGCTCCTCCACAGGTACGAGTTCAGCTGCGGTCATCCACATGGACGGCCGCAGCCCTCCCTTGCCACGGGAAAGGCTCCTACCGTGGGGTCATGACTACCTCAACAACAACGGCCATCGCCGATATGGCTCCCGAAGACAGGCCGCGGGAACGGCTCCTGGCCAAGGGACCCCGCGCGTTACGGGACGCGGAAGTACTGGCCATCCTCGTCGGATCCGGCACCCGTGGCTGCAGCTCGGTGGAACTCTCCCGCCGCATCCTCAAACAACTCGGCGGGACTGCCGGCCTGGCCGGGGCCAGCACCGCGCAATTGTGCGCCATCCACGGCGTCGGGCCGGCGCTGGCGGCGCGGCTGGTCGCCGCGCGGGAGCTCTTCCGGCGCTCGGCCAACCCGCGGATACCCGCCGGCTCAGCTACCCGGGCAGGGGCCGCCCCGCCCCCGGACACAGCGCCGCCGGTGCGCACGGACTAGGATTGACAGGTTAGCGGTCCTCCGGCCCTTGGTCGTCCGGGGCCGGCAGCGCTCTGCAGGAAGCCTCGTCATTTTGATCCCCACGCCCGCCGGATCTCCGGAAACGGCCGTCCGAATGCCCAACATCAGCGACCGCGCCATTGCCGCCGGGCTTAGCTACAGCGAGCAGGGCAGGGTCGGCGGAATCAGCTTCGAACCTGGTACGGGGCTGCTGCGCGGCAAGGTCACGGGCTCCAGCATCTACAACACGACAGCCAAGCTGGTGAAGGGCCTGGCCTCGGGGTGGACGGTGCCGGTGGGAATCTGCAGCTGCCCCGTCCGCCAGGACTGCAAGCACGTCGCCGCCCTGCTCTTCAGCGCCCAGGCGGACTCCCGTATCGGCGGGCTGCTGGGCACCCGGCCGGTGCTGGCGGATGAGCCCGACGCCGTGGGGGATGCGGACTGGGAAATGGCTCTCCGCGGTCTGCTGCCGCAGGACAACGTCCGCCGCGCCACCGACGCGCCGCCGCTGGCGCTGCAGTTTGAGCTGGAGCGGCCGTTGCCGCGGTTCTCCTACGGGGGCCGGCGCGAAGGGACGACGCCGGCCGCGCAGCTGAACGTCCGCCCCGTCATGATGGGCGCCAAGGGAAAGTGGATCCGTACCGGCATCGCCTGGAACACGCTCAACTACCTCAACTTCGGCCGCAAGTTCAACGAGGACCACCTGGACTGGCTGATCGAATTCCTCCAATCGCACTCCCCCGCCGCAAGGCAGTTAAACGCGTCCGCGCCGTGGCTGCCGCTGAATTCCTTCAGCGGACGGAACCTGTGGACGATGCTGGCCGACGCGGAGCGGATCGGCCTGCGGCTGATCCGCTCCGGCCCTGCCGCGGCCCCCGTCCGGATCCTGAAGAACGAAGCGGAAATCCAGCTGGACGTTGGCCGGACGGCCGGTAACACCCTGGCCCTGAGCGCGAAAATCACCGCCGGGGGCGAGGTTGTCCGCGCCTCGTCCATCGGCACCATCGGCCGGCCCGCGCAGGGGATTTTCTATTCACAGGATCCCGCCGGCCCGCAGCACGGCGGCACCGCGGAAACCGTCGGGGAGGCCGCGGCGGACAACGGCGCCGACAGCAGCGCGGAGCTGACCTTGGCCCCCCTGGCCGGGCACCCCAGCGAGGCCGTGCTCGGCTTTGCCACCGGAACGTCCCCCGTCCACATTCCGGCGAAGGATGAGGACCGCTTCCTCAGCCAGTACTACCCGCAGCTCAAGCGCGCCGCCCCGGTGGTCTCCTCCGATGAGTCGGTCGAACTGCCCAGCTATGTGCCCCCGGTCCTGTCGCTGCTGGCGAACTACGGGGCGGACCACACCGTGCACCTGCACTGGGAGTGGCATTACTCCGCGGGCCCGCGGACGAACGCCCAGCCGCTCTGGCCGCACGGCGGAGACGCGGCGCTGCGTGACGACGCGGCCGAAGAGCGGATCCTGTCCGGCATCGGCAGGCCGTGGGAGGCCGTCGCACCGCTCGGCGAGGCGCCGAACGGTATCTGGGGCGAACCCCGGCTCCGGGCAACCGCCACCCTGCGCGGCCTGGACACCATGACCTTCACCGAATCGGTGCTGCCGAAACTGACGGAACTGAACGACGTCGTCGTCGAGACCGCCGGCGAGGTGGCGGACTACCGGGAGGCCAGCGAGGCCCCGGTGGTGCGGATTTCCACCGAACAGAGCAGCGACCGGGACTGGTTCGACCTGGGCATCGTCATCACGCTGGAGGGCGAACCCGTCTCGTTTGCGGCCGTCTTCTCGGCATTGGCTGCCGGCAATTCACGGATGCTGCTGCCCAGCGGCGCGCACTTCTCCCTCGACCTCCCCGAACTCCACCAGTTACGGGAGCTGATCGACGAGGCGCGAAGCCTGCAGGACCACCACGGTGACGGCCTGCGGATCAGCCGCTTCCAGGCCGGGCTGTGGGACGAACTGACCCACCTGGGTCTCGTGGACCAGCAGGCCGCACAGTGGCGCAGCACCATTTCCGGTCTGCTGCGCGGCGGTTTCAGCGAGCCGCTGCCCGCACCGGAAGGCCTGGACGCGTCCCTGCGCCCATACCAGTTGGACGGCTTCAACTGGCTCCGGTTCCTGTACGAGGCCGGGCTGGGCGGCGTGCTGGCCGATGACATGGGCCTCGGCAAGACCGTGCAGACCCTGGCCCTGATGTGCTCGGTCAAAAACGAGCACAGCGGCGCGGGCCCCTTCCTGGTCGTGGCACCGACGTCGGTTGTCGGGAACTGGGCCGCAGAGGCCGCCCGGTTCGCCCCCGGGCTGCGGACCGCGGCCGTGTCCGAAACGTTCGCCAAGAGCGGCCGGGAACTGGCCGACGTCGCCGCCGAAGCCGACATCGTCGTGACGTCCTACGCACTCTTCCGCATCGATTTCGAACAGTACGCCGCACGGGAGTGGGCCGGGCTGGTGCTGGACGAGGCCCAGTTCGTCAAAAACCACCAGTCCAAGGCCTACCAGTGCGCCCGCAAACTGTCGTCGCCGTTCAAGCTGGCCATCACCGGCACCCCGATGGAAAACAATCTGATGGAGCTGTGGGCCCTGACCTCGATTGTGGCTCCGGGCCTGTTCCCCAGCCCGAAGCGGTTTGCCGAGTTCTACCAGAAACCGATTGAAAAGACAGGCAGCGCCCCGCTGCTCGCCAAGCTCCGCTCGCGGGTCAAACCGCTGATGCTGCGCCGCACCAAGGAACAGGTCATCAAGGACCTGCCGCCCAAGCAGGAGCAGATCCTTGAAGTGGTGCTGAATCCGCGGCACCACAAGGTCTACCAGACGCACCTCCAGCGCGAACGGCAGAAAATCCTCGGGCTGCTGCAGGATGTCAACAAAAACCGGTTCACCATTTTCCAGTCCCTGACCCTGCTGCGCCAGCTGAGCCTGGATCCATCGCTGGTCGACGAAAGCCTGAGCTCGATCCGCTCCAGCAAGCTCGATGTGCTCTTCGAACAGCTCGACGACGTCATCGGCGAGGGCCACCGGGCGCTGATCTTCAGCCAGTTCACCGGCTTCCTCGGCAAGGTCAGGGACCGCCTGGACGCGGCCGGAACCGAATACTGCTACCTGGACGGGTCCACCCGCAACCGCACCGAGGTGGTGGACGCGTTCAAGACCGGGAAGGCTCCGCTGTTCCTGATCAGCCTCAAGGCCGGCGGCTTCGGCCTGAACCTGACCGAAGCCGACTACGTTTTCCTGCTGGACCCCTGGTGGAATCCGGCCACCGAGGCGCAGGCCGTGGACCGGACGCACCGGATCGGGCAGGCCAAGAACGTGATGGTGTACCGGCTCGTCGCCAAGGACACGATCGAGGAAAAGGTCATGGCACTGAAGGCCAAAAAATCCGCGCTGTTCTCGGACGTGATGGCCGGTGAATCACTGGGGGCCGCACTGACCGGAAGCGACCTCGCCGCCCTGTTCACCGAGTGACGCCGGCGCGGCCCTGCGGATGCATAGCGCCACTTGGTAGCCCACGTGCGGGCAGTTTGCGTGTTCGTGGTCTTCTGACTCTTACGGCTGCACGCTGGGTGCTGCCATGCCCCCGGGCTTTTGCGGCGGTCTTGTGACTGTCGGACCACGGTAGCGGTTGCTGACACCTGCCGGGGAGGAATCCGGGCGGCCGCGATGCCGTGAATTCAAGGGGGTATCGGGGGCAATGTCCAGCGCGTGTCCTGCTGTGGGTCGAGGATCATATGGAGTCGAGCGACGCGATGAGTGTCTCAGCGGCTCGGCGAGCTTGCCCGGCGGGCTCGGTGGTGCCGCTGATTGCAGCCGTGGTTTGTGCCCCCTCGGCCAGGATAGCCAATTGGGCGGCGAGTTCT
>JBIOFK010000023.1:0-21536 GCA_044447065.1 Actinomycetales bacterium | reverse complement strand
GCCCCAGCCGGCCCGCCCCGAACCGGCAGGGCCCCAGCCCGGCCGCACCCAGCCCGGGAGCCGGGAGCTGGCGCCCGGGCCGGCTGCCACCGGAGCGCGCCGGGCGCGGCGACGCTCGCCTAACACGCTGTTGGGCGACTGGCTGCTGCGGTTCGGCCATGCGGCCCGGCGCTGGCCGTGGTGGACCCAGGTCGGGCTGATCTATGCCGGGGCGCGGCTCGTGTCCTGGGCCATCATGGCCGGCGTGGCCCTGCACCAGGGTCCGAACCCGTGGGGGCCGGCGGCACCGGACTACCAGCACTTCATCAACTTCTGGGACAGCAGCTGGTACCGGGAGGTCTTTACCTCCGGCTACCCGGGCACCGTTCCTCGGAACCCGGCGGGCACGGCGCTGGAGAACCCCTGGGCTTTCTACCCGCTCTACCCGGTGCTGGTCCGGGCGCTGGCCTCGGTGACGGCGCTGAACTGGCTGGTGCTTGCCCCGGCCGTGTCAGTGCTCTGCGGACTGGCAGCCACCCTGGTGGTCTACCGGCTGTTCAGGCGCTTTGCCACGACCACCACGGCGCTGTGGGGCGTGGTCTTCTTCGTCACGTTCCCGGTTTCCCCGGTCCTTCAGATTCCGTATGCGGAGTCGCTGAGCCTGCTGCTGCTGGCGGCCGCGCTGCTGCTGCTGGTGCGCGGACAGTACCTGTGGGCCGCGCCCGTGGTCGCCCTGATGTGCCTCTCGCGTCCGGTGGGGCTGCCGTTCGCCGCCCTCGTCGGGGCGCACCTGCTGCTGCGCCTGTGGCAGGGCTGGCGCGGCACCCGGGTCGTGCGGCGCCAGGAGCTGCTCAGGCTGGGCACCCTGCAGCTCGTCAGCGCCGTGGGCGCGGTGGCCTGGCCGCTGATCGCCTGGGCCGCGACCGGAGACATGAAGGCCTACACAGACACCGAAACCGCGTGGCGCGGCGGGGAGCTGGTGCTGTTCAAGCCCTGGGTCACTGCGGGAAAGCAGCTTCTGGGCCCCGTCCTGGGACCGGCCGCTCCGGTACTCCTGGTGGTCCTCGCCGCCTTGTACCTGAACTCCCGGGCGGTGCGGCAGCTCGGCACGGGGATGCGGCTGTGGTGCGTGGCCTATTTCCTTTACCTGCTGGCGTTCCTGCAGCCGCAGACCAGTACCTTCCGGATGCTGCTGCCGCTGTTTCCGCTGGCCCTTGCCGGAGCGTGCCTCTCGCGGTCCCGCGCGTTCCGTGTCACCGTGGTGGTGATGTTCGTGCTGCTTCAGCTGGTCTGGGTGACATGGCTGTGGGCCTGGGCCCCGCTGCCCGGCGGCGGGGACTATCCGCCGTAGGCAGCCGTAGCCGCGGGCCCGTCCGGTGCGCGGCGATTGGCTCTCGCCCGTGATCTGCGGGATACTGGTGTGAGCGAACGAACACTGGGCACGCTGCCCGGTCCGGAATCCCGGCAGCACCGCCGGCTCCGGGCTGATGTGATCTCGCGGTCGGGGGATCACTGACGGTTCCCCGCCTGCATACAGTAGAGGGGAATTCCTTATGGCGGCCATGAAGCCCAGAACCGGTGACGGTCCGATGGAGGTCACGAAAGAGGGCCGCAGCCTGATCATGCGCGTCCCGCTTGAGGGCGGCGGACGACTGGTTGTTGAGCTCAACGCCGAAGAGGCCGCCAAACTCAAGGACTGCCTCCTCGGGGTAACCTCCTAGTTTCCCGGTAGTTTCCTGTAGCCTTCCCGCCCGGGACCGGACGGCCCGCTACGGGGAACCAGGGGAGCCGAGAACCTGCAGCAGCTGGGTCCCCTTCGGCACGCCCAGCCCGGTGCAGGGATCCCAGCCGGGGCCGGCCGAATAGGCGCCGTTGTTGCCGGACACCACATCGCGGAAACCGGCAGCCTCGGTACCCTTGCTGATTCCCTGGTACAGGCGCGGGTGCGCGAGCCCCAGCGGCTTCCCGGCGGACTGCGCCAGCCGGGCCATCAGGGCGGCCCAGAGCGGGGCAACGGCGCTCGTGCCGCCGATCACCATGTCCTTCCCGTCAACCCGCACGCGGTAGCCGGTCTGCGGGTCCGCGACGGCGGCCACGTCCGGCACGCCCCGGCCGGGCTTCCCCGCGATCGTGGGTACTCCCGCGGTCTTCTGCCAATCCGGGATGCCGAACATCCGGCTGACGCCGCCGCCGGTGGCGCCGTTGCCGCTGCCGTTGTTCCAAACGGTCTCGCTGCTCACGGCCCCCGTGGCCGGGTCCGCTTCCAGCCGGGTTCCGCCGCAGGCCAGCACATGCGGACTGGAGGCCGGGAAATCGACGTGCGCCTTTCCGTCCGAAGCCCGGTCGGTGCTGCCGTCATCCCCTGACGCCGCAGTGACGCTCACGCCCAGCAGTGCCGCGTCCGCGACGGCGCTGTCGAAGGCGGTGAGGGCCTGGCCGGTCCAGTCGTCCTCGCTCTGCCCCCAGCTGATGCTCATCGCGGCAGGGGTGGGGGTGGCGTGCGCGGCGGTGCTGACGGCGTCCACGAAGCCGGCATCGGTGTTGGGCGCGAAATAGACGATGATCTTCGCTCCGGGCGCCAGCGCGCCGGCCACCTCGATGTCCAGCAGCACCTCCCCGTCGGCGCCGTTGGGGTCCGCGCCGGGCAGGTTGGCCGCACCATCCACCCCGACGGCGGTCACGGCGGGTCCGGTGATGCCCAGCGAGGCAAAATAGGCGTCAAGGTCGGCCTGGCCGAAGCCGCCCCCGAGTTCGATGATCGCAATGGTCTGTCCGCTCCCGTCCAGTCCGTCGGGGAAGCCGTAGACGGTGCCCAATTCCACAGGGGTGTAGGAGGTGGTCCGTGCCGCCGCCGGGGCCACCCGGAACAGGGTGCGGGACTGCGGCCTGTTATCCAGGCCCAGCACCGCGGTGACCACGCCGTCCAGTTCGGCGGGAACGCTCAGGCCGCCGCTGCGGTGCCGCTGGACCGCCCGGTCCGCACCCTCGGGGGTGAACTGGTGAAGGTCGGTGCCGAAGACCCTGGCGATCACGGCGGCACGGCCGCGCACCCGCACCCGCCGGGACGCAGCGTCGGACTCGAGGATGCTCAGTCCCAGCCCGGCCAGCGTTCCCTGCACTAACTGGAGGTCGGCGTCGGAGGCGCCGAAGCGCTCGGCCAGCTCGGCGGTGCTGAGCCGGGCGCCGAATGCCGCCGCGTCGGGCTGCGCACGCCGGCGCAGGATCACCGTCGCATCGACGTCCGCATCCGGGGCCAAAGGCACGGCGCTGGCGGCGGCAAAACCGGGCGCCGGGGGCCGTTCACTACCCGGCAGGGGTACGAGGTTCAGGGAGTCCAGTGGGTTCTGTGCGTCTGTGCTGTCCATGGCTCCGGTTTACCATCCCGGACGGACAGCGCGGAAGGGCTAGCGCTTAACGGCCAGCAGCAGACCTTCTCCGGTGGGCAGCAGGGCCGACGAAAGCCGCTCGTCCTCCCGCACGCTCTTGCCGACCTGGCGCAGCGTGACGGTGCTAGCCTCCCGGATGGCGGGATCGGACACCCGGTCCTTGTCGAGGGCATCGTTGATAACGAGCAGGCCGCCGCGCTTGAGCAGGCGGACGGCCTGCTCAAGGTACGCGGGAAAAGACGGCTTGTCCGCGTCCACGAAGACCAGGTCGTAGGCCGCATCGGTGAGCCGGGGCAGGACGTCGGCGGCGCGTCCGGAGATGGTCCGGGTCCGGTTGGCCGCCGAACCCGCCTCGGTGAAGGCCTCCCGGGCGGCTTTGAGATGGTCCACGTCCACGTCGATGGTGGTCAGTACCGCGCCGGGGACCAGTCCGCGAAGCAGGCAGACGCCTGAAACGCCCGCGCCCGTGCCGATTTCGACGACCGTCTGGGCCTTCGACGCCGCGGCCAGGACGGTCAGCACGGCACCGACGCCGGGGCTCACGGGAAAGACGCCGAGTTCATGGGAGCGCCCGCGCGCGCGCAGCAGTACCTCGTCCTCGATGGGCAGGCCTTCACTATAGGACCAGCTCGTGGACTTATCGGCACTCATGGGCTCAACTTCCTCTTTTCGGTCAGGACAGCACCCAGACTACTTGGCTTAGGCGCTCCCCGTCCGCTGTGGGCGCAATTGGCGCCCCGCCCAGCCAAACCCCAGAATTCTCTGGGATCATTAATCATCCACTCGTGGCGATCGGGCCCGGGCGGACCGGCTTGCCGGTGAGGAGGAATTGGGATGACTGCTTCCACGGAACTTTCCGCTACGCACAGCGCGGATCCGGTGGTGGACGCCGCTGGGGATTGGGTCATGCCGTCCTGGGAGGATGTGGTGACGAACCACTCCGCGAAGGTTTTCCGGCTGGCATACCGGCTCACGGGCAACAAGTACGACGCCGAGGATCTCACTCAGGAAGTCTTCGTCCGGGTGTTCCGCTCGCTGGCGAATTTCAAGCCGGGAACGCTGGACGGCTGGCTGCACCGCATTACCACCAACCTCTTCCTGGACCAGGCCAGGCGCAAGCAGCGGATCCGCTTCGATGCCTTGGCCGACGACGCCGATTCCCGCCTTCCGGGGCGCGAGCCGGGTCCGGAGCGAAGCTTCGAATTCAACAATCTTGACCTGGATGTCCAGGCGGCGCTGGACGCGCTGCCGCCGGACTTCCGCGCCGCCGTCGTCCTCTGCGACCTGGAAGGCCTGTCCTACGACGAGGTCGCCCGGGCGCTGGACGTGAAACTGGGCACGGTCCGCTCCCGGATCCACCGCGGGCGCACCATGCTGCGCGAATCACTGGCGCACCGGGCGCCCGGGCGTACCGGAACCGCCGCGGCCAAACCGCGCCTGAAGCTTCCCCGCATCGTTGGTGTGAATTAGCCCGATCATGGCCCACATCGGACAGGGTGCCGGGGACTACGTGGCGGGCCGGTTGGACCTGGAGGCGACGGCGCGCGCGGCGGAGCATCTGGGCGTCTGCGCCCAATGCAGGCTGCTGGTCGCCCGGGAAAAACAGCGTGCGCACCGGCTCGAGGCCGGGTCCGGACCGGTGCCGCCCGCGGACCTCAACGCCCGCATCCTCGCCGCCACCCGGGGCCTGTCCACGGACGGCTGCGAGTCGCTGGCGCTGCGGTCCGCACGCCGGCGCCCGGGCCGGCTGCTGGTAACCACGGCATCCTTCGGCGCACTGGCGCTGGTGCTTGGCACTATCGCCTACGTGGCCGGCGGCGAGACCGGCCCCGTCCGCCCCGCCGTCGCCGGCACTGCCCCCGCGCCGGTCACCGCCGAGACCTCGGGGACCGCCATCGTCGGCAGCTGGCCCCGGGACGCTGCCATGCCCGCGGCCGGAACCGAACTGGCCTCCGCCGTGGCCACGACCGAGCTGGCCGAACTGCAGAAGTCCGGCTGGGACCGCCCCGAGCTCGAACAGATCGGCTATCCGCTGACCGGAGCCGAAGGATTCGTGCTGGGCACGGTGCCCACACTGAAACTGACGTTCAGCAACGGATCGACATCGCTGACCGTCTATGAGCAGCGCCAAGGAGACACCGCCGCCGGACCCCCCGTCAATGTGCTCACCGGCCACCCGGTGGCGCAGGACGGCTTCGAGGCGATGGAAATGCAGCCGGCGGGGTATCAGACTCCGTCCGGCCCGGACACCGCGCTCTGGCTGCATCGCGGCATGCCCTGGCAGCTGGTGTTCGGCTGGGACGGGGCCAGCTACACCGTCACCTCGACGGTGCCGGCGGACCGGATGCAGCAGATCTGCCGGACGCTGCTGGCCCCGCCCTCACCGGCCGCGGCGGACCCGCCCGCGCCGGCATCGGCCGCTCCGTCGGCACCCCCGGTTCCCGGCGGCCTGCTGGACCGGATGCTGCGCGGCGTGTCGAGGCTGGTCAACGGTGGTTGAGCGTTCTCCTGCGGCGACTCGCTGGTTTTCAGCGGGTCGGGGTATCCTCCTAAGGTGCTAGGAATCAACGGCGGAGAGCTGATCATCATCGCCATCGTTGCCGTGCTCGTGATCGGGCCCACCCGGCTGCCCGAATACGCCGAAAAGCTTCGGAACCTGATCCGCGAGGTCCGCCGGATGGCCACCGGGGCCAAGGAGACCATCAAGGAAGAGTCCGGGGTGGACCTGGACTCGGTGGACTGGAAGAAGCTTGATCCGCGGCAATACGATCCGCGGCGCATCATCCGCGAAGCCCTGCTCGATGACGACGTTCCCGCCCCCCAGACCCCGGTGGACCCGGCCGCGGCCGCGATGGCCGCCGTCGCCCCGCTGGCGGTCACGCCGCGGCTGGAACCGGGGCAAAGCGCGCCGTGGGACTCCGACGCGACCTGAGCCGGATGCAACCGCGCACCCCTTGACGGAGGCCGGAGCTCCTCTGCGGCGGCGCCGACCGGCCATCACGCGTGCCAAGGTGCCTAGGATTGAGCCGGATGTCCGTATGGCGTACTAGGACACGCCGGAAAAATCCATCCCTGCCCGCTAAAGCTGTGCGGGTTGGGACTGCGTGATCCGACCCGAACCTACCGGAAGCCGGCCGGCTCAAACCGGCTGGACGGGCAGTTTCAGCCCGGACAGCCCGCGCGGCCGCACCGCCAGCCGGGTGGCGATTTCCGTTAGGGCCCGTGCGCCGGGGGACTCCGGATTTGCCAGCACAATCGGCGTGCCCGCGTCCCCGCCCAGGCGCAGGGCAACGTCCAGTGGAACCTGGCCCAGCAGCGGCACCGCCGTGCCGACCGTGGCGCTGAGCCGTTCGGCCAGCAGCGCCCCGCCGCCGGAGCCGAAAACGTCGAGCGTGGTGCCGTCCGGAAGCGTCAGCGAAGACATGTTCTCCACCACGCCGGCAACGGTCTGCCCCGTCTGCACGGCGATGGCGCCGGCGCGTTCGGCCACGTCCGCGGCGGCCGCCTGCGGGGTGGTCACCACCAGGATTTCCGCCGAGGGCAGCAGCTGCGCCACGGAGATGGCGATGTCCCCGGTACCCGGCGGCAGGTCAAGGAACAGGGCATCCAGGTCCCCGAAATAGACGTCGGTGAGGAACTGCTCCAGTGCGCGGTGCAGCATCGGCCCGCGCCAGGCCACCGGCTGGTTGCCCGTGACGAACATGCCGATCGAGATGACCTTGACCCCGTAGGCCACCGGCGGGAGGATCATTTCGTCCACCCGGGTGGGGCTCTGCGTGATGCCCATCAGCCCCGGCACCGAGAACCCGTAAATGTCCGCGTCCACGATCCCGACGCGCAGCCCCCGGGCCGCCATCGCGCACGCGAGGTTGACCGTCACGCTGGATTTCCCCACGCCGCCCTTGCCGCTGGCCACCGCGTACACGCGGGTCAGCGAGCCGGAATCGTTGAACGGGATGCCCCGCCGGCCGCCGGCTCCCTTGAGCCGGTCCTTGAGCTCCTGGCGCTGCTCCGCCGTCATGACCGTCAGCTCCACGTCCACGCCGGTGACTCCGGGTACGGCGCCCAGAGCGGCGGCCGCGTCCGCTTCAATCGTGCCGCGCAGCGGGCAGCCGGCAATGGTGAGGCGCACGACGGCGCGTACCCGGCCGCCGTCGTGGGCCGCCACGGAGGCAACCATGCCCAGCTCGGTGATCGGGCGCCGCAGTTCCGGATCGATCACCGTTGCCAGGGCAGCGTACAGCTCGTCGGTACCGGGCACGGTCAGCTCACGGTTCCGTCGACGCGGTGGTCACGGCCGCGGCGGAGCGCTCCGACGCCTTGGCCGGGCGGACCCGGGGGATGGATTGGGTGCGCGGTGAGGTGCGGCTGTCCCGGGAACGCTGGCGCTTTTCCGGTGCCTCGTCCTCTTCCGGCTCGCCGGCCGGCTGCAGATCGTCCAGGAGGCTGCGCAGCTCGGAGCGGATAAAGTCCCTGGTGGCCACGTCCCGCAGCGCGATCCGCAGCGCGGCGACCTCGCGGGTCAGGTATTCCGTGTCCGCCAGGTTCCGTTCGTTCTGGGCCCGGTCCTGCTCAATCTGCACCCGGTCGCGGTCGTCCTGGCGGTTCTGCGCCAGCAGGATCAGCGGCGCGGCGTAGGAGGCCTGGGTGGAGAAGAAGAGGTTGAGCAGGATGAACGGGTACGGATCCCAGGCGAAGCCGTACAGCCCGACAACGTTGATGATCACCCAGACGATCACGAAGACCGTCATGTAGAGCAGGAAGTTGGCCGTACCCATGTAACGGGCGAACCGTTCGGCGAAGCGGCCGAAGGCGTCCGGATTGCCGCCGAACGTCGGCAGCACGCGGGAGCGCAGTTCCCTGGGCGTATCCAGGCCGGCGCTCTTGGAGAGCTGCTTCTCAGCCAACGCGGCCTCCTAGTTTGCGGATCGGCGCGCCGTCGTCGTGGGTTCGCCAGTCGTCCGGGAGCAGATGGTCCAGGAGGTCGTCAACAGTCACCGCCCCCACCAGGCGGCCGGCATGGTTGACCACCGGCAGGGAATTGAGGTTGTAGCTGGCCATGATGTGGCTGACCTCGCTGACGCTGGCGTGATCGGAGACCGGTTCGAGGTTCCTGTCGACAATGCTGCCGAGCTGCTCCGGCGGGGCGCTGCGCAGCAGCTGCTGGATATGCACGACGCCGAGGAACCGGCCGGTCGGCGTCTCCAGCGGCGGGCGGCAGATGAAAATGGCCGAGGCAAGGGCCGGGGAGAGCTCCTCGCTGCGCACATGCGCCAGCGCCTCGGCCACGGTGGCCTCCGGCGGCAGGATCACCGGCACCGGGGTCATCAGGCCGCCGGCGGTGTCCTCGTCGTAGGCCAGCAGCCGGCGCACGTCCTCCACGGCCTCCGGCTCCATCAGCAGCAGCAGCTGCTCCGCCTTGGCCGTGGGCAGGTCCGCCAGCAGGTCCGCCGCGTCGTCCGGATCCATTTCCTCCAGCACGTCCGCGGCGCGTTCATTGTCCAGCGCGGAGAGCAGCGTGACCTGGTCCTCCTCGGGTAGCTCCTGGATCACGTCGGCCAGCCGCTCGTCCTGCAGTTCGCTGGCCACCTCGATGCGGCGCTTGTCGGACATTTCCTGCAGCGCGTCGGCGAAGTCCGCAGGCTTGAGGTCCTCATGCGTGGCCACGAACTGGCTGGCGCCCTGCGGCTCGTAGCCTTCCGACGGGATCGCGTCGGACCAGTCGATCAGCATGGTGTTGCCGCGTCGCAGCCCGCGCAGCCGGGACTTCGGCGAGCCCTGCCGGACGAACAGCTTGGTGACCAGCCAGTCGCCGTTGCGCTGCTGGTCCATGGCCATATCCTCGACGACGGCGTCCCCGCTGCCGTCCTGCAGCTGCACCCGGGCGTCAAAGAGCTCGCCGACGACGAGCTTCTCCGCCCCGCGCTGTTCAAAGCGGCGCAGGTTGACCAGGCCGGTGCAGATGATTTGGCTTTGGTCCATCGAGGTCAGCCGGGTCATCGGCACGAAGACCCTTTTCTTGCCCGGGACTTCCACCACGATGCCCACGGCGTGGGGCGCTCCGCGCTGTCCGCGGGAGAGCACCACCACGTCACGCAATCGGCCCAGCCTGTCACCCAGCGGGTCGAACACGTCCAGTCCCAGCAGGCGCGCTACAAAGACGCGCGATGGATTCGTACTCACAGCTACAGGTTACTTCCAATCCCGCCCTCGGCGGCGGCGGCCCCGTTCCTGGAGTGGTGGGCACTGCGGAGCGGGCACGATCGGGTGCGGTTAGGTACCTCAACGGGTGTCGGCGTGGTTCTCGTCCCGCTTCGTTTCGATGAGCTGAATAAGGTTGCCGCACGTGTCATCAAAGACGGCGACGACGGCGGTGCCGACGTCGGTCGGCGGCTGCGTGAACACCACGCCCTTGCCTGCCAGTCTGGCGTGCTCGGCCGCAATATCCCCGACAGCGAATTGGGCGAGTGGGATGCCGTCTTCGACAAGGGCATCCCGATACGGCTTTACTGCAGGGTGGCCCGACGGTTCCAGAAGCAGCTCCGGACCGTCAGGCGATTCGGGCGATACAACGGTGAGCCAGAAATCATCGCCGAGCGGGATGTCGTGGCGCTTCGTGAATCCGAGCACGTCGGTGTAGAAGGCGAGGGCCGCCCGCTGGTCGTCGACGAACAGGCTCGTCAGGGCAATTTTCATTGTTCGTTCCTCTTTCTGGTGGGCCATCGCCCGGTGATCTCGGCGAGCGGCCCGGGGTTGAAGTAGTGGAACTTGGAACGCCCGCGCCGCTCCGTCACGACGAGGCCGGCCGACTCGAGCACGCCGAGGTGCTGTGAGATCGCCTGGCGCGTGAGGCTGAAGCCATGCCGCGACGTGAGCACGGAACAGATCTCGAACAGGGTCTGGCCGTCGCGCTCCGACAGTAAGTCGAGCACGGCGCGCCTCGTCTCATCGTCGAGAGCTCGAAAGACATCCACCACGGAATCACTATAGGCAAGTGGCAGCTTGCGTATCAAGACCTGGACCCGTTCCTCCAACGGGACGGCAGTGCTGGCCGCCAAGCCACCGCCAAGCCGCCGCCAAGCCGCCGCCAACGGAACGGACCGCGGTGGCGCCGCCGGCCTTTTTCGCCGGCAGAGATATGCAGGGGATCCGACAGGTTGATGGGGGACAATGGCGGTATGGCGAACCTTTTTGGACGGACCCGGCCCCTGGATGAATCCCGCAGCGTGCCCACCGGGGAGACGGTGGGAAGCTACACGTCGTATCTGGACGCCCAAAAGGCCGTGGACTACCTGGCCGACCACCAATTCCCCGTGCAGATGGTCTCGATTGTCGGCAACGACCTGAAAATGGTGGAGCGGGTCACGGGTAAACTCAGTTACCCCCGGGTGGCCCTGTCGGGTGCGCTGACGGGTGCCTGGTTCGGCTTGTTCGTCGGGGTGCTGCTGAGCTTCTTCGGGAACTCCGCCGGCAACGGCGGCGTGATGTCCTTCTCCGTGCTGACCTCGATCGTCATGGGGGCCGCGTTCTGGATGCTGTTCGGCATCGCCTCCTACGCCATGCAGCGCGGCAAACGGGACTTCACCTCCACCAGCCAGGTCCTGGCCAGCAGCTACGACGTGATCGTGGCGCCGGATGTGGCCGCGGATGCCCGCCGGCTGTTGGCCCAGCTGCCGATGTCGCCGCAGTCCACCGCCGCGGCGGCGAGGGGCCCGCAGCAGCCCTTTATCCGGCCGCAGGACCCCCAGGTTCCGCCGACTCCGCCGCAGCGGCCCAGCGGCTGGACCGATCCGTACGGCACGCCGGACCATCGTACGGACGCGCCCGCCGCTCCGGCCGCCGCCCAGACCGAGAACCCGGTGGAGGGAGCCGTCGAGGCCCCGCAGGGAACGACGCCGGGCACGTTCCCGGACCTGCCGGACGGCCGGCCGCAGTATGGTATCCGCCTGCCGGGCGACGACGGCGCGAAGCACGACTGACGCTGTGGACGGTACCTCCGTTCCCTCACGAGGTATCCGCTAAACGACGCAGCCGCCCCGGCGGCCGGTATCGGCCGGCCGGGACGGCTGCGTTTCAGGCTCCCCAGATACCTGACATCCAGCTCTCGACGTCGTCCGGGGTGCGTGGCAGCGCCGAGCTGAGGTTCACCGCGCCGTCGGCGGTGATCAGGATGTCATCCTCGATCCGCACACCGATCCCGCGGTACTCCTCGGGAATAGCCAGGTCCTCGTCCTTGAAGTAGAGCCCGGGTTCGATCGTGAAGATCATGCCCTCGGTAATAATGCCGTCCAGGTACAGGTCCCGCTTGGCCTGCGCGCAGTCGTGGACGTCGAGGCCGAGGTGGTGGCTGGTGCCGTGCGGCATCCAGCGGCGGTGCTGCTGGCCGTCGGGGCTCATCGCGTCCTCCGCCGAGACCGGCAGCAGGCCCCAGTCAGCCAGCCGTTCCGTCAGGACCTCCATGGCCGCGGTGTGGACGTCGCGGAACTTCAGCCCGGGGACCGCGACGGCGAATCCCGCGTCCGCGGCATCCAGCACGGCCTGGTAGACCTTGCGCTGGATCTCCGAGAAGGTTCCGTTGACCGGAACCGTGCGGGTGATGTCGGCGGTGTACAGGGAATCCGCTTCCACTCCCGCGTCCAGCAGGAGCAGCTCGCCGGACTCGACGGAGCCGGTGTTACGGGTCCAGTGCAGCACGGTGGCGTTGTTGCCCGAGGCGGCGATCGTGTCGTAGCCGAGCTCGTTCCCCTCTTCACGGGCGCGGGCGAAGAACGCCCCCTCAACAACCCGCTCGCCGCGCGGATGGGTCAGGGCCCGGGGAAGCACCTTGACCACCTCGGCAAAGCCCTGCACCGTGGCGGCCACGGCGGCCTTCATCTGTTCGACCTCCCACTCGTCCTTGAGCAGGCGAAGTTCGGAGCACGCCTCGGCAAGTTTGTCATCGAGCGCGTCCAGTACCGAAAGATCGACGTTTTCCTGGTCCTTGGCCGTGTTGTAGCGGGCCGTGTCCACCAGCGCGTCAATGTTCTCGTCGACCTTGCGCACCAGCCTGACGCTGACGCCGCCGACGGCAGGATCGCCCACGTTCTTGGTGATGGCGATCTCAAGCTCGTCAAGGTGCGCTGTGGCGAGGCCGAGTTTGGCCGCGAACTCGGCGAGCGTGGGACGCGGCCCGATCCAGAACTCACCGGAACGGGAGTCCGCGTAGAACTGCTCGGTGTCCCGCCCGGCCAGGGGCCGGAAGTACAGGGTCGCATGGTGGTGCCCGCCGCCGTCGCCCGTTCCTTCTTCAGCGGGCTCGAAAACCAGGACGGCGTCGGGCTCGTGGTCCACGCCCAGGCCGGTGAGGTGCGCGAAGGCGGAGTGCGGCCGGAAGCGGTAGTCCGTGTCGTTGGAGCGGACCTTCAGCGGACCGGCGGGCAGGATCAGCCGCTCGCCCTTGAACTGGGTGGAAATGGCCAGCCGGCGTGCGGCGGCATAGTCCGCGACGGCGTCGCGCGCGGGGAGCTCCTGGCTGGCCGGCGCCCAGTTGGCGGCCATGAATTCGCGGAAGGCGGAGGAATCCGGGCGCTGGGAGCGGTTGTTGACTCGGTCCTCGATGGGCTGTTCTGCTGCTGAAGTCTCTGGCTGATTCACCTATCCAGTCTCTCACCGCCGGTGGATTGGGCCAAGACGGCTGGACGTAGGCTTGGACGGTGAGGATTGATCTGCATACGCATTCCAACGGTTCCGACGGAACCCAGCCGCCCGCCGAGCTGATCGGCGCGGCGAAGGAGGCCGGGCTGGACGTGGTGGCGCTGACCGACCACGACTCGACGGCCGGCTGGGCGGAGGCCGCCGCCGCCGCCCGGAAACTGGGGGTGGCGCTGGTGCCGGGCATGGAGATCTCCTGCAAGACCGAGCGGGGAATCAGCGTCCACCTGCTGAGCTACCTCCAGGACCCGACACACCCGGGGCTGCTGGCGGAAATCACCAGGGCCCGGGCGGCTAGGGTGTCCCGCGCGGAACTGATGGTGGAACGGCTTGCCCTGGACTACCCGCTGAACTGGGAGGATGTCAGCGCCCACGTCGCCCCCGGGGCCACTGTCGGGCGGCCGCACATCGCCGATGCCCTCGTGGCCGCCGGTGCCGCCGCGGACCGCAGCGAGGCGTTCAGCACCATCCTGACCTCGCATTCGCGCTACTACGTCCCGCACTACGCCCCCGACCCGTGCGTGGCCGTCGCGCTGGTCCGGGAGGCCGGCGGAGTGCCGGTGTTCGCGCACCCCGTGGCCAGCGCCCGCGGCCGGGTGGTCGGGGAGGAGACGTTCCGGGAGATGGTCGACGCCGGCCTGCTCGGCGTCGAGGTGGACCACCGGGACAATCCCGAACAGGGCAGGGCGTGGCTCCGCGCGTTCGCCGCGGCCAACGGACTGCTGGTCACCGGGTCCTCGGACTACCACGGGACCGGGAAACCGAACCGGCTGGGCGAGAACCTGACGGCGCCGGAGGTGCTGGCGCGGATCGAGGAACTGGCCAGCGGCACCAACGTCGTCCGCCCCTGACGGGTCGGCTGGCCTGACCTGCACGGCCGGCGGACCCGCGCCGGGAACGGGCACCCACCGGGGACGCGCGCCGGGAACGGGCATGCCCACCGGGACGAATCACCAGTGGGCATGCTTACGGTCTGCCCTCCCGTGCCGGTGACGGATGGGCTCGTGCGGCTATTCGGCGGACGGTGCCTGCGGCGAACCGACGACCTCGCCGTTGCGGCGCCGGGTGCGGCTACGGTTGCGGCGTGGCCGGGAGGTCTTGGCCTCGGACGGCGCATCGTTCGCGCCGGCCGCCGGCGCCCCTGCGGAGTGCTCTGAGTTCTCGGCGTGCCCGGCCGAAGCGCTGCGGCCGGGTCCGCCGTCCCGTCCGCCCTCACGCGCCCCGCCCCGGCCGCGTTCGCCGTCGCGCGAACCGCCGCGACCGCCGTCGTGTGAGCCGCTGCGGCCGCCGTCCCGCGAACCGCCGCGTTCCCCGTCGCGCCCGCCGCGGGACGGGGCAGCATTGCGCTTCCCGGTCTCGCCCAGATCCTCCAGGACCTCGGCGTCGATTCCGGCATGGGTGCGCTTGTTGCGCGGCAGCCGGCCCTTGGTGCCCTCGGGGATATCCAGATCGGAGTACAGGTGCGGTGACGAGGAGTAGGTCTCCACCGGCTCCGGGACGTTGAGTCCCAGGGCCTTGTTGATCAGGGCCCAGCGGGGCATGTCGTCCCAGTCCACGAAGGTGACGGCGGTGCCCTTGTTGCCGGCCCGGCCGGTGCGTCCGACCCGGTGCAGATAGATCTTTTCGTCTTCCACGCACTGGTAGTTGATCACGTGGGTCACGTCGTCGACGTCGATGCCGCGGGCCGCGACGTCGGTCGCCACCAGAACATCGACCTTGTTGTTGCGGAACGCGCGCAGCGCCTGCTCCCGGGCGCCCTGGCCCAGGTCACCGTGGATCGCGGCGGCGGCGAATCCGCGGTCGACCAGCTCCTCGGCCACCTTTGCGGCGGTGCGCTTGGTCTTGGTGAAGATGATGGTCCGTCCGCGGCCGTTGGACTGCAGGATCCGTGCCACCACCTCGGCCTTGTCCATGCTGTGGGCGCGGTAAATCAGCTGGCGGATGTCCCGCTTCGTCAGTCCCTCATCCTCGGGATCCGCGGCGCGGATATGCGTGGGCTGGGTCATGTAGCGCCGTGCCATGGCCACCACGGGCCCGGGCATGGTGGCGGAGAACAGCAGCGTCTGGCGGACCGCCGGGGTGCCGGCGATCAGCGTCTCCACGTCCGGCAGGAAGCCGAGGTCCAGCATCTCGTCGGCCTCGTCCAGCACGACGATCTTGACGTTCTTCAGGTTCAGGTGTTTCTGCTTGTACAGATCGATCAGCCGCCCGGGGGTGCCGACGACGATTTCCACGCCGTTCTGCAGCGACTCGATCTGCGGCTCGTAGGCGCGTCCGCCGTAGATGGTGGCGATCCGGGCGCCGCGCTTGCGGGAGGCGGTGGCCAGGTCTCCGGCGACCTGCACGGCCAGTTCACGGGTCGGCACGATGACCAGTGCCTGCGGGGCGCCGGGGGTCGGCAGCGCGGCATAGCCGTCATCCGCGGGACCGACGACGCGCTGCAGGGCCGGGATGCCGAAACCGAGCGTCTTCCCCGTTCCGGTCTTGGCCTGGCCGATGATGTCGTGGCCGGCGAGCGCGATCGGCAGCGTCATCGACTGGATCGGGAAGGGGTGGGTGATGCCGGCGTCGGCCAGCGACTCGACAATGTCCGCGCGGACATTGAAGTCGGAAAAGGTCTCTTTGACCTCGTGGTGCGGTTCTTCGGTGGTGGTCAGCGACGCTTCGACGGTGATTTCTTCATCGCTGTTGCTGGCGCGGAGGTGGTTGTCGGACTCAATGGTCAATGTCATACCGTTCGTTAGGCGCCGCCGTAGCCAGCTCAACGCACCGGCGCATGAAAACGCCGGACGGAGCCTTGTGGCAGCGCATCCAGTGGAAGCCGATCGCGGGCTTACAACTGCACCGGTGCCGAAGACGGGGAATCCGTGCTGCGGCTGGCCGGCAAAAAAGTTCGCGTAGGGGCGGGTGTATTGAAGCTAAAGATCATCAAAACGACCGGGCATCCATATCTACTCCGCCAGTCTACCGTGAACAGCCCCGCAGCCGCGGCATCCGTGCGGCGAACCGGCGGCTAACCGGCGCGGAACAGTACCGTCCTGCCGGGGATATCCGCCCGGACCAGAGTCACCGTGGCCCTGCTGCCCGGTTCGAGCTCGCCCTCGCAGTAGGCGGTGATCGCCGGATCCTGGATCTGCACGGTGCTGCGCGGGGCGGCGGGGCTGCCGTTGCCGCTGCCCTTGCCGTTGCTGCGCGGACCGGCGACGACGACCGCGTCGAACTGGTGGCCGATCCGGCTGCTGAGCACCGCAGCCTCCACCGTGTCCAGCGCCGCCCGGTCGACGGCGTTGGCCTGCTGGTCGGAGGCCATCATCAGCGCGGGCAGCTGCGGCAGGGCCAGCCTGGCCCAGCCGGGGACCTCCGCGCCCTCGCACAGGGCTGCGCAGATGACGAGCACGAAGCGGTCCACCAGCCGGCGCAACGGCGCGGTGGTGTGGGCATAGGGTGCGGCGACGGCGGCCTGGGCGGTTTTTTCGGGAAGCTCGCCGTCGAACGCCACATACCCGGCACCACGGAACAGGGAGGCTGCGGCATGCATCAGCGCCAGCTGGCGCGGGTCGCTGGTGTCCAGGGTGCGAAGGAAGTCCCCGTAGGCCAGGTCCTCGGGCCACGGTCTCCCTAGTGCCTGGCTTTGGTGCCTGAACGTGGTCAGTGCCGCTTCGTCGGGTTCGGGCATGGTGCGCAGGATCCCCACCTTGCCTTCGAGCATGATCGTGGCGGCCGCCATGCCGGTCAGCAACGAAATCTGGGCGTTCCAGTCCTCCACCGGCAGCGCCGGCCGGAAAACCAGACGGTAGGTGCCGCCGTCGAACTCCACCTCCTGGCGGGGCACGTTCAGGCTCGCCCCGCCGCGCTGGTGCTCCAGTGCTATCCGCTTGAGCCCGATTTCCTTGAGCAGTTCCAAGGTGCCGTGGATTTTCTGCGGAGCCGTCCCGCCGTCGAGCATCTCCTGGGCCTGCTCATAGCCAAGCTTCGCGACACTGCGCACCCGAGCGCGCCGCACCACCGCCCCGGTGACCGAGCCCCGCGCGTCCAATTCGATGTCCCAGACGAAGGCCGGCCGCAGCTGGTGCGCCAGCAGGCTCGCGGCGCCCTCGCTAAGCTCGGCCGGGTGCAGCGGAACACGGCCGTCCGGGGTGTAGACGGTCTGTCCGCGGCGGCGGGTTTCCGCGTCCAGGGTGCCGCCGGGCCGGACGAACGACGGCACCTCCGCAATGGCGTAATGCACCGAGTAGCCCTGGCCCGTGCGTTCCAGGAACATCGCCTGGTCCAGGTCCTGGGAGCCCGGCGGGTCGATGGTCAGGAACGGCCAGGCGGAGAGGTCGAGCTCCGGGAGCGCCTGGTCCGCGATGGCCCGGCGGGTTTCGGCCAGCACCTCGGCGGGGAACTCCGGAGGCAGCTTGAATTCGGTTTTCAGCGCGGCCAGAGCCAGGGCCAGCTGGGCGGTGGCGCTGTCGCGCACGTCGATGCGGGAGTAAGGCACGTCACCCAGCCTAACGCGCGGGCCTGCGCGCAAACACAGTGGCCGGCGGGAAGAATTCCTTTCCGCGGCCGCGGGCATCCTGCGCGGCAGCAGTAACGGCTACGCTGGATCCATGAGCATTACGCCGGGCGGTCCGGAAGTTTCCATGGGCGAACTGAGCGCCCGCTACGACAGGTTCGTGGTGGGCCTTTTCGGCGTCGTGGCGTACGGGGAGCTGGTCGCCTTCGAGCGGCTCTCCTCCGATGCCCGCTACTCACCGACGCTGCACGACCGCGCCGTGCTGGGGCGGATGGCGGTGAACGAATTCGAGCACTTCGAGATCGTCAGCGCGCACCTGTCCGGCATGAATCTGGACGTGGAGCTGGCCATGCGGCCGTTCCAGCCGTCGATCGACGCCTTCCATGACAGGACCCGTCCCGCGGACTGGTACGAGTCCCTGATGAAGGCCTACGTGATCGACACGATTTCCGGGGATTTCTACCAGGCCATCAGCGAGTTCCTGGATCCGGACACGCGCCGGGTCATCGGCCTCATCCGTGCCGGGGAGGAGTCGACAGCGCTGCTCCAGGGCCGGCTCAAGAAGGTGCTTGCCGCGGATCCTCGGCTGGCTTCCCGACTTGCGCTCTGGGGACGGCGGCTGGTCGGCGAGGCCCTGACCCAGGCGCAGCGGGTGGGGATCGAGCACACCTTCCTGGTGGGGCTGCTGGGCGAGGAAGAGCTGCGCGAGGGCCAGCTGGCGGTGGCGAAGCTGATGGCGGAACTGACCCGCAACCACTCCCGGCGGATGAGCCAGCTGGGCCTGACCGCCTAGCTATCGCGGTGGCGGCGGCCTGCCCGTCGCCGGTTCGCCCATCTCCGATCCGCTCCGGTTCGCTCCGGGGCGGCTGCCCGGGCGTGGGACGGTCCGGGCCGTTCGGTTCTGCGCACCGTTCACCGCGGGCCGTGCGCACGACAGTGTCCTGCGCACGACCCGCCAAGAGCGCCCGCGCAGGACGGAACGCAGGAACCGGAACCGGCCGCCCGGCCTGCGGGGAGCGACGACGGCGGAAGCAGGCTTACGCTGTTGGCGCCGGGCTGCCGCCGGCCACCGAATAGCTCCACAGCTCGGCCGACAGGCCGACAGGCCGCTGCCCGGAGGCCTCGCCCTCGGACCGCCGGTGGCCTTCGCCGAAGCCGGGGGACGTCTTCCACGCCTCGAAGGACTCCTCGTCGCGCCAGCGGGTGACGACCAGCCAGACGCTGCGCCCGTCGGTGGGCTTGAGCAGTTCGAAGCCCTCGAAGCCGTCCTGGCCATCCACCGCTCCCGCGCGTGCGGCGAAGCGCCGGGCAAGCTCGTCGCCGCTGTCTGACGGAACGGTGATGGCGTTGATCTTAACGATGCTCATGGACCCATTATGTCCGTTCGTCCCGGGCAGGATCCGCGCGTGCCTCCAGCCACGGCGGCCGGGCACCAGAGGGCCGTGCCCGTCCGGGCACTGCCGCGGCCTAGAGCGCACGCACGTCCAGCAGTTGTTCCAGCCCGGCGAAGCCGGCGACATTGCGGGTGAAAAGGACTGCCCCGTGAGCCAGCGCTGTGGCCCCGCTGGGTGGCATTGGCGACAAGAACTCCGTGGTGCAGTTCCGACAGGCTGATAGCACTGATGCCGATTTCTGCGTTCACCGCCGGAACATCGCTAGCGATCAGTTGGTTCGTGTCGAAGATTGCCTTCACGACGTTGCCCAAGGATCGACGGGAGAATCCCCGGCGGCGCGAACACCGGCGCTTAGCCGGTCCAGCCCATGTTGCGTGCCATCCGCTGCAGCACATCGAGGGCGGCCTCGTATTCGTCCGCGGGGATGCCCGCGGAGATCTGCTCCCGGTTCTGTTTCACGACGACGCCGATCTTCGCCAGGCTGGCACGCCCCTGCTCCGTCAGCGTGTACAGCCCGCCGTCCAGCGCCACCCATCCGCTGTCGACGAGTTCATCGATCTGGTCGGCGGCGCTTTCGTCCGGCTCCTCGGCCAGGAACGGTTTGAGCCCTTCGCCGATCCGCTCCACCGTGGCGGGGGATTCCGCCAGCAGGTTCATGATCTGCCACTGCCGGCGGGTGACACCGTGCTCCTCGACGATCGCGTCGAACTGTTCGGTGATGAGGCCGTCGACGAGCTTCAGCCAGAATCCGATAGGTCGTTGGGGGTCCATGACCCCTCCCTTCTATCCCGGAGCGGAGGTACTGCTGCCACGACTCTATCCCGGTCAGCCGCGGGCCGTCAGGACCAGCGGTTCACCCTCGGTGACGGCTATCGTGTGTTCCTGGTGGGCGGCCCGTGAGCCGTCCGCGCTGCGTAGCGTCCAGCCGTCCGGGTCGGTGAAAATCCGGTCCGTCCCGTGCATCAGCCAGGGCTCAATGGCGATGACCAGGCCGGGCTGGATTTTCAGTCCGCGCCCTGGCCTGCCGTTGTTGGGCACGTGCGGATCCCCGTGCATCGTCCGCCCGACGCCGTGTCCGCCGAAGTCGGTGTTGACGGCAAATCCGTTGTCCCGGGCCACGGCGCCGATCGCGTAGGAGATGTCGCCGAGCTTGTTGCCGGGCCGGGCGGCGGCAATGCCGGCCTCCAGCGCCAGCGCCGTGACGTCGATCAGGCGCTGGTCTTCCGGCCGTGCGGCGCCGACAGTGAAACTGATGGCCGAGTCGGCCACCCACCCGTCCACCGATACCGCGAAGTCCAGGCTGAGCAGGTCCCCGTCCGCCAGCGCATAGTCGTGCGGCAGCCCGTGTAGGGCGGCGTCATTGACGGAGGTGCAGATGACCTTGCCGAACGGGGAGGCCCCGAACGAGGGGTGGTAGTCGATGTAGCAGCTGGTGGCGCCCCGGCGGCGGATCAGCTCGTGCGCCCACTCATCGATCTCCAGCAGGTTCGTCCCGACGGTGGCCCGTTCCTTCAGCTCGCTCAGAACCGATGCCACAAAAGCTCCCGCCGGTTTCATTTCGTCGATTTCGGCCGTGCTGAAGAATTCGATCATCGGTCCTGCCTACGGGTCTCGGGGAGCTGGTCCTCCCAGTTTAGGTTCTTGGCCGCGTGGCAAACGTCAGCCCCCGCGCGTAGAGTCCCAGCCATGGGAAATTCCGGAGCGTCGTCCGATGGGACAGAACCGACCGTGCTCAAGGTGCTGGGCCGCGCGCTCGCGCAGACGCAGGGCCTGCTGGCCGCCGTCGGGCCTGCCCAACTGTCCTGGCCCACCCCCTGCGGGCATTGGGATGTGGGCACCCTGCTGGGCCACGTCGTCCGGGCCGACCTGGCCAATTTCCTGGCCCGGGCGCAGAACAGGTCCCCGGACTGGGGTGCGGGGCCGCTGCGGATGGAGGCCGGCTGGGTGGAGGAATTCCGCACCGGCGCACGGGAACTGGCCGCGGCCTGGGCCGCCGTGCCTGCCGGTGCGGAGTCCGCAGGGCCCGGCGGGGCCGCCGTGCCGCTGATCTCCGCTGCCGACCAGCAGAGTGCGGTGCTGGCCGCCCACGGCTGGGACCTGGCCCGCGCGACCGGCCAGAACCCGGAGCTGGACGAGGTGGTGGGGGAATACGCCCTGGCCTGGGCCAGGCGCAGCCTGCGTCCGGAGCACCGCGGACCGGAGAAGGCCTTCGGCGCCGAGGTGCCGGTTCCGGAACAGGCCGGCGTCTATGAACGGCTGGCAGGCTGGTTCGGCCGGGACCCCGGCTGGGAGCCTACGCCGCCGGGCTGAGCGGCGGCAGCGCGGCCAGCAGGGCCCGTGCCGCCTCCGCGGGGTCCGCGGCGTCGGTGATGGCCCGCACGACGACGACGCGGCGCGCGCCCGCCGCGACGACCTGGCGGAGATTGGAATGGTCGATGCCGCCGCTCGCGAACCACGGCTTGGAGCCGGGCAGCGAGGCGGCATAGTTCACCAGGGACAGTCCGACGGCGGCGCGGCCCGGTTTGGTCGGAGTGGCCCAGAGCGGTCCGACGCAGAAGTAGTCGGGGCCGTCCGGGGCAGAGGCGG
>JBIOFK010000022.1:0-22820 GCA_044447065.1 Actinomycetales bacterium | reverse complement strand
TCGGGGACCCGGTTGACCTGAGCCGTTTCGACGGGCTGCCGATGGACAGGCCCACGCTCGCAGCGGTGACCGATGCCATCCTGGACGATATGACGGCGCTGCTGGCCGGCCTGCGCGGCGAGCAGCCGCCTGCCAGCCGCTGGGATCCCGCCGAGCACAAGCAGGCCAAGGCCGGGCGGTTCGTCGAGCGCGGCCAGGGCCAGGGGACGGCCAATGGCACCAGTGTGGGGCACGACGACGGCGTCCCCGCCCCCGCGGGTGCGTCACCGGCCGTGCCGGTTGCGTCCGCCGCGGCAGTGGAGGCCGTTCTGCGCGAGGCGGTGGCCGTGGATGCCGCCCCGATGGAGCTGCCCGAGCCCGAGGAGCTGCCCGAGCCCGAGCAGCTGCCCGTGCCGGCGCAGCTGCCCGTGCCGGCGCAGGATGCCGCGCCCGATCAGGACGCCGCAGCCGGCCCGGCCCCGGCGAAGCCGGCCGCTACCGAACCGGAAGACGGGACGGCGTGAGCGCGCCGCCGCGTCCGGGTCCGGCCAAGGTCGCCGTCCTCGGCGCAGGTTCCTGGGGCACCACGTTCGCGAAGATCGTCGCCGACGCGGCCGGGACCAGCGGACGCACCATCTCGATCTGGGGCCGCCGCCAGGAGGTCGTGGACGGCATCAACGCCGTGCACATCAATCCGGAATACCTGCCCGGCGTCGAACTCCCCGCCAGCATCAGCGCGTCCCTGGACGTGGCCGAAGTGCTGCGCGGCGCGGAGCTGGTGGTGATAGCGGTTCCCGCGCAGTCCCTGCGCCCCCAGCTCAAGGCATGGGGGCCCCTGATAGGCCCCAGCGCCGTCGTCGTGTCCCTGATGAAGGGGCTGGAAGTGGGCACCGACGCCCGGATGAGCGAGGTGATCGCCGCCGAACTCGGACTGCCGGCCGAGCGTATCGCCGTCGTCTCCGGACCCAACCTGGCCATGGAGATCGCGCGCCGCGAGCCGACGGCGTCGGTGGTGGCCTGCACCGACGAGTCCGTGGCCTTCTGGATCGCCTCGGTCTGCACCGCCCCCTATTTCCGCCCGTACACCAATACCGACGTGGTGGGCGTGGAAATCGGCGGAATCGTCAAGAACGTGATCGCGCTGGCGGTCGGCATCTGCGAGGGCAAGCGGATGGGGGACAACACCAAGGCCTCGGTGATCACGCGAGGGCTGGCGGAAACCACCCGGCTGGCGCTGGCCCTGGGCGGGGAGGCCGAGACCATGGCGGGGCTGGCCGGCCTGGGCGACCTGGTGGCCACCTGCTCCTCGCCGCTGAGCCGTAACCACACCGCCGGGCATCTGCTCGGCCAGGGGCTCACCCTGGAGGAGGTCAGCGCCAAGATGACGCAGACCGCCGAAGGCATCAAATCCGGCCAGGCAGTGCATGACCTGGCCCGGCAGCTGGGCGTGGACATGCCGATCACCGCCGCCGTTGTCGCAGTGCTGGCGGGCAGGATTTCCGTGGACCAGCTGGGACCGCTGCTGCTGTCCCGGGAACTCAAATCCGAAGGTGAATATCCGGCGTGAGTGCTAACAAGCTCGGCAGTGGCGGGCGGAAACCCCGGGTGGCGGTGCTGTTCGGCGGCCGTTCCAGCGAGCACGCGGTCAGCTGCGTGACCGCCGCGGGGGTGCTGGCCGCGATCGACCGGGACAAGTACGAGGTGGTGCCGATCGGCATCGCCCGCAACGGCCAATGGGTGCTGCCCGAGGCGGACCCCTCGCAGTGGTCCCTCGGTGCCGCGACGCTGCCGGAGGTGGCCCCGGCCGCACGGACCGTGGCGCTGGCCGAAATCGGCGGAAAGCACCAGCTGATTGTCGCCGCCACCGAGGAGGTTCCGCGGGAACTCGGCGCGGTGGATGTGGTGTTTCCGCTGCTGCACGGACCCTTCGGCGAGGACGGGACCATCCAGGGACTGCTGGAACTCTCGGACACCAGGTATGTCGGCGCCGGCGTGCTCGCGTCGGCCGTGGGGATGGACAAGCACTTCATGAAGGTCGTCTTCGAGGCCGCGGGCCTGGCCGTCGGACCGTACGTCGCCGTCACGGACCGGCAGTGGCGGACCTGCCCGGACGAGGTCAGGGCGCGGGTGGCGGAGCTCGGGTTTCCGGTGTTCGTCAAACCCGCACGGGCCGGATCCTCGATGGGCATCAGCAAGGTGGAGCGCGCGGAGGATCTGGACGCGGCCATCGGGGCCGCACGGGCGCACGATGTGAAACTCGTGATCGAGGCGGGCATTGTCGGCCGGGAGATCGAGTGCGCCGTGCTGCAGGGCCGCGGCACGGACGCGCCCCGGGTGTCCCTGCCGGGGGAGATCGCGGTGACCGGGACGGATCACGCGTTCTACGATTTCACCGCGAAATACGTCGACGACGGCGCCGCCTCCCTGAGCTGCCCGGCGGACCTTCCCGGGGTGGCCGCCGAACAGGTGCGTGAACTGGCCGCGGTGGCGTTCGACGCGATCGGCGCGGAGGGGCTCTCCCGGGTGGACTTCTTCTATACCCCGGACGGGCAGCTGATCATCAACGAGATCAACACCATGCCCGGATTCACGCCGACGTCCATGTACCCGCAGATGTGGGCCGCTTCCGGGCTGCCGTACCGGGACCTCATTGATGAACTGATAGCGCTGGCGCTCGAGAGGCCTGTCGGGCTGCGGTAGTGGTTTGACGACCGCCGCGTTCCGGCCCGCGGCCGGCGCACAGCTGACTTGGGGCGGCAGGGGCGGGCGTTGCCGCCCGCGTCGACGCCGCACACGACTTCGTCGGTGCGTCGTCTCCGGCGCCCGTCCACGCCCCCAACGCCCCGCCCAGCCGCCCGGTTGACGGTCACAGGGCGGCCCTGCCGCCGGTCGACCACATGGCCCGGACGCGGTACGTTGGGGCCATGGACGACAACGCAGCGCCTCCACCCCAAGTCTGGCCGACCCTGCGGGCACGCAATGCCCGGTCGCTGATTCGTTTCCTGGTCGATGTCATCGGTTTCGAAGAGACGGCCGTGTACGGCGAGGGGGACCACGTCGACCATGCCGAACTGGCGTGGCCGGCCGGCGGCGGCATCATGCTCGGCTCCGCACGGGAGGACGACGCGGAGCAGGACGCCTGGCCGCTGCGGCCGGGCACATTCGGCGCCTATGTGGTCACTGATACGCCGGACGAGCTTTTCGCACGGGCCTCGGCGGCCGGCGCGGACATCACCGAGCCACCGCACGACACGGACTACGGATCCCGGGACTTCGCCCTGGCAGACCCGGAGGGAAACCGCTGGTCCTTCGGAACCTACCGGGGCCATCCCCGAGGGCAGGCCTAGCCCGGGAGCAGGTCAGTGCCGGTCAGGGTCTTCTTCGGCGAGGGCACGCCGCTCGGCGTGCTGCTTTGCGCAACTGTCACAGACGCCGACGTACTGATGCGGACAATCGTCCTGTTCCAGGTCCTCGGCACGGGGGATGCAAACGGTCATGGGTCATGTATAGCACCGCGGGCGGTGCCCGTTGCGGAGAAACCCGCCGGTCAATCCGGTCGTGGCTAAACCAACTACAAGTTTAGTTCCCGGCGGCCGCGTCCTTTCAGGATGGACAAGAGTTCGCCGCCGATCGCCGCCGCGGCCGCCGCAGCGGGGTCAGTCTGGCCCGGCTCGTCGTTCCGGGTCGACACCAGTGCCTTGGCAAACTCCTCAATGTCCTGCAATTTGTCACCGGTGCTGGGTTTCGCCTGAACAGCGAACACGGCGGCTCCTTAGTGGTTTGAACACGGCAGTCGGAGTAACGATAGGAATGGCAGCTGGGAGTTAACCGGGAGAATCCTCTGCACGAGCTCCCAGGCGAACAGTCACCGGGCCCTAACCGGCCGGCAAACTTTCCGTGTCGGAGGCGCCCAGGCACTTGCGGGTCTGCGGAACCTTCCCGGCGGCCGCGGACATCTCGGCCAGCACACTGCTGGAGCTGACCTTGTTGGGGTCCAGCGTCAGCTGGGTCGCCGGATCCCGGCCGTACGTGGTCAGGGTGTAGTCCGGGTTGCCATCCTTGATGATCCAGTCCACCCCGTTCACCGTGACGCAGCGGTCCGTGGTGGGACCAAGGACAGGGACCCCACAGCGCAGCACCACCAGGGACGGGTCGCCCCACGCGGCGGTGCCCTGCGTCGTCGTCGTCCGCAGTTCGGCGCCGGCAAGGTTGTCCGGCAGCGCCACCATCATCGGCGCACAGCCGGGATTCGCCGAATCCTGTGCGGCCGCGATCTCCACGGAGGGGCTGCAGCCGGTCAGGACCGCAGCTCCGGCGAGCAGGACAGCGGACAAAGCCAGGGCACGGATAAACGGTCGGGGCGGCGCGGACAGCATGCTTCCAGCCTACCGGCCGGGGCAGGATGTTCCGCGCCGGGACCAGCCGCCACCCTCGGGCCCACACCGAAACGGCGGCTGTAGCCCCGGTCTGCGGCCACGGTGGCACGGCGCCTGCGGCCGCGGCCAGCCACCCGCCGCGGATTCGATGGGGATTCCCCTTCATTTCCCGGCACTGTCGGTGCATACTGAGCGCACAGGGGAGCGGGCCATTGCCCGGCAGGAGAAAGGCTCAGGGGTGTCGGGTACGTCAACGGAAATCCTGCCGGAGGGCAACGGCACGCCGGCCAAGCGCCGCCACATCCTTCGGAATATCCTGCTCAGCGTCGGCGCCGTGCTGCTCATCGGGAGCCTGTCCGCCGGTGCCTTCGCCTTCGGATTGGCTCATGCGTTTGACAGCAAGGTCGCGAAGATCGCCTCGCCGTTCCCGGCGGACGCGTTACGGCCCAAGCCCGTGGCGCCGGCGGCCTCCGCGCCCCCGTCAGCCTCGGCAGCCGCCACCACCGCGATGAATATCCTGGTGATCGGCAGCGATTCCAGGGACACCAGCCAGAGCGCCGCGGAACAGAAGGCGGCCGGCAACCAGCGCTCGGACACCCTCATGTGGGTCAATATTCCCGCTGACCGCAAGAGCATCAACGTCATGTCCATCATGCGGGACAACTGGACCACCATTCCGGGGTTCGGGGAGGCCAAGATCAACGCGGCCTACGCCTTCGGCGGGGTCCCGCTGGTGGTGCAGACGGTCGAGGGACTCTTCGGCGTACGGATCGACCACGTGGCGGTCATGGACTTCGAAGGATTCAAGAGCCTGACGACGGCGCTGGGCGGCGTGCCGGTGGACGTGCCCCTGTCCTTCACCTCCAAGAACATGGCCGGCTACACCTATACGGCAGGTCCCATGACGCTGCAGGGCGACCAGGCGCTGGCCTTTGTCCGTGAAAGGTATTCCTTCCCGGACAGCGACTACCAGCGGGTCAAGGACCAGCAGGCCTTCGTCAAGGGGCTGTTGTCCAAGCTGAGCAGCGGCGGCACACTCACCGATCCGGCAAAACTGCTCGCCACCATCGATAGCCTCAAGGGATACCTCAGCGTCGACGACGGTCTAGACTCGGCGGCCGTGGCGGCGCTGGCGGTTCAGCTCAAGGATGTGAAACGCAGCGACATCCACACGTTCACCCTCCCGACGAAGGGGACCGGGACCTCCTCCGACGGACAGTCGATTGTCATCATGGACATGGGCGCGGTCTATGGAATCGGCAAAGCGATGGCTGCGGATTCGCTCGGGCAGTATCTGGTCGCGAACGGTCTGTAGCGGGGGAGCGGAGCCGCTTCCGCCGCCGATGTCCCCGATGTCGGCGCCCCCCTATACGGTTGATCCATGAGCCTCACCGTCGCGGAACTGTCCGAGTCAGCGTTGCTGGCCCGGATCTTTCCGCGCCTGCAGCCCAGCGCCTCCGTGCTGCTCGGGCCCGGGGACGATGCCGCCGTCGTCGCCGCCCCCGACGGACGGATGGTGGTCTCCATTGATACCCAGGTCCAGGACCAGGATTTCCGGCTGGAATGGCCCAACGGTTACCGCAGCTCCGGCTTCGACGTCGGCTGGAAGGCGGCGGCCCAGAACCTCAGCGACATTAACGCCATGGGCGCCGTGCCCACCGGCATGGTCGTCAGCCTGACGCTGCCGCCGGGCACCGAGGTCGCCTGGGTCGAAGATCTGGCCGACGGGCTCAACGCGGCCATCCGCGAACTGGGCGCCTCGGACTGTTCGGTGGCCGGCGGGGACCTGTCCGCGGGCCGCGAAATCGCTGTCACCGTGGCCGTGTTCGGGTCCCTGCAGGGTCGCGGCGCCGTGCTGCGGTCCGGCGCCCGGGTCGGGGACACCGTGGCGCACTGCGGGCTGCTGGGCCAGGGCGCCGCCGGCTGGGCGCTGCTCGAGGCCGCCGAGCCCGTCCATGCGCTGGGGGCCGCGCTGCGCCGCGCCGTCGCCCTCTTTACCCGCCCGGCGCCCCCGCTCGACGCCGGCCCCCGGGCCGCCGTCGGGGGCGCGACCGCCATGATGGACATTTCCGACGGCCTGATCCGGGACGCCGCCCGCCTGGCGGATGCCAGCGGCGTGACGATCGACCTGGACCATAACGCCCTCACAGCGCTGGCCGGGCCGCTGGTCCCGATCGCCGAACACCTGCGCACCGATCCGCTGGACTGGGTGCTCGGCGGCGGGGAGGACCACGGACTGCTCGCGACCTTTCCGGCAACCATTCGGCTGCCGCACGGCTTTACTGCGATAGGCTCAGTACTGCCCGGGGGAGACGAGCTGCCGCCGGTAACCATAGCGGGCCGGGCCGCCAGAACTACGGGATGGGATCATTTTGCAGACTAAGATTGCCGCCAACGCGTCGGCAATCCGCCGTTGGCTGGCCAAGTCTGAAGAGGTCCTGGGAAATCACAGCGACCGCCTCAACGCCATCAACATTTTTCCCGTGGCGGACGGCGATACGGGCACCAACCTCTACATGACCGTACGGGCAGCGGCGCGGGCCGTGTCCGGCTCCGACAGCACCGACGTGGGCGCGGTCCTCACCGCCGCCAGCTGCGCCGCCATGGAGGATGCCAGGGGCAACTCCGGGACGCTGTTCTCGGTCTTTCTCTCCGCCATGGCCGAACCGCTGGCGGGTGCCACCCGGCTCAGCGGCACGCTGCTGGCCGCCAGCCTGCAACGGGCACAGATCCGCGGCTGGTCCGCGCTGAGCGATCCGCAGCCGGGCACCATGCTCTCCGTGCTCGAAGCCGCCGCCGACGCGGCCTCCGCCGCGGACGCCGCCCAGCACGGGGACGACAGCAACCACGCGCTCGCGATCACCCTCAACGCCGCCGTCGAAAGCGCGCTGGACGCCGTAATCGCCACGGAAAGCCAGCTGGCCGCGCTCACCAGCGCCCGGGTGGTGGATGCCGGCGGGGTGGGGATGCTGCTCGTGCTGGACTGCCTGCGCTCGGTGGTGCTGGGCGAGAACCTGCAGGAGGCGCTGCTGGAGGGGCTCTCCGGCTACGCCGTCCAGGACCCCCACATCCACGCTGGCATGCCGGCCGCCACCGGGGTGGAGGTCATGTGCACCATCAATCTGTCTCCGCTGGAGGCCGCCGGACTGCGCGTGCAGCTTGACGAGCTGGGCGAGTCCGTCATCATGACGCCGGTCTCCGCGCTGGAGGGCGAGGCGGAGGCCTACCGCTGGCGGGTCCACGTCCATGTGGCGGACCCGGAACCGGCGCTGGCGGTGATCCGGGCGGCGGGTGCGGCGCTGAATGTGAGCACCACCGCACTGAGCACCGCCACGCACGACGCACCATCCCATGGCTGAGCGCGACGGCGCCGGGCCGCGGATACCGGCGGGACCGCACGGGCTGCCGCAGGGCCCGCTGGACGCGCCCCTTGCGGCGATCCTTGGCGCGAAGAGCGCCACCAAGTTGGAAAAGCACCTCGACCTGCGCACCGTCGGGGACCTGCTCAACCATTTCCCGCGCCGCTACCTCAACCGCGGGGAGCTGACGCCCATCGAGGACATACCGCCGGGCGAGGACGTCACCCTGCTGGCCCGGGTGCTCTCCATCAGCACCCGGCGCATGAAGGTGCGCAAGGGCAGCATCACCGACGTGGTGGTGACCGATGAGACCGGTAACCGGATTTCCTCGATGAACCTGACGTTCTTCAACGCCCTCCATGCCTCGAGGCAACTGCATCAGGGTGAGCTCGCCATTTTCTCCGGCAAGGTCACCGAGTACAACGGGAAGTACAGCCTCACCAACCCGGAATTCAGCGTGCTGGCGCCCGAGGCCGGGGAGAGTGCGGAAGCGGCGGCCGCCCGGCCCATCCCGATCTACCCGGCAACCGCCAAGCTGCGCAGCTGGGAGATCCAGGCGGCCGCGGCGGCCCTGCTGCCGGTGGTGGCGCTCGATGACCTGGCGGACCCGGTGCCGGAGGCCATCCTGCGCCGCGAACGGCTCTCCTCCCTGGCCGACGCCTACCGGGCCATCCACGCGCCGGGCAGCGAGGCGGAGTGGCGCCGAGCCCAGGACCGCTTCCGCTACCAGGAGGCGCTGGTCCTGCAGAGCGCGTTGGCGCGCCGCAGAGCCCAGGCGGCGGCGGAACGGGCGACGGCGCGTCCCGGCCGGGCGGGCGGGCTGCTGGACCGCTTCGACGCGGCGCTGCCCTTTACCCTCACCGCGGGCCAGCAGGACGTGGGGGCAACCCTGTCCGCCGAGGTCGCCTCCGGGCAGCCGATGAACCGGCTCCTGCAGGGCGAGGTGGGTTCCGGCAAAACCGTGGTGGCGCTGCGGGCGATGCTGCAGGTGATCGACTCCGGCGGACAGGCCGCGCTGCTGGCCCCGACCGAGGTCCTGGCCGCCCAGCACTACGACTCCATCCGCGCGATCCTCGGCCCGCTGGCCGAGGGCGGCATGCTCGGCGGCGCCGACGACGGCACCCGCGTGGCCCTGCTCACCGGCTCGCAGGGCGCCGCCGCCCGGAAGAAGGCGCTGCTAGACGCCGCCTCCGGGGAGGCCGGGATTGTGGTCGGCACCCACGCGCTGCTGTCCGAAACCGTGCAGTTCTTCGACCTTGGCCTGATCGTCGTGGACGAGCAGCACCGCTTCGGCGTGGAGCAGCGCGATGTGCTGCGGACCAAGGCCGCCAGGCCGCCGCACCTGCTGGTCATGACGGCCACGCCGATTCCGCGCACCGTCGCCATGACCGTTTTCGGGGACCTGGAAACATCAGTGCTGCGCGAACTGCCGGCGGGCCGGGCACCCATCTCTACCCACGTCGTCGGACTCGCCGAAAACCCGGGCTGGGTCCGGCGGATCTGGAGCCGCGCCCGCGAGGAGATCGACGCCGGCCACCAGGTTTACGTCGTCTGCCCGCGGATCGGGGATGGCGGCTCCGACGCCCAGGACGGACCGGACCGCTACGACGCCCCCGAGGACGCGGCCGGCGTCGAACCGGTGTCCGTGACGGAACTGCTGGAGCAGCTTCAGGACGCGCCGGCGCTCGCCGGCACCCGGGTGGAAATGCTGCACGGCCGGATGGACCCGGCCGAGAAGAGTGCCGCGATGGCCCGCTTCGCCGCCGGGGAGATCGACGTGCTGGTCTCCACGACGGTCATCGAGGTCGGCGTGGACGTGCACAACGCCACGCTGATGGTGATCATGGACGCGGACCGGTTCGGCATTTCCCAGCTGCACCAGCTGCGCGGGCGGGTGGGCCGCGGAGGGCTGCCCGGCACGGCGTTGCTGGTCACCGCGCTGGAGCGGGAGCAGCCCGGCCGGAGCCGGCTGGCGGCCGTTGCGGCCACCACCGACGGCTTCCGCCTGGCCGAGGAGGACCTGAGGTTCCGCCGCGAGGGGGACGTGCTCGGTGCGTCCCAGTCCGGCGGACGGTCCACCCTGCGGCTGCTGCGCGTGCTCCGGGACGCTGACATCATCGGCCGGGCCCGCGAGGACGCCGCCGCAATGGTGGCCCGCGACGCCGACCTCTCCGGCCACCCCGCCCTGGTGGGCGCGATCGACCTGTACCTGAACCCGGAGAAAGAGGTCTTCCTTGAACGAGGCTGACGCGCTGCCAGCGGGCGGGTTACGCTGATGAGCCGGATCGTCGCCGGCGCAGCCGGCGGGGTGCCGCTGTCCTCCGTGCCCGGCACCGGGACCCGGCCCACCACCGACCGGGTCAAGGAGGCGCTGTTTTCCCGCCTCGAGGCCCTGGACGTGCTTGCCGGTGCCCGGGTGCTGGACCTCTTTGCCGGTTCCGGGGCCCTCGGCGTGGAGAGCGCGAGCCGGGGAGCGTCCTCCGCGGAACTGGTGGAGGCCGATGCGAAGGCCGTCGCGGTCTGCCAGCGCAACGCCGGGCTGGTCAATGACACGCTGGGACGGACCGCCGTGCTGGTGGCCCGCTCGAAGGTCGAATCGTTCCTGGCCCGGACCGCCGGGGCCGGGGCGGACCGGTGGACGCTGGTCTTCCTGGACCCGCCCTACGCCCTCGGCGAGGCCGAGCTGACGGCGGTATTGGCGACGCTGGCACCGCAGCTGGACGCGGAAGCCGTCGTCGTCGTCGAACGCTCCGCCCGCTCGCCGGAGCCCGCATGGCCGGCAACCCTGGAGCGGTTCGCCGGTAAAAAGTACGGCGAGACGCACCTCTGGTTCGCCGAGCCGGCCTAGGCGCGGTGTCCCCGGATGGCCGAGCTTTTCCCCGATGACTTCCTTCCCCGGCAGCGCCGCGAGCTCTCTCCCGGCGCCGTCCACGTCCCCGGCTGGCTCACGCTCGAACAGCAGCGCTGGATTACCGGCCGGTTCCGGGAATGGGCCGCCGGACCCGTTCCGCTGCGCGCCGCCACCGTGCGGGGTCACGAAATGTCCGTGCGGACGGTGTGCCTGGGCTGGCACTGGCGGCCGTACGCGTACTCGCGGGACGCCGTCGACGTCAACGGCAACCGGGTGCTTGACTTCCCCGGCTGGATGGTCCGGTTGGGTCGCAAAGCGCTCGTCGAAGCGACGGGCGATCCGGCCGCGGGCGACGGCTACACGCCGGACACGGCACTGGTGAACTACTACGGCGCCGGCGCACGGATGGGCATGCACCAGGACAAGGACGAGCTGAGCGGCGCACCTGTCGTCTCGCTCTCCATCGGCGACCGCTGCGTCTTCAGGTTCGGTAATCCGGCCAGCCGCAACCGGCCGTACGAGGACATCGAACTGGCCTCGGGGGACCTTTTCGTCTTCGGCGGACCGTCCCGGCTGGCCTACCACGGCGTGCAGAAGGTGTATCCGGGTACTGCGCCGGAGGGCTGCGGGCTGGACGAGGGCCGGATCAACATCACGCTGCGCGAAACCGGCCTCGGCTAGGGTCCCTAGGCCTGCGGGGGTCGCGGGTGGTTGGCAGCGGCGGCCGCGACGCACCCGCGGAGGCGGGCAGCGCCGTCGTGCATGGCCTCGCAGATCCATACAGGCTACGGATCCCCGCTTGGGCGATGTTGGCCACCGTGGCCCAAGCGGGGATCCGTAGCCTGTGCCGTGCGCTCGGACCCACGTCCGCCCTACCGACGGCGAATTCCGCGCTGCGGGGCGGAATAGATGACGTCCCCGGCCGGTTCGCCCCGGCACGGGAGCTACCGGCTACCTGCCCTGGCCGGACGGCGCACGATCCTCTGGGCGATGCTTAGTCCCTGGCCCAGGGAGACATTCGGGAGGTAGGCGCGGGTGACGGCGTTGGCGATGCCGGGCAGGGCCGCGGCGTCCGGGAACACCATGAACAGCGGTTCGTAACGGGGCTGGAATTTGGCCTTGAACGCCAGCAGTGAGCGGAAGCCGTAGACCGGTTCCAGGGCCGCACCCACCCGGTCCAGCAGACGATCCAGCGTGCCGGTGCTGCCCTCGGTGCGGGCCAGCGGCGCACCGGAAAGGCTGATGAATTCGTAGCCCTCCTCCTTGAAGGACAGCGCTGCCGAGGCGATCAGGAATTCGATGCCGGCCCGGAAACCGGTTCCCCGGCGGCGCATGAAATCCAGCGTCCAGCCCACGATGGCGCCGTCCCGGTAGACCGGAAGCCATGAGGTGACCGCATGCACAACGTGCTGGTCGTCGATGGCTGCCAGGCAGCGCACCTCCGGGTCGCCCATCTCGTCGAGGCCGCCGAGGGTGAAGGCCATTTCGGGCATGCCCTTGTCCGCGACCCATTCCTCGGAGATGGCATTGATCTGGCTCACGACGGCGAGCGGTGCCTTGGCGTAGCTGAGCCAGCGGGCCCGGATTCCCTCCTTCTGCGCCCGGTTCAGCGCGGTGCGGACATCCTGGAATTTCCTGCCGGTGAAGGACATGGAGTCCAGGTCGAGGATGGTTTCCTGGGCGACCTGGACCGTGCCCCAGTCCCGGGCGGCGGCGATGGCCGCGATCTCCCCTGGTACCGAGTAGAAGCAGGGCGTCCAGCCGTTGCTGCCGGCGTAGCGGATGAATTCGCCGACGACGTCCGGCAGCTCCCGGGCCGGTCCCACCGGGGGACCGAGGGAGAGGGCGATGCCTGCGATCACCCGATACGCCACGAAACTGGTGCCGGATGCGGAGAACCAGTAGCTGTTGCCGGCCCAGGTGGTCATCCAGGACAGCGACGATCCCGAGGACTCCTTGAGGATACTGCGCGCCCGGTCCTCGCCGCGGCGCCCGTTGTGCGCGGGGCGGAGGAAGGACCGGAGCAGCAGGACCGCCGTCACCAGCCAGAAGACGGTACCGATGCCCTCATAGAGAATCACCGCGGGGGTGCTCTGCGGAAAGAACGCCGGCGGCACGTCCACGGTGTAGCCCAGCGGAAGGAATCGGTCGGGGATGTCCGCCAGCAGCTGCGGCAGGGATGGTGTGGGCGTGAATCCCGGGGCGAGGGCCAGCCCGGCCACCAGGTACAGGGCCGCCAGGACCGCCGCGGTGCCGAGCATGCCCAGCAGCAGGCGCGGGTACGTGCCGGCCGGTGCCCACACCCGGAACAGTTTCCGGCCCACCAGCAGCAGGACCACCAGCAGAAGGGGAAGCAGCAGCGGCAGGATCAGGCTGAACGGGTGGCGGAAGGTGGTGATGTCGACACTGCCGAGCTCCTTGTGGGTGGTGAACCCGGGACTGTGCGGTGTCAGGACCGCAACACTGTACAGTGCGGCCTGGACCGCCAGCGCCCCCTCGATGACGACGGCGGCCCACCAGGCGAAGCGCCGTCCCCGCCGCAGCCCGTCGGCGACCAGCAGCAGCAGCACGGACGGCAGGATCGCCATGAACAGTCCGCCGGCTCCGGCCCGCAGCTGCAGGTGCGCAGCCAGGCAGTCCTTGCCGGTCGACGGGTCCGCGCACACCGTCTGGAGGGTCTGCGGGTCGACGGGTTGAATGTCGGTGAAGAGGAACCGAAGCACGGCCAGCGGACCGACGGCGTGCGGGAGCACCCCCGCGAGGACCGGGCCGATGGCGGAGGCTGCCACAACCAGCGCGATCAGCAGCCTGGCCTCGCGCCGTGACGCCGCGGGCATCCGGAACCTCAGGCTGCCGTGGACCAGCACCGGACCGATCAGGCCGCCGGCGGCCGCCGCGCCCAGCCGGACCAGATCCGGAAACGACCCGCTGTACAGGGCCAGCAGGACGAGCAGGGCAAGAAGGCCGACGCGGAGGCGCCGCCGCCACAGCGTGGGCAGCGCCGGGGTGACGGCCATCGCGACGCCGAAGATCAGGGCGGAGGGCCCGGCATAGGAGTGGGTCAGCAATTCGGCGGACCAGCTGCCCATCAGGCTGCGCAGCCCGTACGCGATTCCGAGGGAGGCGATGATCCCCAGCGCAGGGCAGGCCAGGGCGGCGACGGCGAATCGCCAACTACCCAACCGGCGTTCCACCGGGATTCCCACCGCGGCCAGGGCAACGGACGCCATGACGTACCCGATCGGGTTCCGGGTCCAGAAGACACTGGACAGCACCGTCCACCAATGCCCGGGCAAGGTGGCGGCCGAGACCGGGCCCGGGCCGGTCAGCGCCGCCACAAGCAGCAGGGCCAGCAGGATCAGGGTAACCGGGGCCCCGGTGCGCAGGGCGCGCCGCGGCCGGTCTGCCTTATTCACGGGTGGTCCTCAGGTCTGGCTAATGGAGGTGTGCAGCGTTCCGCGGCACCCCTCTAGCGTAAGCGAACGTTCAGCGCTGCGGGCTAGACTCGGCTTTTGACCGCTACCAGGAAATGTTCTTATGGGAGTTTTCGCCGGCATTGAGCTGATCTCCGGTCCGCTCCCCGTGGTCCTGGGTGTCATCGCCGTCCCCGCGGGTGTGTTCCTGCTCCTCCGGCGCGGACTGCGCTGGTGGTTCGCTGTGGCCGCGGCCGTTCTGGTTGCGGCGGCGCTGGCCCTGGCGGCCAACTGGTCCATCATCCACCTCTGGCGGATCGACGCTTACAACCTGCCGCTGCAGGTGCTCGGCTGGCTGGCCCTGGGAATCTTCGCCGGACTGCTGACGGCGCTGAACTTCCGTTCCAGCACCAGGCGGCGGAAACTGCTGGCACTCGCCGCGGGAGGCGCCGTCGTGCTGGTCGCCGTCTTGCAGGGCAACGCCTACTTCGGCTATTACCGCACCATCGGGGACATCACCGGCGCCAGTACCGCGTCCATCACCCCGCTGGTGCCGGCCGCTGGGCACCCCGCGGCCGCGGACCCTGCCCCGGTGGCCGGCCACTGGGCGCCGCCGCCCAACCTGCCGGCGCACGGAACAGTGCATTCGGCGCAGATTCCCGGTGTCCGCTCCGGATTCGATGCCCGCACCGCGTACGTCTACTTGCCGCCGGCCTACGACGCGCCAAGCCACCCCCTGCTTCCCGTGCTGGTCCTGCTCCCTGGCGAGCCCGGTTCCCCGGCGGACTGGCTCAACTCCGGCCAGCTCCAGCAGTCCATGGACGCCTTTGCCGCCGCACACCAGGGCCTCGCGCCCGTCGTCGTCCTCCCCGACGTGAACGGATCGACCTTCGGGAACACGATGTGCCTCGATTCACGCATTGCCAACGCCGACACCTACCTGTCCGTCGATGTGCCGGACTGGATCAAAAAGACGCTGCGCGTGGACACCGACCCGCAGCGCTGGACCATCGGCGGATTCTCCTTCGGAGGAACCTGTTCGCTGCAGATGGCGGCGCTGCACCCCTCGGTCTTCCCCTCCGCCATCGATCTGAGCGGTGAAGCGGAACCGACGCTGTTCGCGAACGACCGGGTCACCGTCGACACGGCCTTCGGCGGCGATGCCGCCGCCTACGCAGCCGTGGCCCCGCTGAACGTGATGACCCGCATGCGCTACCCGGACAGCTGGATGTACTTTTCCGTCGGGGCGCAGGACCGGACGTTCGTGGGGTACACCGCCACGGTGTCAGCGGCGGCGCGGGCGGCCGGCATGACGGTCCAGGTGGGCAGCGTCCGGGGTGTGGGGCATTCCTGGGAGGTGGCGGCGGAATCGCTGGGGCCGGCCCTTGACTGGCTGGCGCCGCGGCTCGGCCTGGTGCCGTAGGTGGCTTAGCCGCCGGGCTCGGTCCGCTGGGTGCTGTGTCGCCGGGCTCGGTCTGCTTGGTGCCTTGCCGCCGGGCTCGGTCCGCTGGGTGCGTTGCTGCCGGAGCTGGCCTGCTGGGTGTCGTGCCGCCGGAGCTGGACTGCTTGGTCCCGTGCGGCACAGTATTGAGCCGGCAAACCGCGTGGCGTGGCCGGACACGCCGGAGAAATCCGGCCCGGACGGTCCAAAGCTGTGCAGAACGGCACCCTGAACGGGACGGCACCGTGCCCGAACTTCCTCCACCGGTGAATTCCGCAGCCGCTTCCGCACATAGGGCCGGCCCCGGCGGCTAAGGGACCGCGGATCCGCTCATGGTGGAGCGATGAATACAGATCAGCACACCGTTGCGCTGGTGCAGAGCTTCGGCGGAGCGGCCCACGCCCTGGCACTGCTGGAGGCCGGCACCACCAAGCGCCGGCTGTCGGCCGCCGTCGCCGGCGGCCGACTCATCCGGCCGGGACGAGGCGTCTATATGATTCCCGGCGCGGCCGCGGACGTGGTGCAGGCCAGGATCCAGCGTGCGTTGCTGACCTGTTCCTCGGCTGCCGAACATTATGGGCTTTGGCTGCTCCGCCGTCCGACAAGGCTGCACCTCACTTCCCGGCGCGGCCGCCTGCCCGCTGAATTCGCGGCCCACCGCCGGCCGGTAAGTGCGGGGTCCGCCCGGTTGCCCTATCCGGCGCTGGACTACGTATTGCTGCACAGTCTCCGGTGCCTGCCCTTCATGGACGCTCTGGTGCTCGTTGAATGCGCTGTGGGGCGGGGGGACGCGGCGTGGCGGCCCTTGGCGCACGCCTGCCGGGAAACCGGAACTCCCGGGCGCGCAGGGTCCTGGCTGCGGTGAAACCCGGAGCCGATTCGCTGCTGGAGACGATTGCCAGGGTCCTGTTCAAACGGGCCGGGATCTATGCGCAGGCCCAGGTCCGGCTGCCCGGCGTCGGCAGGGTCGACTTCCTGCTGGAGGGGTTCCTGGTCATCGAAATCGATGGAGGAACCCACCAGGAACCGGCCCAGTACAAGAAGGACAAGCGCCGGGACAACCGCACCGTCAGGGACGGTTTCCTGGTGCTGAGGTACTTCTATGACGACGTCGTGTTCCGGCCGGAGCAGATGCTGGCGGAGATCCGGTCGGTTCTTACCGGCCGTCCCGTTCCGCCCGGGATTGACCTGCTCCGGTCCGCGCCGCGGTGAGACACGCCGTCCCAACCCGGCGGGGGCCGGTCAAAGCTGTGCAGGTCGGGACGGGTGCCCGCCAGGTCGGGACGGGCGGCCACCGGTGTGCCCCGGGTGCCGCGGCGCGGCTTCAGGCCAGGCGGTCCAGGTCCATGCCGGTGAGGACGGCGGCGGGATGCGGGCCGCGGGCCAGCAGCGCGGCCGTCCAGTCCGCCGGCCAGGGAAAGCTCGTTCCCACCAGGATGATGTTGCCCGGGTAGCGGCCGGTGAGCATGTCCGGGGCAGCCACGGCGCCGACGTCGGCCATCACGTACCGCATTGCCGTCACCTGGCTGCGCACCAGGGTCAGCCCGGGTTCGTCGCCGACGTTGACGGCCAGCACCCCACCGGGCCGAAGGTGGTCAGCGGCCTCGGCGTAGAAGTCCCGGTGGGCGATGTGCCCGGGCGCGTCCGGTCCGGAAAAGATGTCCAGGATGATGATGTCGAAGTTACCCAACCCGGCGAGCGACTCCCTGGCGTCCCCGATGACACTTTCCAGCCGGGTTCCGGCCGGCAGCGGCAGGGCCGCCAGCACGAAGTCCAGGAGTTCGCGTTCACGCTCGACGGCGGTCTGCGCCGAGCCGGGGCGTGTCGCCTGGATGTAGCGGGCCAGGGTCAGCGCGCCGGCGCCCAGGTGCAGGGCTGTGACGGGCTCCCCGGCCGGGGCGGCGAGATCCACCACGTGCGCGATCCGGCGCAGATACTCGTAGAACACCTCGGACGGCTCGTCCAGGTTGACGTGGGACTGCTCCGCCCCGCCGATGCTCAGCACGTAGCCGCCCTCGTGCCACGGATCCGGTTCTATGCTGGCGTGCTGCCCGCTGCCGCGCAGGTACCGGCCCACGCCTAGAGCTGCTCGGCAAGCGTGGCGATCCGCCGGGCCGCCTCGGCCAGGACCTCTGTTTTCTTGCAGAACGCGAAACGCAGTACGGACCGGTACCGGTCCGCGTGCTGCGGGTGGCAGAACACCGGTACCGGTATGGCAGCGACCCCCACCAGCGCGGGAAGGCGGCGGGCCAGGGCGGTGGCGTCCGTGATGCCCAGGGCCGCGGTATCCGCATTGATGAAGTAGGTGCCGGCCGACGGGTAGACGTGTAGCCCCGCGGCCCGCAGTCCCTCGGAAAGCAGGTCCCGTTTGGCCCGCAGGACGTCGGCGATGCCGGTGTAGAAGCTGTCGTCCAGGCCGAGCCCCAGGGCAATCGCGCCCTGGAACGGCGTGCCGGAGCTGTAGCTGAGGAACTGTTTGACGGTCCTGGCAGCGGCGACGAGGTCCGCGGGGCCGGACATCCAGCCGATCTTCCAGCCGGTCAGGGAGAACGTCTTTCCGGCGGAGGAAATGGTCAGGGTCCGCTCAGCCGCCCCGGGCAGGGTGGCCACGGGAAGGTGCGGCACCCCGAAGGTCAGGTGCTCGTAGACCTCGTCGGTGACTATGACAGCGCCGTACTTCGCGGCGAGATCGACCACCTGCTGCAGGGTTTCCCGGCCGAAGACGGCACCGGTGGGGTTGTGCGGATTGTTCAGCAGCACCACCTTGGTCCGGTTGCTGAACGCCGCCGCCAGAACCTCCGGATCCGGCTGGAAGTCCGGCGTGGGAAGCATCACGGTGGTGTGGGTGGCGCCGCTGAGGCCGATGATGGCCGCGTAGGCGTCGTAGAAAGGCTCAAACGTGAGTACCTCGTCGCCCGGACCGGCGAGGGCCAGCAGCGCCGAGGCGATGGCTTCGGTGGCGCCCGTCGTGGCTACGATCTCGGTCTCAGGGTCTGGCTCCAGCCCGTAGAAGCGCCGCTGGTGCGCGGCAATGGCCTCGCGCAGCACCGGCAGCCCCTTGCCGGGCGCGTACTGGTTGGCGCCGGCGGAAATCGCCTCCCGCGCCGCGTCCCTGATGGCCGCGGGGCCGTCCTCGTCCGGGAAGCCCTGGCCGAGGTTGATCGCGCCGGTTTGCATGGCCAGGGTCGTGATCTCCTCGAAGATCGTGACGCCGAGGGTTCCGCGGGCGTCCAGCAGGTTGGCGGCCAGCGCTGTCCGCTGCCACGGGGCCGACGCGCCGGTCACGGCCGTGCCCCTGCCCCGAGCACCGAGGCCGCCACGCCGCCGGAGCCGCCGGCCGTACCCTTATCCGTGCCTGGACCGCCGTCCGCACCCTCCGTGCCTACGTCTGCCCCGGCCATGCCCTCGCCCGCGCCGCCGCCGGTGCGCCCGGTGAAGTGGTCCATGCTGCGGTAGACCTTGAAGATCCGCCCGGCCACGACGTCGAAGGCACTGGTCGGCATGGTGCCCGCCAGCCCCCTGGCCAGGACCGCGGTCCACGGCGTGAGCTTGATCGGCCGGCCCGCCAGCATGGCGTGCCAGGCGCGGTCGACGGCGACCTCCGGGCTCAGCAGCGGCGTCATCAGCGGCGGCCGCACACCGGCGAACATGCCCGTGCTGACGTAACTCGGGCAGAACGTGGTCACCCGCAGATGCGCGGCCCCGTGCGCCTGGAGCTCCAGCCGGAGGGAATCGCTCCAGCCGATCATGGCCCACTTCGACGCCGCGTAGACGCTCATGTTCGGATTGGCCAGGGTGCCGGCGGCGGAGGCGATGGTCAGGATGCGGCGCTGCCGGCTGGAATCCGCCATCATGGCGGGCAGCAGCTCACGGGTGATCAGCATCGGGGCCAGCGAGTTGACCGCCATTACCGGACCGATGTCCCGCACCGGGTCGTGCTCCCAGAACGGGCCGCCGCGCACAATCCCTGCGTTGTTGATCAGCAGGTCCACGGTCCCGACCGCCCCGGTGAGCTCCGCGGCGGCCTGCCGCACGCCGTCGTACGAGGACACGTCCACCCTGCGGGCCAGCGCCGTCGTGCCCGAGGCCTCGACCTCGGCCGCGACCCCGCTCAGCGCCTCCCCGTCAACGTCCCACAGCGCGACGGCGGCCGCGCCGGCGCGGGCGGCCCGGAGCGCGTAAAGCCGGCCCATGCCCATCGCTGCGCCCGTGACCAGGACCGTGGCCCCGCGGGGGGAAAATGCCGTCATCATGTTCACCCTTCGTTGCCTGCATGTACTAGATTCACAGTATGCGACGCGCGGTATGCCCAGGCTCTTTCGACCCCATCCACAATGGGCATCTCGAGGTGATCGCCAGGGCGTCCGGTCTGTTCGATGAAATCATTGTGGCCGTGTCCACGAACTATTCCAAGAAGTACCGGTTCCCGCTGGAGGAACGGCTGGAGATGGCACGCAGAACGTTTTCCGCGCTGCGCGGCATCATCGTCGAACCGATGGGGGAGGGCCTGCTGGCTGAGTACTGCCACGACCGCGGCGCCTCCGCCATTGTGAAGGGGTTGCGCTCCTCCTCCGACTTCGACTACGAGTTGCCGATGGCGACCATGAACCGGCAGCTCAGCGGCGTGGAGACGGTGTTTCTGCCGGGGGAGAGCCGCTACCTGCACCTGTCCTCCACCATGATCAAGGAAGTGTTTGCCCTCGGCGGGGACGTGTCCGACTACGTGCCGCGTTCCGTGCTGCGCCGTCTGGCCGCAACCGCGCCGTAGCGGTCTTCGCCGCGGCCGCGACCACGCCGCAGCGGACGTCTTCGCCGCGACCTTCGGATCTAAGCGGTGGAGGCGCGCACGATCAGCCGGCTGGCCAGCGTGAGGTGCTGCTCGCCGAGGCTACCGCCCTCCATCAGGGTCCTGAGCTGTTCCCCGGCCTTGCGTCCCAGCGCCGTGGCCGGCAGGTGCACGGTCGTCAGCGCAGGGTCGGAGCTGGCCGAGTAGGGCAGGTCGTCGAAGCCGGCGACGGCGAGGTCCGCCGGAACACGCAGGCCCGCGACCCGCGCCTCCTGGAGGACACCGTACGCGTGCGTGTCCGTGCAGCAGACGACGGCGGTTATCGAGTTCCGGCGCCAGCACGGCGCGAAATAAGAGTTGGAGATATCCGGTGCCAGCAGGATCACGAATCCGCTCTGCCCGGTGACCAGCGAGCTGCCGATCCCGTCGACGCAAGGGTGTCCACGCGGGCCAAGGCCGCGCGCGTCGGGCCTCGTGAGCGCCGACGGCGACGTTGGCCCGCTTGGGCGATGCTGGCCAGCGTGGCCCAAGCGGGTGAGCGTAGCCACAGCGGGGTCGAGGCTGCGGCGCAGCACTGGCGGGAGGCGGGGGATCCGCCGTCAGGCGTAAAATTCTCACGGTGCCCCGCCCGGACTGACTCACGGTGCCCCGCCTGGACTAACCCGCGGCCCAAGCCCGCCCGAACTGCGGCCCAAACCGCACGGACCACAGGCGCTGCCGCCCGGTTTGGGGCCGCAGACCCTTTCGGGCTAAGATAATACGTCGGTCACATGTTCTACAGGAGTTCTCATTAACGCCAGCAAGATGGGCAACGGCATCCCGCCCGCTTCGCCCTTGGCCATCTCGGTCAAGGACCTTTCGCGAAGCCCGGGTACGATGCGGCTCCTGCAGGAGGAAGTGCCCGCGCCGAAGGATTTCGGTGTGGCGCTCAGTGGTGTCCGGGAAGGGTCCGCGCTGGATTTGGACCTGCGGCTGGAGGCCGTACACGAAGGAATTCTGGTTTCGGGCACGGTGCTCGCCGAAGTAACGGGTGAATGCTCCCGATGCCTGGATCCCCTTGCGTATGACCAAGAGGTCGATGTGCAGGAACTTTTCTTCTACGAGGAGCCGCCGAAGGGCAGCGTCCCCGCGGGGGAGGATGAAGAAGAGCAACGTTGGATAAAGCACGATCTGATCGATCTTGAACCGGTGTTGCGGGACGCAGTGGTAACCGCCCTGCCGTTCCAGCCGGTGTGCCGGGAAGACTGCCAGGGTCTGTGTTCCGAATGCGGAATACACCTGGCGGATGAGCCGGGGCACCACCACGAGGTCCTGGATCCTCGCTGGGCTGCCCTTGCGGATTTGCAAGGCTCGACCGGCAAAGACAGTTAGACAGAAGCCTGAAGTCAGGCCCGGGGTGATACCCGTGCCTACCAAGAGAGAAAAGAGTCAGCCGTGGCTGTTCCGAAGCGGAAAATGTCCCGTGCCAATACCCGTGCACGCCGTGCCCAGTGGAAGGCCACCCCGCCTAACCTGGTCAAGACCATCGAAAACGGCCGTGTGTCCTACAGCCTGCCGCACCAGGCGAAGGTCGTCACCGACTCCGCTGGTACCGCTCTGTACCTGGAGTACAAGGGCCGCAAGGTCGCCGACGTCTAAGGACGTCCGTGCCTGAAGAAGAGCTGCTGAAGCGTCTCGGTGTCGATATCGACGCCGGGACGCTTCGTCTTGCCCTCACCCACCGCTCCTATGCCTACGAAAACGGCGGCATCCCCACCAACGAGCGGCTGGAGTTCCTGGGCGACTCGATCCTGGGATTCTCCGTGACGGATTCGCTGTACCGCGATCATCCGGACCTGCCCGAGGGTGACCTGGCCAAGCGCCGCTCCGCCGTGGTGTCCACCCGTGCCCTGGCCGGGGTGGCGCGTTCCCTGGGCGTGGGCGAATTCATCCACCTGGGGCAGGGCGAACGCCTGACCCACGGGAAGAACAAATCCTCGATCCTGGCCGACACCATGGAGGCCCTGATCGGGGCGACCTATCTGTGCAACGGCATCGAGGTGGCGAGGGAACTGGTGATGCGCCTGACCGGTCCGCTGCTGGCCGACGCCGGCGCGCTCGGTGCCGGCACCGACTGGAAGACCAACATCCAGGAAATCGCCGCCAGCCGGCACCTGGGAACGGTGTTCTACGCCGTGGAGGGCTCCGGCCCGGACCACGCCCGTTCCTTCGCCGCGACGCTGCTGATCGGCGGGAAGCCGTACGGCACCGGCGCCGGCCCGTCCAAGAAGGAAGCCGAGCAGCACGCCGCGGCCGACGCCTGGACAGTGCTCTCCGAACGCTTCAGTTCCGCCGGCTAGGCCGTGCCCGAGCTCCCCGAGGTTGATGTGGTGCGCCGCGGACTGGCCCGCTGGGTGCGCGGCCGCCGCATCACCGCCGTCGAGGTGGCCGACCAGCGCTCCATCCGCCGGCATGCCCCCGGCGCCGACGACTTCGTCTCCCGCCTCGTCGGAGCCCGGGTGCTGGACGTGGCGCGGCGCGGAACGTTCCTGTGGATGCCCCTGGGCCCCGCCGGTTTGGCCGCCGATCCGGCCCCCGGGTTGGCTGCCGGTTTGGCCTGCCGACCGGGCTTGAGC
>JBIOFK010000021.1:0-23466 GCA_044447065.1 Actinomycetales bacterium | reverse complement strand
GCCCATGAGTGACCCTTCTATGTTTGTCAAGCGTTGTTCAAGGCCTCGCCCTGTGAGTTGAGGATGCGATAGGCGCGGCGGGCGAGATAGCGTTTGATACACCGACGAATTTCCTTGGTGGACAGGCCTTCCGCCGCCCGTTTCCGTACGTATTTGCGAGTTTCCCCGTCATGGGTCATCCGTGAGATCGAGACCATGTGCAGCGCCCTGTTCAGGCTTCTGTCGCCGCCTCGGTTGAGGCGGTGTCGGACGGTGTTGCCCGAGGATGCCGGGATCGGATTCACCCCGGCGAGGGACGCGTACGCTGCTTCCGAATGCACCCGCCCCTGGTGGGACCATACGGTCAGGCATGTGGCGGCCGTGACGGCGCCGAAGCCCTTCACCTCCAGTAACGGCGCGGCCTCGCTGACCTTGACCAGCTCGGTGATCTGTTTGTTGTTGCCGGCCAGTTCGCTGTCGAGTTCACCGATCCGCCTGGCCAGCCGAACGGCTTCGGCCCGGGCCACGGAGAGCGCCAGTTCCTCATCGCGTTCCCTCCACCGGGACATCCCGGCAATCTGCGCTGCACTCAGGGCCTTGCGGGCGTCCAGACCGAGGTCGTTGACGCGGACCAGGGCAGTCAGGGCGTTCACCGCTCGGGTGCGCTCACCGGTCATGGCGTCGCGGGCGGAAACCAGGACCCGCAGGGCAGCGCGGATGCCTTCATCCAGGCGGGGCCGGCGCAATTGCCGTTCCTCCAAGGGAAGCACGGCCCTGGCGATCCGCTGAGCATCGAGCTCATCGGATTTTCCGACGCCGTGGCGGGCACGGGCGTCCATCCGCGCTGCCTCGACCACCGGGTACCCCTGGGCGGCCGTGGCGCCGGCGAGGATAGCCCCGTAGGAGGCCGCCCCTTCGATCACCCAGAGGGTACCGAAATCGGCCCCGGTGCGGCGGCCCGCCCAGGCGAGGGCACGGCTGATGCCTGCGCTGGTGGTCGGGAAATCCCGGGTATCAACGAGCTCACCGGTGGTGGCGGCGATGATGGCGTAAACGTGGTTGCGGGCGTGGGTGTCGACACCAACGACAAACGCATGTGAATGCGCGACGATAGACATGGCGGTCATTCTTACCTTCCTCTTCACGGATAGGGCATGGCCGCTGTCGGCCGGCACCAGTCCGGGTAGAGGTCACTTCGGAACAACACTGTGACGAGCCACGCCCTTAGGCGGACAACCTTCTGATCAAGTCACCGAGGTGGGCCGGGCAGGTACCGGCCGACCCACCCCGGTGGATGGACAAGTCGCTCGCAAGACACCGTACGGTCAGCATTATCTTGAGTCACATCCATGGGGCGGAACGGCCGGTACCTATCCTGCCAGCCAGTCCCAGACCAGCTACCGATAAGTCTCACAGCATTATCTGCGACCTAGTTGGGTGGGGCGGGGTGGACAGGGCAGATCCGGCTTGGAATACTTCAATCGTATAGTAGCTAAATCGTTTAGCTAAAACGAGGAGTGAGTCATGGACCGGCCGAACTGGAACCCCAAGCGGTGGCTCCGCATCGTGCTGCCGACCGTGCTGATCCTCGCATGGCTGGCTGCGGCGGGTTTCGGCGGCCCCACCTTCGGCAAGCTCGCCGGGGTCTCCAGCAACGACCAGGCCAGTTTCCTGCCCGCCAGCGCAGAATCCACCACGGCCCGCCAGCTGCAGCAGACGTTCCTCGACTCGAAGGCCATCCCCGCGATCGTGCTGCTCGAATCCGACACGGAGCTCACCGCCGGCCAGCTGGCGAAGGCGGCCGCGCTGGTGCCGGAGATGCAGGCGGTCGACGGCGTCCAGGCCGGGCAGGCGCCGTCCGCCACGGGCATTGCCGGCCCGATTCCGTCCCAGGACGGGAAGGCCGTGGAGTTCCTGGTGCCGGTGGCGGATTCCAATAACGTCAAGACGGTGGTGGCGGCGCTGCGGTCCACCATCGCGGCGCATCGTCCGGCGGGCACGACGGCGTTCGTCACCGGTCCGGCGGGCCTCACCGCGGACCTCGTCAACGCATTCAGCGGGATCGACGGGGTGCTGCTGCTGGTGGCGCTGATTGCCGTGTTCGTGATCCTGTTGCTGGTCTACCGCTCGGTGGTGCTGCCGGTCCTGGTGCTGCTGACCAGCATCTTCGCCCTCACCGCCGCCATCCTGCTGGTCTACGCCTTCGCCGCGTGGGGTTGGATTTCCCTCAGCGGCCAGAGCCAGGGCATCCTGAGCATCCTGGTGATCGGGGCGGCAACCGACTATTCCCTGCTGCTGGTGGCCCGGTTCCGCGAGGCCCTGCACCAGACGGAGTCGACGTGGGCCGCCATGGGCAGGGCCTACCGCGCCGCCTGGGAACCGATCCTGGCCTCCGGCAGCACCGTCATCATCGCCCTGCTGTGCCTGCTGGTCTCCGATCTGAACAGCAACCGGTCACTCGGGCCGATCGCCGCGATCGGCATCGCCTTCGCTCTTGCGGCGGCGCTGAGCTTCCTGCCCGCGCTGCTGGTGCTCTTCGGCCGGGTGGCCTTTTGGCCGTTCCGTCCCAGGCCGGACGCCGGGCCGGACGCCGGGACCAGCCATCCGCACAGGCACCGGGCCGGCCTGTCCGGCCTGGAAGGCATCACCGGGCTGTGGGCCGCGGTGGGCCGCATGATCCAGCGCCGGCCGCGGGCCACCTGGATCGTCTCGCTGGTGCTGCTCCTTGCCGCGGCCGGCGGTGTCCTGCAGCTGCACGCCAACGGGGTTTCGCAGTCGGACGTCATCCTGGCCAAGAGCGACGCCGTTGACGGCCAGATCCAGCTGGGCCGCCATTTCGACGCCGGCAGCGGCAGTCCCGTCGTCGTGATTGCCGGCCGGGATAAGGCGGCCGCGGTGACCGCCCTGCTGGCCGCCGCCGACGGCATCGCCGCCGTGACGCCGTACACGGGCAGCGGACGACCGGTGCCGGGCGCACCCGCCGTCGTCGTCGACGGCCGGGTGCTGCTCAACGCGACGCTGGCCTACCAGGCGGATTCGGCGCGCGCCGAGCAGGTGGTCCGGCAGCTGCGTGCGAGCCTGCCCGCGGCGGATCCCGGCGTGCTTGTCGGCGGGGTGACGGCCATCGCGCTGGACACCAATGACACGGCACAGCAGGATCTGCGGAAAATCATTCCGCTGGTGCTCGCGGTCATCCTGGTGATCCTGATGCTGCTGCTGCGCTCGGTGCTGGCTCCCGTACTGCTGATCGCCTCCGTGGCGCTCTCCTACGCCTCGGCGCTGGGGGTCTCCGCGCTCGTGTTCAACCACCTGTTCCACTTCCCCGGGGCGGACGCGTCGGTTCCGCTGTTCGGCTTCGTGTTCCTGGTGGCGCTCGGCGTGGACTACAACATCTTCCTGATGACCCGAGTGCGGGAGGAGGCGCAACGGATCGGGACCAGGCCGGGCATTCTCCGCGGCCTCGGCGTGACCGGCAGTGTGATCACCTCGGCCGGCGTCGTGCTGGCGGCGACGTTCGCGGCGCTGGGCGTCATTCCGATCCTGTTCCTGGCCCAGATCGCGTTCATCGTCGCATTCGGCGTGCTGCTCGACACGGTCCTGGTGCGCTCATTGCTGATCCCGGCGCTGTCCTACGACCTGGGCCGGCGGATCTGGTGGCCCTCCACGCTGGCGCGGGCCGGGGGCTGAGGAGGGCGGCCTGGGCCGGGCGGCTGCCTTTCCGGGCCGACGACGGCGGCGGCGCCCGCCCTGCGGGTGCGCCGCCTGCCGCCCTCTCGCAGGGATCCGGGCGCCGGGATCGGGACACGGCTCCGGCAGCCCGCGAACCGGTCGCACGCCGACAGGCCACGCTTCCGGCGGGGCTTAGCCGCAGCGACCGGTTAGAACGGATCGCTCAGCACGGTGGTCTGCACGGTCGCAATGCCCGGCCTCGACGGCACACTGCTGAAGCCGAACCTAACGGGCGGCCGGATCGGTGCCAGCCCACCGGCGTCGGTCCCGTCCCAGGCCACTACGGCGGAATCGATCCGCCGTAGGTCGGTGACCCCGTAGAACTCTCGGCGTCCGTCGCGGGCGGAACCGGCCGTCCGGACGCCGGGACTGAGCCTGGCCGCGATCGGGTTGATGGCGCGCAGCCAGCGCGGATGGACCGCCCAGCGCCGCGGCAGCAGCGCTGCCGGGTAGCCCAGCAGGGACCTGGCGCCAAGACGGGCGCGGATGCTCAGTGGCCCGGCTTCAACCACCAGATTCCCGGCGTCACGGGCGACCGCGACGTCCACCAGCCGGACCTCGTCAAAGCTGTAGGTGCCCGCGACGAACTCGGCTATGGCGGCGTCCGGCGCAACCAGAATCCGTTGTCCGGACGCCAGTTCCACCATCACATCGGCAAACGGTCCGAACGGCGACGCCGCCCACACCCCGACCACAGCGCGGAGTCCGGAGGTTGTCCCCAGCCCGGCAATATGGCCGGAGAAAACCAGCCGCGACGCGTTGCCGGCGATGTCAGTGCCCGATACCCGGCGCGAAGCTCAGTTGGTGTGGTGCGGGCCGGCCAGCACCTCGGCGAGCTTCCCCAGCGAGCCCTCCAGCTGGTGCGATTCCACCACCGGGAAGGAGATCTGCCGCAGCACGTCCTTATCCGTCACCTTGGTCCAGTCATAGGTGAGGGAGACGTTCGTGGAGTCCGGCGAGACGGCTTCCATTTCCCAGACCCACTCCCAGCCGGCCGGGTCCTTGCCAACCTCGGCGGTCTTCCACGCCAGCAGCTTGTTCGGGTCGAACCCCACCACGTGGTTCTCCGTCTGGTATTCCCCGCCCATTTTGTCCCAGAACATGTTCATCGTGAACACCTGCCCCACGGCGGTGATCCGGTCCGTCTTCTCATCCGATTGCACCATCCCCGAGCCGTCAAGCTGCGCATGGTTCATCGGGTTGCTCAGAACCTTGAAAATCTCCTTCGCCGGGGCATCGATTACGCGGTCTACTGTCAGTTTTTCTTCGGTTTCGGTCATCGTTCTAGCATTGCTCAGTTTGCTGATGAATTCCAGTGCGCCGGATTCGACGACGACGGCGCGACGACGACGGCGCGACGACGGCGGCGCGGCCGGCGGTGGCACCGAAAAATCCCGCCGGCCGACGACAACCGTCGCGCGGAGCTATGCCCCCACAGAGCCTTAGGCCGGCTTCACAGAGCCTTAGGCCGGCTTCATGTTCTCCGCGCCGACCATCCAGGAGAACTGCTCCAGCTTTTCGATCACGCCGTGCAGGATGTCCGCGGTGGTGGGATCCTCGTCGTCGACCTCGTCATGGACGTTGCGCATGGTGGCCACGGCCGCGTCGAGCCGCTGGACAATGAGGTCCACGGCCTTGGCCGTGTCGACCAAGCCGGCGGGGAATGCCGGCAGCGTGGTGGCCTTCGCGACGGTTCCGGTGCGTCCGTCCGGCTTGGCGTGCAGGGCCCGCATGCGCTCGGCAACCTCGTCGGAGAATTCACGCACGGCCAGGACAATCTCGTCCAGCTGCAGGTGCAGGTCCCGGAAGTTGGTTCCGACAATGTTCCAGTGCGCCTGCTTGCCCTGGATGTGCAGCTCCACCAGGTCCACCAGCACTGCCTGCAGATTGTCGCTGAGCTTCTTCGATGCCTTCATCGTTCCTCCTACGGGTCGCCCGACTATTACCCAGCAAGCTTAGTATCAGGATTCGGCCGGGGCAATCGGCCGGCGGGCCAGCCACGCCGCCACGATGGCACCGACTTGGCGTGCAGGCCGTCACGACGGCGACGATCAGGGCGATCACGGCGGCGGAGATCCTGGGCAGCGCCCGGCAGCACGACCACCATGGTGACCTCGGAGTGTCTTAAGCGCGTCAGCCGTGGCCGTTGGAGTCAGCCGCGGGGGCGGCCTCCCGGTACCGATTCATCTGGCCCAGCCGGCGCGTCAGGGAATCACGGCGGCCGATGTTCTCCGCCTCCGCAGTGAGTTCGATGTGCGCGGTGCCGAAGCGCCACAGCAGCAGATCATCCAGCAGCCGGTCCGGCCCCGGCGAGTACCGGTGGTCCAGGGCCTTGCGCACGCTGCTGATGGTCCGGGACTGGAGCAGATCCACCAGTTCTGTGGTGTGCGTCAGACCGTGCGCGGCCATCAGCTCGGCGGCCCAGCCCCAGTCGTCGTCGGCCTTGCGGTCAACGTGCGGAAGCAGCGTCTGCCAGACCTGCTTGATCCGGTTCGGGGTCAGCGGAACGGCGCCCTCGCCGTCCTCGTCCCAGAAACTGGTCACCTGCTCGTAGCGCTCGTGCAGCTCGGAGAAGGCGGATTCGACGGTTTCGAGCATGGCCGCTGTGGCGGTGAACTGCCGGTCGAAGTAGGGGCTCCACGCGCGCCTGTCCTGCGCCTTGAAGCGGATGTCGTGCTCGATCTCGCTCCAGGCGTGGGCGAAGACCGTCCGGATCTGGCACTCCAGCAGATAACTGCCGTTCGGTTTGGCCTCCGGATCGAGAACATGCTGGTATTCCTTCACGGCATCGTTCTGGATGGTCCGCAGGATCAGGTGCCGGCTGGAGTAGCCGTAGGTGCCGCTCTCAATCGAACCGATGTCCTTCTCCCGGTCGCCTCGGCAGTCGAAAATGGAACGCTGGCGTTTGATCAAGTTCGCGGCCGCGGCGTTGTCCCCCGGCAGGGTGGTGATGACCCGGACGCCGACCATGTCCGTGAGGTTGCGCAGCGGATCCGGAAACTGCAGGGCAGGCTTCTGCTCCGCCGTGCCGCTGAGCATCCGGGAGGCCTTCTCCCTGAAGGAATCCAGTGTCTTGGTGCGGCTGGAGATGAACAGCGGTTTCAGTTCGGGACCGGCGAAAATCTCCCGGATCTTCGCTTCCGCGTCCGCTGTGACCCGTTCCAGGGCAGGGCGGATCCGGGTGAATTCCGCGACGCTGGCGGCCACCGCAGGGCGCAGCCGCTCATCAAGACGGTCCCAGTGGCTGCTCATGTCTGTGAGCCTATGTCGCGGCACTGACATAGTCGAGCGCGGTCCACCGTGCGGGCGCGCCCGACTCCCGGCAATCTCGGCGCCGGCGCCGCACCGGTACAGTGCAAAGCCAGAGCCCTCAGCGCAAGGAGACCGCATGCAGCCGATCCGCTATCCCTATGGCACCGATCCGAGCCAGTTCGCCGACCTCTACCTCCCCGTGGGGCCGGTGCGCGGGGTCGCCGTGGTGATCCACGGCGGTTACTGGCGTGCGCAGTACGACGCCTCCCTGAACCGGCCGCTCGCCGAGGATCTGGCCGCCCGCGGCGTGGCCGCCTGGAACGTCGAATACCGGCGGGCCGGCAATGGCGGCGGCTGGCCGGAGACGTTCGACGACGTTGCCGCCGGCATCGACAGGCTCGCCGACGCGGCGGCCGCCCACGGGCTGCGGCTGGACTCGGTCGTGGCGGTGGGACACTCCGCCGGCGGCCACCTGGCGGTGTGGGCGGCCGGCCGGAACCGCCTCCCGGAGGGCGCGCCGGGCAGGATCGACTCCCTGGGCCGCAACCAGGCGGGCCTGCCCGCGGTGCCGCTGGCCGCCGTCGTCAGCCAATCGGGCGTGCTGGACCTGGTGCAGGCGCGGGAGCTGCGGCTCAGCGACGACGCCGTGCGGAACCTCCTCGGCGCCAGCCCGGAGGCGGATCCGGACCGCTACGCCCTAGCGGACCCGATGGACCGGCTGCCCCTGGACGTGCCCGTCTACGCGGTGCAGGCCGATGGGGACACCGCCGTCCCGGGCTCCGTCTCCGCCGCGTACGTCCGCGCCGCGGTGGCGGCGGGCTCGCGGGCGGAGCTCATTGCCGTCCCCGGCGGCCACATGGACCTGATCGACCCCGCCACCGAGGCTTGGGCCGTCTGCCGGGACCTGGTCCTGGCCAGTCTCTGAGTTCCAGGCGCAGATAAAAGAAGGTCACCCCGGGGCGGCTGATCGCTACAGTGGGAGCATGCTCACGGTCATAGGCGAAGCCCTCATCGACGAAGTGCTTCATTCCGGCGCCGAGCCGGTACCGCACGTGGGCGGGAGCCCGCTCAACGTCGCCGTCGGCCTGGCCCGGCTCGGGCACCCGGTGCAGTTCCTGGGCCGGTTCGGGCAGGACGCGTACGGGCCGCTGATTTCCGCGCACCTGCACGGCAACGGCGTCCTTGTTCCGCTGCCGCCGGACGCCTGGCCCACCAGTGTCGCCCGGGCCACCATCGCCGACGACGGCTCCGCCAGCTACGCGTTCGCAATGGACTGGGAACTGCCGGGCATGGGGGAGAGATCCGAGGTCATGCTGCAGTCCACCACACTGGTGCACACCGGCTCCATCGCCTCGATGCTCGCCCCGGGAGCCGGCCAGGTGCTGGACCTGGTCCGCAGGGCCCACCCCCGGGCCACCATCTCCTACGATCCGAACTGCCGACCCTCGATCATCACGGACGTGGAGCACGCCCGGCGGCAGGCGGAGGCGTTCGTGCGCCTCGCGGATGTGGTCAAGGCCTCCGATGAGGACCTGGCGTGGCTCTACCCGGGCGCGGATCCGCTCGAATCGGCCCGCCGCTGGCTGGCGATCGGAACAACGGCGGACGGAACCGGGGGCGACGGAACCCGGGGGGAGGGACCCGCCGTCGTCGTCGTGACCCGCGGGGCCAAGGGGCCATGGGCCGTCAGCCGCGGCGGGGAATCGAGCGCCCCTGTTGTGCCGGTGGAGGTAGCCGATACGGTAGGGGCAGGCGACTCCTTCATGGCCGCGCTGCTGTCCGCGCTGGTGGACCGGGAACTCGACGGGGCCCAGCGCCGGAATGAACTGCGCTCGCAGCCGCCGGAGGAGTGGCGGGCGGTGCTGGCCTACGCGGCAGCCGCCGCCGCCGTCACCGTCTCGCGCGCCGGAGCCAACCCGCCGGACCGCGCGGAACTGCGCACCGCCCGAGCGCACGGCCTGCTGGTACCGACCGCCGGTACCGTACCCCAGGAAGGACAGTCATGACCTACGATCCGTACCAGGACCTCCCGGACGCCGCGGAGTTCACGCTCAGCAGCGAATCCCTTGCCGATGGAGGCACGCTGGCGACGCCGCAGCTCGCGGACGACCCGTCCCTCGGCGGGGCCAACGAGTCGCCGCAGCTGAGCTGGAGCGGCTTCCCGGCGGCCACCCGCAGCTTCGCGGTCACCATGTACGACCCGGATGCCCCCACGGCCAGCGGATTCTGGCACTGGGCCGCCTTCAACCTCCCGGCCGCCGTGACCTCCCTGCCGGCCGGCGCCGCGAACACCGAGGGTGCGCTGCCCGCCGGTACGGTGACGCTGAAGAACGACGGCGGCTTCGCGGGTTTCATGGGTGCCGCACCGCCCGCGGGCCACAAGATCCACCGCTACATGGTCGTGGTGCACGCGGTCGACGTCGAGCGGCTGGACATTCCGGCCGGCGCCACCCCGGCGATCCTCGGCTTCAACCTGTTCTCGCACACGCTCGGCCGCGCCAGGATCACCGGACTGTTCGGCCGCTAGCGGTCCGGATGCGGCGGCATCACCGAGCAGTCCGGCCGCCGCAGTCAGGCCGGTGGCAGTCCGGCCGCGGCGGCCGCGGGCGATAGCCTTGGAGGATGCGGCTAATTGCGAGTGACGTCGACGGCACGATTCTCGGCCGCGACGGCAAAATCAGCCCGCGGACGGTGGCGGCGTTCGCGGCGGCCCGGGACGCGGGGGTGGAAATTGTGTTCGTCACCGGCAGGCCGCCGCGCTGGCTGGGTCCGCTGCGGGAACAGCTGGGCCACACCGGGACGGTGATCTGTTCCAACGGCGCGGTGGTCTATGACCTGGCCGCGGAGCAGGTCCTCTCCTCCCGGCTGCTGGACCGGGACACGGTGCTGCACGCACGGCGGGTGATCGCCGCCCTGGTGCCCTCGGCCCGGTTCGCGGCCGAGGGGCTGGACGGATTCCATCTGGAACCGGACTTTATCGAACCCGGCTCCGTGGAGCTGCTCTCCGACGTGCTGCCCGCACCGCTGGCGGAGACGCTGGGTTCCGGCTCCGGTTCCGGCATCGTGAAGTTCCTGGCGATCACCTCCGAGTGCGGCCCTGACGAGTTCCTGGCGCTCGTGCGCCGCGCCCTGGAGGAGACCTTGTCGGTCACCCACTCGGCACCCACCCAGGCCCTGCTGGAACTCGGGCCCGCGGGGGTGAACAAGGCCGTCGCGCTGGCCGCCTATGCGCAGTCGCGCGGCATCGACGCGGCGGATGTCGTCTCCTTCGGCGACATGCCCAACGACATTGAGATGCTCCGCTGGGCCGGCTCCGGCTACGCCATGGCCAGCGGGCACCCGGCGGCCCGGGACGCGGCCAACCTGCAGGCGCCGCATTTTGACGACGACGGCGTGGCCCAGGTCATCGAGGGCCTGCTCGCCGGCCGCCGGGCCCGGTAACCGGCCCGTGGATAACGTCCTGCCGTTCCTGGCATCCCCCGTCCCGCTGGCCTTCGCGCACCGCGGGTTCTCGCCCGAGGGCCTGGAAAATTCCCTGCCGGCTTTCCACCGTGCAGTCGCGCTCGGTTACACGCATGTGGAAACCGACGTGCACACCACCGCCGACGGCGTGCCGGTGGTCTTCCATGACGCCAGCCTGGACCGGGTCACGGATGCCGGCGGCGCCATTGCCGGGCTAACGGCCGCGGACGTCGCGCGGGCCCGGATCGGCGGCACCGAGCCGATCCCGACCCTGGCGCAACTGATCGGCGCACTGCCGGGCACCCGCATCAACCTGGACATCAAGGACCGCGGCTCCGTGGCCGCCGTCGCCCGGATCATCGAAGACCAGGCCCTGCACGACCGCATCTGTGTGGCGTCCTTCTCGGACCGGCGACGGCGCGCGGTGCTGAGGCTGCTCAGCCGGCCGGTGTGCAGCTCCGCCGGGGCGCTGTGCACGGCGGCCTTCGTGGCGCTGTCTCCGTGGGCGCCGCGGTGGCTGCTGCGGCGGATCCTGCACGACGTCGATTGCCTGCAGGTCCCGGTCCGGTACCGCTTCCTCCCCGTCGTGACGGCCCGGTCCGTGGCCCGGGCGCACGCGCTGGGCCTGCAGGTCCACGTCTGGACCATTAACGACGCGGCGCAGATGCACAGTCTGTTCGATCTGGGCGTGGACGGCGTCATGACGGACCGGGCCGATGTGCTGGCCGGTGTCATGCGCCAGCGCGGCTATTGGACCTAGGCCCGCGTCTAGAGTGGGCCTGTGAGGATTCTGATTGCGCCGGACAAGTTCAAGGGCACGCTGACCGCCACCGAGGCGGCCGCCGCCATGGCGGAGGGGGCGTTGCGCGTCTATCCGGATGCCGTCGTCACCCTGCTGCCCGTGGCCGACGGCGGCGAGGGAACACTCGAGGCCGCGGTGGCGGCCGGCTACGAGGAGCGGCTCAACGCCGTCGTCGGCCCCATCCTGCGCCCCACCGGAGCGGCGTGGGCCATCCGGGGAACGACGGCGGTGATCGAGACCGCCCAGGCCAGCGGCTACCTGTTGTGCGAACCCACCCCGGAAAACGCGCTGCGCGCCCATTCCTACGGCTGCGGGCAGCTGATCGCCGCCGCCCTGGATGCCGGCGCCACCGAGATCGTGCTAGGCCTGGGCGGTTCGGCGATGACCGACGCGGGCACCGGGGCGCTGCGCGCGCTCGGACTGCGGCTGCTGGACGCGGGCGGCCACCTGGTTCCGCTGGGCGGCGGCGCGCTCGCCGATGCCGTCTCCCTGGACGCCTCCGGGCTGGATCCGCGGCTGTCCGCCGCCACCATCAGGCTGGCCGTGGATGTGGACAACCCGCTCTACGGCCCGGACGGCGCCGCGCACGTGTTCGGGGCGCAGAAGGGCGCCGACGCCGACGGGCTGGAGCTGCTGGACGCGGGACTGCGCAACGCCGCCTCCCTGTTCCGCGCCGCCACCGGCAGGGACGTCAATGTTCCGGGCGCTGGGGCGGCGGGAGGCTTCCCCGCGGCGTTCCTGGCCCTGGCCAACGCCCGGATCGAGCGCGGCTTCCACCTGGTGACGGACCTGGTCGGGCTGCACGGGGCGCTCGCCGGGGCGGACCTGGTGATCACCGGGGAGGGATCCCTGGACGCGCAGTCACTGGCCGGGAAAGCCCCCATCGGTGTGGCGGAGGCCGCCGCCGCCCTCGGCATACCCGTGGTGATGGTGGCCGGGCGGATTGAGGTCAGCGCGCGCCAACTCTCCGACCGCGGCGTGGTGGCGGCGGCCAGTGCCGTGGAGGTGGCCCGCTCCGTCGAGGCGGCACTGGCCGAACCCGCCCGCTACGTCACGATGGCCACCTCGGAAGCCCTCAACGGCATCTGAGCCGGCGGCCTGGCCGGGCCAACGGCGTGGCCCCGAGTCGGCTGGCCTCAGCTGCGCGAAGGGCAGCTACGTGAGCGCGGTGCCACGCCACCGGGCCAGCGCGCTCATCCCGTGGTAGATCACCAGCGCGGACGCCGTGCCCAGGGCGATCCCGGCGAAGACGAGGTTGCCGATGGTCCAGGTGTAGTCCGCGATGCCGATGATCAGGGCGACGGCGGCCGTGGTCAGGTTGACGGGGTTGGCGAAATTGACCTTGTTCTCGACCCAGATCCGCGCCCCCAGGATGCCAATCATTCCGTACAGCATGGTCGCCGCGCCGCCGAGCACCCCGGCCGGAACGGTCGCTATCAGCGCGCCGAATTTGGGCGAAAAGCTCAGTACCAAAGCCGTGAACGCGGCCACCCAGTAGGCGGCCGTCGAATAGACGCGGGTGGCGGCCATGACGCCGATATTCTCCGCGTACGTGGTGGTTCCGGAGCCGCCGCCCAGACCGGCCAGCGTGGTGGCCAACCCGTCCGCCAGCAGCGCGCGCCCGGCCACCGGATCCAGGTTGGCGCCGGTCATCTGTGCCACCGATTTCACATGGCCGACGTTTTCCGCCACGAGCACCAGCACCACCGGAACGAACAATCCGATGACGCCGGCGTGGAAGGCCGGGAACTGGAAGTAGGGCAGCCCGATCCAGGCCGCCCCGCTAACGGTGGTGAAGTCCACCTCACCGCGCATTACCGCCACTAGGTAGCCGGCCAGTACGCCGACCAGGATGGACAGCCGGCCCAGGATGCCGCGGAACAGCACGCTGACCAGGATGATGACCACCAGGGTGACCAGCGCCGTGACCGGGGCGGCGGTGAAGTTCGCCTTGGCCGCGGGGGCGAGGTTCAGTCCGATCAGCGCCACGATGGTGCCGGTGACCGCCGGCGGCATCAACCGGTTGATCCAGCCCGCGCCGAAGCGCTGCACGACCAGGCCGATCAGGGCCAGCACGACGCCGGCCATCACCACGCCGCCGAGCGCTCCGGGAATGCCGTAGGTGGACTGGGAGGCGGTGATCGGGGCAATAAAAGCGAAGCTGGAGCCCAGGTAGCTGGGTACCTTCCCCGCTGTGAGCAGCAGGAACGCGATGGTGCCGATGCCGGAAAAGAACAGGGTGGTGGCCGGCGGCATGTGCGTCAGGATCGGGACCAGGAAGGTGGCGCCGAACATGGCGACCACGTGCTGCATGCCGATGCCGATGGTTCGGGGCCAGCTAAGCCGTTCGCGGGGAGCGACCACCTCGCCGGGCGCGATGGATTTCCCGTCTCCGTGGATGGACCAATCGGTGCCCAGCATGCTCATTGGCGCATTCCCTTTCTGACGTTTTCAACAGCTAAGGATATCGGCTGGCCGCCCGGCTTCCCGCCGCGGCTGCGGCACGGCTCCCCGCGGCGGCCACGGCCCGGCACCCCGCCGCGGCCAGTAGCATTGAGGCATGTCCGGATCCCCGCCGCCGCATGATGCGCCGCATAGCCACGCGCACGGCCACGCGCACGGGGCCGGCGCCAACCAGCGTCGGCTGGGCATTGCGCTGGCGGTGACCCTGCTGGTCTTTGTGCTGCAGCTCATCGGCGCGTGGATCACCGGCTCGCTGGCGCTGCTGTTCGACTCCGCGCACGTCCTCACGGACGCTGGCGGGCTGGCGATGGCGCTGCTGGCCGCGAGGCTGCTGACCCGTCCCGTGTCTGACAAGCGGACTTGGGGGTTCGCCCGGGCCGAGGTGCTGGCAGCCACCGCGCAGGCGGCCGTCCTGCTCGCCGTCGGCCTCGTGGTGCTGGTGGAGGGCATCCAGCGGCTGGTCACCCCGTCCCCGGTCGCGGCGGGTGAAATGGCGCTCTTCGGCGGTATCGGCCTCGCGGGCAACATCATTGCGCTGCTGGTCCTCGCCGGCGGCCGGACGAGCAACTTCAACATGCGGGCCGCGTTCCTGGAGGTGCTCAACGACGCGCTCGGATCCGTGGCCGTGATCGCCGCCGCCGTGATCATCGGGGCGACCGGCTGGTACCGCGCGGACGCCGTCGTCGCCCTGCTGATCGGCGCGCTGATCCTGCCGCGCACCGTGAAGCTGCTGCTGGAGACGGTCAGCGTCCTGCTGGAGTCCACTCCCGCGGGGCTGGACCTGGGCGTGGTCCGCGAACACATTCTCGCCCTGCCGCACGTCGTCGCCGTCCACGACCTGCATGCCTCGCAGATCGCCACCGGGCTGCCCGTCCTCACGGCGCACGTGGTGCTGGACGAGAGCTGCTTCCATGACGGCCACGCCCCGCTGATGCTCGATTCGCTCCAGCAGTGCGTGGCCAGGCACTTCGACGTCAGCGTCGAACACAGCACCTTCCAGTTCGAGCCGGCCAGCCATACCCGCCACGAGCACGGCCTGCACGCGTAGGCCTTGCGCGTTTAGGCGATGACGCCGTCCACCAGTGCCTTGGCCTCGGCCTGGACCTGCTTGAGGTGCTCGTCGCCCCTGAAGGACTCGGCGTAGATCTTGTACACGTCCTCGGTGCCGGAGGGCCGCGCGGCGAACCAGGCGTTCTCCGTGGTCACCTTCAGCCCGCCGATGGACGCGCCGTTGCCGGGTGCCTCAGTGAGCTTGGCGGTGATCTCCTCACCGGCCAGGGTGGTGGCGGTGACGTCGGCGGCGGCCAGTTTGCCCAGCGCCGCCTTTTGCTCCCGGCTGGCCGGCGCGTCGATCCGGGCGTACGACGGCGAACCGAACTTCGCGGTCAGGTCCCCGTAGTGCTGGGACGGGGTCTTGCCGGTCACGGCGGTGATTTCGGAGGCGAGCAGGGCCAGCAGGATGCCGTCCTTATCGGTGGTCCAGACCGAGCCGTCCCGTTTGACGAACGAGGCGCCGGCGGATTCCTCGCCGCCGAAGACGCCCTCGCCGGAGAGCAGCCCGGGAACGAACCATTTGAAGCCGACCGGGACCTCCACCAGGGTGCGGCCCAGTTCCGCCGCGACCCGGTCGATGATGGAGGAGGAGACGAGCGTCTTGCCCACGGAGGCGTCGGAGGGCCATTGGTCCCGGTGCGTATACAGGTACTGAATGGCGACGGCCAGATAGTGGTTCGGGTTCATCAGCCCCGCGTCGGGAGTGACGATGCCGTGCCGGTCCGCGTCCGCGTCGTTGCCGGTGGCGATGTCGTACGGGGTGGTTCCGTCCGCGGCGGGCTCCAGCGCCCTGATCAGGGAGGCCATGGCGGCGGGGGAGGAGCAGTCCATCCGGATCTTCTCGTCCCAGTCCAGGGTCATGAACGCCCACTGCGGATCGACCGTCGGGTTGACCACCGTCAGGTCCAGCTGGTGGCGCTCGCCGATCTCGCCCCAGTAGTCCACCGAGGCGCCGCCCATCGGATCCGCGCCGATCCGCAGCCCGGAGCCGCGGATCGCATCCAGGTCCAGCACGGCGGGCAGATCGTCGACGTAGCTGCTCAGGAAGTCGAACTTCCCGGTGGTGTCCGCGGCCAGGGCCTGCGCCAGCGGCACCCGGCGGACGCCGTCGAGCCCGTTTTCCATTAACTCGTTGGCGCGCCGGGCAATCCAGCCCGTGGCATCCGAATCGGCGGGGCCGCCGTGCGGCGGGTTGTACTTGAAGCCGCCGTCGCCCGGCGGGTTGTGCGAGGGCGTGACGACGATGCCGTCCGCCTGCTCGACCGGGGCTCCGTTGTTGTAGGCCAGGATCGCGTGGCTCACCGCCGGGGTGGGGGTGAAGCCGTGGCGGGCATCAATGAGGACGGTGACGCCGTTGGCCGCCAGCACCTCAAGAGCGGTGTTCTGCGCCGGCTCGCTGAGCGCGTGAGTGTCCTTGCCCAGGAACAGCGGCCCCCTGATGCCCTGCCCGGACCGGTATTCCACGATCGCCTGGGTGATCGCGGCGATATGGTTCTCGTTGAACGAGGATTTGAGGCTGGATCCGCGGTGGCCGCTGGTTCCGAACACCACCCGCTGGTCGGGATTCCGCGGATCCGGAGCCACGTCGTAGTACGCGTCCAGCAGGGCGGTGAGGTCGACAAGGTCTGAGGGTAGGGCAACAGTGCCCGCGCGGCTAGCCATGGCACCAGCATGCCAGAGAGGACGCGGTCTGGACACCGCTGGCCCCCGATGACCGCCTTCGGCGGATACCGGAAGCAGACAGTAAGCTTTCGCACACGGACGTCCGGGGCAGGCCGCCCGCGCCCGTGACACCAATCCGGCCGCCGGTGGCGGCCGCCGACAGATGAGGTACGGATATGCATGTGGCAGTCCTCAACGGACCCAACCTGAACCGCCTGGGCAAGCGCAAAGCCCGCTACGGCACCAAGACGCTGGCGGACATCACCGCCGACCTGGACGCCACCGCCGAACGGCTCGGTGTGCGGCTCTCGCACTTTCAGTCCAACTACGAGGGCGCGCTGGTCGAGTGGCTGCACGGGAACGCCGAGAACATGGACGCCATCATCCTCAACCCGGCCGGGCTGACCCCGTATGGCCGCCCGCTGCTGGACGCGCTCGAAGATGCCAGCCTGCCCGTCGCCGTCGTGCACATCACCCAGCTCTACCGGCACTTCGGCACCGACACCCAGGACCTGTTCCGCGCCTCGTCGGACGTGTACGTCTGCGGACTGGGCTGGCGCGGCTACAGCATGTCGCTGGAACGGCTGCATGAAATGCACGAACTCGGCCCCGTCGGCGCCGACGACTGAGGCAGGCGTTTGACCTACCGGACGGGACATCTAGGATGGAGCCGTGACGTATCCCCCAGCGCAGCAGTACCCCCAGCCCGGCGGCAACTATCAGCCGCAGAACTACCCGCAGGGCGTGTCCAACGGGCTGAGCCTGAGCAGCATGATCATCGGGATCGCCAGCATCGTGGGCTTCGGCGCGCTGATAGTGGTTCCCATTGCGGGCATAGTGCTCGGGCACATGGGGTTGCGCCGCGAATCCCCGCGGGGCCGTGGGCTGGCCATCGCGGGACTGGTGATGAATTACCTGGCGCTTGCCGGCTACGCGCTGGTGTGGCTGATCATCGCCGCCATCTTCATATTTGCCCTCTCCAACGCGCAGCACACCGGCACCGCAGTCTAGGAGTGCTGACGCGGGGCCGGGCCGTCTAGCCCGGGGCCGTGCCGGGGCGCCTAGTCCGGCAGGCCGGGGTCAAGCAGGGCGGGGTTAGCCCGGCAAGCCGGGGTCAAGCAGGGCCCGCAGGATAGAGTCGCGCTCGCGCAGCAGCCACTCCCGCCGGCGCAGGATCACGTCCCCCACGCCTTCGCTCCACATCCGGGCCCAGCCGCCACCCAGGGTTTCCGCGTTGTGTAGCATCCGCTGGCGGCTCAGCCCGGCGGCATCCGCGCCAAGCTTCGGCAGGGCCGAGCGTTCGGCGGCGGTCCAGCCGTACGCGTCGGCGAAGATCCGCAGCCGGCGCAGCTGGTCCACTCCCTTCCAGCCCGGGTCCAGGTCCGCGGGGTCGCGCAGCGGCACCCAGTGCATCGCCGCGTTCAAGGAGTCCTTGAGCGCGGTGGTCGGCCCGGCCAGGTCGAAATCGATCACGCCGGCGGCCTTGCCGTCACGGACTACGACGTTCTGCGGTGTGACGTCCAGATGGCAGACCAGCTCCGGCGGATCCTGCGCCACCGCCCGGGGCGGGAACGGCTCCAGGACCGGGTCATAGCCGGCGGCTGCGGTGTGCAGCCGCCTGACCAGGACGGCAACGGAGGCCAGCAGTTCCTCCGACTGTGCCCAGGATTCCGGCGGGGATCCGGCGCATCGCCCGGCCAGGAACGTCAGTACGTCCCGGCCACGGCTGTCCCGGCCCAGGAACCGGGGGCTGCCGTCGAAGCCCTGCCGCTGAAGATGGTCAAGGAAGGCGGCGACGGCGAAGGACTGCGGCTGGGCCGGCCGCCGGACGGTACCGCCCACCCGCACCACGCCCTCCGTGACGTCCCCGGCGGGGAGCAGGATTTCCGGCTCCCCGCCGGGCGGATCGATGTACCGGCGCAGGCGGACGGGGACGTCCGTGCTTTCCATGCCCTGCCCCTGCCGTCGATGCCGCTGTGCCTGATCCGCCATGTCCCGTGGTGTTGTGTTCCGTCCGCGGGCGTTCGGCGGGTTATTGCTGTGGTGCTGTGCCGCGTTGGGCTTACTTGATGTTGCCCATCAGCCTCTTGATGGCGGGGGTTGCCGCGACCAGGCACAGGGCCAGGACGACGGCGGTGATCCCGACGAACAGGAAGTACGGCACCTGGTTCGACGGGCTGTACAGTCCGGCCAGCATGCCGGAAACTGTGGTTCCCAGCGACACGGACAGGAAGAACAGGGCCACCATCTGGGTGTGGAACGCGGCCGGGGCCAGCTTGGTGGTGACCGACAGGCCGATCGGGGACAGGGACAGCTCTGCAAACGTGAACAGCAGCAGGATGCCGGCCAGTGCTATCAGCGGCGTGCTGTGCGGTCCGCCGCCGGCCAGTGGAATGAAGGCCAGGAAGGCCAGGCCCATGATGCCCAGGCCGAGGGAGAACTTCAGCGGTGAACTGGGCTGGCGGTCGCCGAGTTTGGTCCACAGTGCCGCGAAGACACCGGCGAAGATGATGATGAAGATCGGGTTGATGGACTGAACCCAGCCCGGAGGCATCTCCCAGCCCAGAATGTTGCGGTCCAGTTTCACATCGGAGTAGGTCGCAATGAAGGTGGACTGCTGCTGGAACAGGGCCCAGAATGCGGCGCTGGCCAGGTACAGCGGAATGAACGCGGTGACCCGCTTGCGTTCGAGGGCAGTGACCAGCCGGGAACGGAAAATCACCGTGAAGTACGCGATGGAGGCCAGCACGGCGACGACCGCGACCACGAGCGCCAGATTGTCGGCAGTGACAACGTTGGTCAGCACGAGGGCGAGGATGACGATGATGCCGCCGACCCCGATGAGGATCATCCGGGTCCGCTGCGCCGCGGGAAGCGGATTGGCTACACGGTGTGCCTCCTCCGGCAGGTTCTTACGGGTGACTCCGTACCAGACCAGGCCAATGGCCATGCCGAGGGCGGCGGCTCCGAAACCGAAGTGGAACCCGAGCCCCGGGGTGGTGCGCAGCAGGTCCGTGATGAGGGGCCCGAAGAGGGCGCCGAGGTTGATGCCCATGTAGAAGATGGAGAATCCCGCATCGCGGCGGGTATCGGTCGGCGCGTAGAGCGTACCAACCAGGGCGGTGGTGTTGGCCTTGAGACCGCCGCTGCCGATGGCAATCAAGATCAGGCCCGTGGCGAGCCCTCCGACGCCGTGCAGCAGGGCCAGGGAGAGGTGGCCGGCCATGATCAGCATGGCGCTGTAGAACAGGACGCGCTCGGATCCGAAAACCCGGTCGGCAAGCCAGGCGCCGAGGATGGTGGAGAGATAGACGCCGCCGCCATACGCGCCGACCAGGCTGAGGGCAAGGGTCTTGTCTAGGCCAAGCCCGCCCTGGGTGACACTGAAGTACATGTAGTAGGCAAGGATTGCTTGCATGCCGTAGTAGGAAAAACGCTCCCACAGTTCGACGCTGAACAGATTAGCCAACATGCGGGGGTGACCGAAGAATGACTTATCCGAGGAAGAAGCGGGGGCCTGTGATGTGGCCTGTGAAGTGCTCATTTGAACCATTTTTGCATTCCCGGCGCCCGAATGTCATTTCGATCACTCCGGCGGACGGGGGCACGGCGGCTGGAAAACCAGCGGAAATCCGCGCCGTTCCGGGCTCAGATCAGCAGCGCCGGCTCCATTCGCTCTTCCAGAACAGGCTCACCGTCCGCCGCGGCCGGGCGTACGATATACGCCGCCCGTCCGCGGGCCTCGGTGACCGCCCCGACCAGGGACGTGCCCCGGTAAACCAGCCCCACGCCGTCGTCCGTGCAATGCGTTTCGCCCAGCGTCCCCTCCGCAACCAGCGCATGGACCAGCGGACGCCGGCCGGGGTCGCTGTCGTAATGCACCCCGTTGTCGTAGGGCAGCAGGGCGAGGCCGTTGGTGACAGGGCGCAGCGCCGGGCCGAAGGAGTCTGTGGTGCCGCCGCGGAACCAGCAGATGGACCCCGCGGAGATGCCCGCGAGGACCACGCCGGCCTGCCACACGCGGCGCAGCACCTCATCCAGCCCGTGCGCACGCCACACCGCGAGCAGGTTGACCAGCGAGCCGCCGCCCACCCAGACCACGTCCTGGTCCAGCAGATGGCCCTCGATATCCCCGATGTTGGGCATGGTGAACAGGTTCAGATGGCTCAGGTCGAAGCCGGCCGTGCGCGCCGCCTCGCTCAGGTCGGCCTGGCCGGCACGCTGGTCCCCGGCGGCCGTGCCGACGTGGGTGATTCTTGGCGCCCGTCCGGACGCGCCGGATAGCTCGACGGCGTGCCGCACCAGGGGCCCGAACGCGAGCCTGCTGCGTTCGCCCGGGAGGTAGCCGCCCGACGTCGCGACGATGGTGGGCGGTCTGTCCGGGTCGGGGCGGGTTGGCAACTGAAGGATCCTTTTCGAAGTGTCGGTCAGTTGAGGCTACTGCCTGTTGACGTGGCGGACGTGTTTCATGCCAGGCGCCGCCGTCGGGACGGAATTCGAAGAAGACCTCATTCGGGCCCGCGCCGGCGGCCGATGGAAATGTTTCGGCCTTGACCGTTGCGCACCGCGTCGCCGCCGTGCTAGCTTTCGGTTAATCGTGATCAATCGGCAGGAGGTGAGACCCATGAACGCAGTATCCACAGTGGGCGCTCCCCTGCAGTCCACGATTGCGCGACTGAGATAGTCGCCACCGGGAGCGCCTGATAGGCAATTCGCGAAAGGCGACTCCCTTGAACACAACACCTTCTTTACCTCTGCGCCTCACTTCGACAACAGTTCCCGATGGCATCGCCGCGCGCACTTTCACGCTCGGCGGCGCGCCCGGCGACGGCGACCGCGACCGTCCTAATTCCGAACAGGATCAGCCGCAGGGCGACGCCACAAGCTCGGTGCGCGCCGCGGGTGCGCGAGCGTTGGTCCTCGGCGGTGCCGGATCGGCAGGCAATGCGTGGCTGATCGGCGTCATCGCCGGCCTGATTGATGCGGGGTTGGACGTGACCGAGGCCGATCTGATCATCGGCACGTCCGCCGGATCAACGACCGCGGCCCAGATAACCGGCGCGAGCCCGAACCAGCTGCTTGCCGACATCCTTTCCGCTGCGCCCCTGCAACGGACAGGTCGGACCGGATCCGACGGCGGCCACGTTCGCCTTGGGCAGGTGGTGGACAATATGCGCAGGACGAGCGAGATCATTGCCGCCGCTGATGACCCTGCCGATATGCGCCGCAGACTGGGTGCGGCGGCGCTCGACATTGATGCGGCGTCGGATGGCTCCAGGCAGACGCAGTGGCGCGCTACCGTCGCCGCCAGGCTGCCGAGCCTGCACTGGCCGGAACGAACGGTGCTCATCCCGGCAGTCAACGCCCATACCGGTGAACCCGTCGTGTTCGACCGCCACAGCGGTGTCGACCTCGTGGACGCCGTCGCGGCCAGCTGTTCCAGCGGATCCGCCTACAGGATCGGTGACAGCCGATACATCGACGGCGGCTACCGGCGATCCAGCGAGAATGCCGATCTGGCGGCAGGATACGGACGGGTGCTGGTGCTGTCGCCATTTGGCGGCAGATCACGGGCGCCGCTGGAGTGGGGCATGCATCTTGCAGCGCAGGTCGACGAACTACGCGCCAGCGGCAGCAGAGTCGAAACCATCATGCCGGATAGCGACTCCGAGCACATGTTCGGCGCCAATGCGATGGATCTGTCGCTGCGTCCGCACGCTGCTCGGGCTGGTTATGACCAAGGCCGAGTCCTTGCCGGGCAGCTTGCCGAATTCTGGCGCTGACGTCCTCGAAATCAGTCGACCCGGCAGGTCTGGTGACACCGGCTCGTGCCTCGGATGCCGATGTGCGCGCCATGTCTCACGCCACCTTCCGGGCCGCCGATCTGGCCCACGTTCTGCCGTCCCGACCAACGCGGCCCAGGACGTGGGCCAACGGCCCGGGCCCGGTTCTGCGGTGTTGATCTGCCGGGTCGTCGCACCCGACGAGTTCGCTCGGTGGCGCACTTCTCCTCCACAGGCAGTTTCCTGCCCATTGGTATGCACATACGGGCGAGGTCGCCTTTCCAGTCGAATATGTTTTCACATAAAATTCTTGTATGGACTCGAAGCAGCGGACGACCCCGGACCCGGCAGTACCTGCCGGTCATGTCCCGGTCCGTGCTGCGGGTTCGGGTTTGCCGGCGACCGACGGAGGGCTGACCTACGCCACGGGTGTTGCGGATTCCGCGGGTGGTGTTCCTGACCTGGCTCCGGCCGCCGGACTCCCGGAGCCTGATCGGCTGGCGTCCGCTCCTGGCTCCGAGCGTCCGGTCTCGGCTCCTCGCACCGAACGTCCGGCGGTGGATCCAAACGCTGGCCCGAATGGTGATGGCCAGGCCTTCGGGCCGGTGTCAGAAACTCTGGAGTCTGATGTGCCGGGGCTGTTCTCCCGTTTGCGGTCCGAGTTGGCGGATGCCGCCACCACGTTTCCGGCCGGTGCGGCGCTGTTGGATGCGCCGTCGCTGGTGCGCGCGTTGCTGGATATCGAGCGGATTGCCCGGCTGGCGGGGTTCCTGCAGATCACGGCGGCGTCGGCGGTGGATGCGGCGAATCTGGCGGCGAACACCCCCGAGCGGGTGGATGCGGGTAGGGCGGTGTTCGCCTTCGACTCCCCGGCCGGTGTCCCGGCCGGATCCGTGTCCAGAGGAGGCTCCGCGTCAGCCGCCACGGGCTCCGCAGCCGGCGGTGGCGCCGGGTCCGGGTCCGTTCGGTCTGCGTTTAGGGGGACGGCGGAGTATCTGCAGGCGGTGTTGGGGATCGGGATCCGTGACGCCCGCACCCGTCTCAGTACGGGGGCGGCGGTGCTGCCGTCGGCGACGCTGACCGGGGTCCCGGTCCAGCCCCGCTACCCGGTCCTGGGCGCCGCTGCCGCCCAGGGCCTGGTGGGTCCGGATGCGCTGCGGATCGCCCTGGCCGCGCTGCGGGACGCGAGGTCCCGGATCACCGCGACCGGGCTGGGACTGATCGAGGAGTCCCTGGCGGAGACGGCGGTGGCCCGTGATCCGGACTTCCTGGCCCAGGTCG